>CALFXA010000038.1 GCA_937928015.1 uncultured Anaerolineales bacterium | reverse complement strand
GTGGCGTTCTCCAGGATTTTGTTCAGTTGTGTCTCGGTGGCTTCGAGGTTCTTCAGGCGCGATTGCAAGTCGACATAATCGGCGGTGACGTCCTGCCCCGAGCGGGATTCGCTCTGCACCTCGATCACATCCTTCTTGATCGCATCCAGCGCCTGATCCAGTTTCTCGGATGGCACGCGGATGGTGAGGGTGGCCTGCGGCACATCCACGTAGCGGTCACCGCTATAGACCTGGTTCTGGTAGCGGTTGGACGCAACGACGTAGCCGCCCAAGGCCTTCGCCAGCGCCTCGATCTCCTTCGTGCGCGCGTCCACGTCGGTGACGACGATGGCCACGTCCGCGTTCTGGATCACGAGTCGTTCCACGGCCGCCGCCTGAGGGCCGCCTCCGCTGGAGGGCAGGACGTCCTGCCCGGCCGCGTACTCGTCGGCCACAGGCGCGCCCGCCGCACGGGAATCCATCATGGGAGCGGCGGCGGGCAGTTCCATTGGCATTGTTCGCGAGGCGCAGGCAGACAGCAATAAGGCGGCGGTTAATAGGACGAACAAAAGGCGTTTCATGGTTTCTTCTCCTCAGAATCAATCATCGTTCGGTTGAATCAAGAACGCCCAGCAGGCTGGAAATGTTCCCCCATGCAAAAATCTGCTACCAGCCTTCGGCCAGACGGAGCGCGTGTTTCTCGGGTAGTTTCGCCTCGCGGATGCGCGCCTGCACCTCGGGCACGTTGTAGGACACACGGCGCGGGGTCCAGGTTTGGGCCTCGGAATCGTAGATGGCAAAAGCGGCGCGCGGATCACGGTCACGGGGTTGGCCGACCGAGCCCGGGTTCAGGAGCATGCGCGAGGTCAGGCTAAGGGGCAGGTCCACCTTGGGGGTTTCGAGCCAGACGCGGTCGGTGGTCTCGTCCAGGCGGAAACTACACTGGATGTGGGAATGTCCCACAAAACACCAGGGCGTGTCGAAGTGATCGAAGTTCAGGCGCGCCGAGAGCGTATTGAGCACGTACTCCCACAGCGGGTCGCGCGGACTGCCGTGGGCCAGCGTGGCCTGCCCGCGCACCTTGGAACTCGACGGGACGGAACGCAGGAAATCGAGGTTCTGGGCGTTCAGCACTTTTTCGGTCCATAGCAGCGAGCGGCGCGCGTCGCCGTTGAAGGTCTCGAAGGGCATGCGCCCGAGCGCCGCCACGTCGTGATTGCCGAGCAGGCAGACCAGGCTCGGCAGTTCGCGGATGACCTCTACCACGGCGTTCGGGTCGGGGCCGTACCCCACCACGTCGCCAAGGCACCAGGTCTCGTCCACCGGGCCTGCGGCGTTCAACACGGCTTCGAGGGCGGTATAGTTGGCGTGGATGTCCGAAATGACCAGGATACGCATGATTACTCCAACAGCGTTGCAACAGTTCGCAGGATGACCTCGGCCACTTCGCTCTTCTCCATCAGCGGCAGGGACTCTTTCCGCCCGTCGGCAAACAACAGGGTGACGCGATTGGTCTCGGCACCAAAGCCTGCGTCGGCGGCGGAAATATCGTTGGCAACGATCAGATCCAGATTCTTGGATTTCAATTTCTCGCTTGCATTATCGAGCAGATCGCGGGACTCGGCGGCAAAGCCGACCACGACTCGCGGCTTCTTTTTGGACCCTTCGGCTTCGCTCAGGGCAAGCCGTAAGCCTGCCACCGCTTTCAAGACGTCGGGCGCCGCCTCCAGCTCGATCTGCGGAATCCCGTCCCGCTTCTTCATCTTGTCGGCCGCGACATGCTTCGGGCGGAAGTCAGCCACCGCGGCGGCCATGACCAACGCGTCGGCGTCGGCGCACTCAGCCAGCACGGCGTCCTTCATCTCTTCGGCCGTTCGGACGGGGGCGAGCCGCGCACCGACGGGGGCCGTCAGCGCGGTGGGCGTGGAGATCAGGCAGACATCCGCGCCCAGATCGAGCGCGGCCTGTGCCAGGGCGTAGCCCTGTTTCCCCGAGGAATGATTGGTTAAAACCCGCACGGGGTCGAGCGGTTCCTGAGTCCCGCCTGCCGTGACGACGATCTTCCTGCCCGCCAGTTTTTCCTTTTTGCCCAGCGCCATGCGGATGCGTCCCAGCACTTCGGCAGGCTCGGACATGCGTCCCTTGCCGAGCAGGCCCGAGGCCAGATGTCCCTCGGCAGGGCCGACGACCATTGCGCCGCGTTCGATCAACGTGGCGAGATTCGCCTGGGTGGCGGGCGCGTCGAACATGCCGCCGTCCATGGCGGGCGCGATCACCAGCGGACAGGTCGCCGCCAGCGCGGTGACAGTCAGCAGGTTGTCGGTCAGGCCGTGCGCCAGTTTCGCCAGCGTGTCGGCGGTACAGGGCGCGATGACCAACAGGTCGGTGGAATGTCCGAGGCCGACGTGCAGCACATGCGCTTCGCCGCCCCACAGGTCCGAGTCAGTGTAGGCGCGGCGGCCCGTCACCGATTGGAAGGTCAACGGCGTGACGAATTTTTCCGCCGCCGGAGTCAGGATCACATCCACCTGTGCGCCCGCCTGGGTCAGTTTGGACGCCAGGTCTGCCGCCTTGTAAGCCGCGATGGAGCCCGTCACCCCGAGCAGGATGTGCTTGTCTTTCAAAATGCTCATATCAGTCGATTATACCTGTCTGGAATGAAAACTCCGATGCGTTTCCGCACCGGAGTTTCTGACTAGAACAGGCCTTCCAAATACTGACGCGTGCGCTCGTGCTTCGGGTTGGTGAAGACTTCCTTCGCGGGCCCTGCCTCGATCACTTCGCCCATGTACATATAAATGACGTGGTCCGCGAGGCGCTTGGCCTGGCGCAGGGTGTGGGTCACGATGACGGTGGTGTACTGCTGCTTCAGGTCGAGCAGGCGCGCCTCAATGTTCTGCGAGGAGATCGGGTCCAGTGCGGAGGTCGGCTCGTCGCCGAGGATGATCTCGGGCTCGACGGCCAAGCCGCGCGCCAGGCACAGGCGTTGCTGCTGACCGATGGAGAGTCCCGTGGCGGGGTCATGCAGACGTTTGCCAACCTCGTCCCACAGGCCGGCGATCTCCAGATAATGCCGCACCGCGGCCTTGTATTCCCTGCGGTCCTTCTTCATCTTGTGGATGTGCATGCCATAGACCACGTTGTCGTAGATGGACATCGGCAGCGGCGAGGGGCGCTGGGCCAGCAAGCCCACCGTTTTGCGGACCTCGGTCACGTCCACCTCACGGTCGTAGATGTTCTGCCCATCCACGAGTACCTCGCCCGTAATCTGCGTCCCATCGGTCAGTTCGAGGAAACGGTTGAAACTCTTGAGCAGGGTGGTCTTGCCGCAGCCCGAGGGTCCCATGATGACCGTGATCTGCTTCTTGGGAATCTCGATGTTGACGTTCTTCAGCGCCTGCTGTTTGCCGTAATAAACGTTCAGGTTCTTGACTTGAATGTGGGTATCCATAATGATCTTATCCCGTCACTTGATCGTGTACTTGTTCAAACGCGAAGACAGCCAGCGCGAGCCGAAGCTAACCGCCAGCACGATGATGGTCAGGATCAGCGCCGAGGCGTATCCACGCTGCTGGACCTCGGGGAAGGGCGAGCCCAACTGGAAGAAGACCGCCAGCGGCAGCGACGCCGTCGGGCGCATCAACGAGGTCACGATGCGGTCAGTGTAGCCTGCGGTGAACAACACCGAGGCCGCGTCGCCGATTCCGCGCCCGAAGGCCAGCAGGATGGCCGTCATGATGCCTGGCAGCATCTGACGCGTCACCACTTGCATGGACACCTCGAAGCGGGTCGAGCCGAGTGCCAGGGCAGCCTGCTCCAGGTCGGCGGGCATGCGGCGGATGACCTCGTCCATGGCACGCACCATGATGGGCAACTCCACCAGCGCCAGCACGATGATGCCCGCCAATAACGAGGCACGCATCCCAATGGCGATCATGATCGTAAAGCCAAAGGCGCCGTACACGATGGAAGGGATACCCCACAGTACGTCCAGCGAAAGCCGCACGTACTGTCCCCATTTCGAACTGCCGAGGTAGGTCTTGAGATACAACGCAATCGGCAGACTGAATAACATAGCCAACAACGTGCCGCCCAACGCCAGGTACAGCGATCCAATGATGGCGTTCAACACGCCGCCTTCCTTGCCCATGTAGAAGCCGCCCTTGGGGACCTGCGTGACCATATCCCAGGTCAAAGCAGGCAGGCCGCGCGCCACCACCGTCCACAGGATCAAGCCCAGACTGGCCGCCGCCCCCGCCAGCGAGATGCGCATGAGCGTCTTCATGAACAGTTCCATCAGATGGCGCCGCTGCCAGTAATTCTTCTTCATGCCCATTTGCGCCTCAACATTCTCTGGAGTACCAGCGTGGACAGGATGTTAAAGATCAGGATGACCACCAGCAACACCAGCGCCGCGCCCATCAGGGCCGAGTCGTACAGTGGGATCGACATCATATCGCCGTAGTTGTTGGCGATCAGCGCAGGCAGCGGATAGGCCGAGTCGAAGATCGAGGTCGGGACCTGTGGCACGTTGCCCACCACGATCAACACGGCGATGGTCTCGCCGAAGGCCCGCGATGCGCCCAGCACGACCGCCGCCACGATGCCCGGCATGACCTGCGGCAGCACCACATTGCGGATGGTCTGCCACTGCGTGGAGCCCACGGCCAGGGAGGCATGACGCAGGTCGTTGGGCACGGTCAGGAAAATCTCGTACACCACCGAGATAACCAGCGGCGCGATCATCACAGCCAGCACAATGCCGCCCGAGAGGATGCTAAAACCTGTCGGCTGGTTCACCGCTAAAAATGGGACCCCACCCAGCCAGCGTTTCGCCAACGGGGCCAGCATATCCTCCACGAACGGGACGATGGCCAGCAGACCCCACACGCCGTACACCACCGGCGGGATGGCCGCCAGCAGGTCGAGGATCGGCTTGGTGAACGAGCGTGTGGATGCGTGGGCATATTCCGCCAGGTAGATGGCCGCCAACAGGCAGGGCGGAACCGCCACCCCCACGCCCACCACCGTCACCCACAACGTGCCGAGGATGAACGGCCCGAAGCCGAACATCTTCTCGCTCGGCTTCCAGATCGTGCCAAAGAGCAGGTCCGTGAGTGGGAAGGCCTGCAGGATCGGCCAGGCGCGGACAAAGAGGGCAATGGTCACCACGACGATCAGGAATACCGGTAAGAGCGTGATGACAAAAAACACCCGCTGGGCGCGCTGATCCTGGCGGATACGAGGCGCGACAGAAGGCCGGGTAGTCCGGCCTTCCGTGTTTTCAAGTGTGATAGTGGGTTCGCTCTGGCTCATTTGAGTTTTGCGAGCGACTCGGCCTGCTGCTCCGCGGTGAGCGGAACATAGCCCGCCGCTTCAAGATATTGCTGGCCGTCGGTGAGAATCCACTCGATGAAGGCCTTCGCCAGCCCGGTCGGCTTGCCCTTGGTGGCAAGATATTCGAAGCGGGCGGGCGGCTCGGGGAAGGTTCCCTGCGAGACCGCGCTGAAGATGTCGGCCTTGACCTTATAGGATTCGCCCGAGTCAACAGTCCCGTTGGAGTTGATGTCGATGGGCGGGACCAGCACGCCCGTCACGAGGTTGCCGCTACCCATATCGAAGACGCTGTTCAGGTTGCTGTATCCGATTCCGAGCGGGTCCTTGGCGACCGTATCCACCATCGAGGGTTCGCCGTTGATACCGATGCCCTTCAGGTCGTCCTGGGCCTTGCCGCCCGAATACTTGGCCCACTGCTCTGCAGCGCCAGCCGAATCGGAGCGGGTGTAGACGTGAATCTCATCGGTGATGGAGGGGTCGCCCACCACCTCGCCCCAGGTCTTGATCTCCTGTGAGATGAAAATCTTGGCAAAGACTTCCTGCGAGATGCCCTTGGCTTGAATCTGTTCCTTCAACGGATTGTCGGCGCTGATGATGGGCAGCACGGCATCCTTGGTCACCGCCACCCAGTAGGCACCCTGCGACTCTTCCTCGGGCTTGATGGCGCGTGAGATCATGCCAATGTCCACCGCGCCGGCCAGGGTGTCGGTCATGCCCTTGCCCGCGCCGCCGCCCTGAACGTCGAACTCAACGTTGGGGTGAATCTTCTGGAATTCCTCGGCCCAGACGGTCATCATGGGATAAAGCGCGAACGCGCCAGAAACTGAAATGGTGCCGCTCAATTCGCCCGAACCCGCATTGGCGGCGGGAGCGGAGGTGCCGCAGGCCGAGAGGACCAGGGCGACAATCGCCATCACGGTGAAGAGGGGATACAGTCTGTTTCGCATGGTTACTCCAAATTCTCTCTTGTTGATTATAAAGTCTATGGAACTAGTAGACTTTTGAGCCGTAAAAAATCGCCTTTTCAGGCTCCTTTTCGGCATTACTGGCTGGTAAGTCCCAGCGACTGTTGAACCGCCTCACGGCGTTTGGCCACATCCTCCAAAGAAGTATGGTCGAGGATGTCCACGATGGCGTTGCGCACATCGCCCATTACCAGGCGCAGCCCGCAGGTCTGCTCGTCGGGACAGCCGCATGGTTCGTAGGCCATCTGGCTGACGCACTTGATCGGCGCCACCGGCCCGTCCAACACGCGGAAGATCTGGCCCAAGGTGATCTCGCTGGCCGGCCTGGCCAGGTAATACCCGCCGCCGACGCCCATCTTGCTGTGGAGCATCCCCGCATTCTTGAGCGTCAGCAAAATCTGCTCAAGAAACTTGGAGGAGATCTGTTCGCGCTGCGAAATCTCCTTGATCTGCACCACAGGCAGGGGCTCATTCTCGCGGGCGGATCCCGCCAGCATGATCATGGCCCGCAGGCCGTACTCACCGCGTTTGGATAGTCGCATAACTCTACCTAAAGTCTACTTGTCTTATAGACTATGTAATTAATCATAATTCAGCGGCTGAATTTTGTCAAGAGGATTCTGTCAGCGAGACCACTTCCCCGTTCGGCAGACCCCGCTGGAGGTCCGCGCTTTGCAGGATGACCGCCACCCCACGCATCCCCGACCCGATGGAGACTTCCTCCTCCGCGAGCACACTCGGGTCGATCAGGACCTTGAGCGGGCGCGCCAGCCCAAACGGACCCACCGTCCCGGTGCGGTAGCCGGTTACGGCCAGCACCTCGTCTTCGGTGGCCATCGTCAGCCGCGACTGGCCCAGGTGGCGGCGCAGGGTCTTCCACGAGATCTGCGCGGGACCTGCCATCAGCGCCATCATGAAGTCATCCTGCCCCACACGAAAGAGGATCGAGCGCACCACCTGCGAGGGACGCTGTCCGCGCTGACGGGCGGCCTCTTCCAGCGAGTGAATCGGTTCGGTGTGAATGAAGATACGGTGGGGAATTCCTAGCCCGCGCAGGGCCAGGCTGACGGAAGGAGTCCCTGTCATGCAACCTCTAAAAAATCCAGTATTTCATTGCGAGGAGCGTTCGTTGCGACGAAGTAATCTCCTAATTCCATGAGATTGCTTCGGGCAAAAAAACACCGCCCTCGCAATGACGGCTATTTCGTCTTCGGCTCGAAATCGCACAAGTCGCGGATGGGACACTTGCCGCACAGCGGCTTGCGCGCGCCGCACACTTCCCGCCCCAGGCGGATCAGGTTCAGGTGCGCGGCGTAATAGGTCTCAGGCGGGAAGAGCGCTTCGAGGTGCGGATGCGCCTGCTCGACGGTCATGCGCTCGGGGCGCAAGCCGATACGCCCGGAAACGCGATAGATGTGCGTGTCCACCGGAAAGGCGGGACGTCCCAGCGAAAAACACAGGACGATGGCGGCCGTCTTGGGTCCCACGCCGTTGAACTTGGTCAGCCAGGCGCGGGCCTCGTCCACGGGCAGGTCAGCCAGGAAGGAGAGGTCCAGGTCTCCGCGCTCTTCGGTGATGGCACGCAACACCTGCTGTATGCGCGGCCCCTTCTGGTTGGCCAGTCCCGCCGGGCGGATGGCGCCAATGACCGCCTCGGTCTTCGCATCGCGGACCTGCTCCCAGGTGGGGAACCTGGCCCGCAGGGACTCGAAGGCACGGTCGCGGTTAACGTCGTTGGTGTTCTGAGAGAGGATGGTTGAGACCAGCTCGTCGATGGCGGGCAGCGGATTCCGCCAAATCGGCTCGCCCCAAACCTCAAGCAGGCGTTGATGGATGGCCAGGGCGCGGGCGGAAAGGTCAGCCATTGAGTTGCAGGGTGAACGCAGGGCGGGCCTGTCCCGTCACGATGCCGCGGTGATTCTTGAGCGTGCGGACGGGGCCGAACTTGGACAGGGACTGAACCTGCTCGGGTGAGAGCGCCCCCAACTGGCGCAAAACCTCCAGCGCGATGGTGGAGCGCACACGACTAGATTCGGTCAGGTCGTCCTTGCGCTGACCGAGGTCACCGTCCGAGACCTTGATAGCCACGCCCACGCCCGGGGAGTCGGGGGAGAGCACGCCAGGCAGAATGCCCATGATCTGATAACCTTCCGCGCCGCGCTTGGTGACGATGCGGCCTGCGCCGATCTTCATCACCTCGCAATCGAACTCACCGAAGCCGCTGACCATCTCGGAGTACGAAGTCATGGCCGAGGTGATCTTGCGGCAGGCGGCGGCGCGCGGCTCGGGCAGGCTGCGTGGATCGCACAGACGCGCCATGCCGAGGGCGGCGTTGTAAAGCGGCAGGGCGAAGTTGGGCGCGGAACAACCGTCCACGCCAAGCTCGATCTTCCCGCATTCATATCCGCACATCTCCGCCAGCGTGTTCAGGATATCCTGCTGGATGGGATGCGAGATCTCAAGGTAATTTTCGAGCGGCAGACCGCGCATCTTGGCGTGAGCCAGCATGGTGGTGTGTTTACCCGAACAGTTATTGTAGTTGGCGGTAGGCGTCTCGCCACTGATGACGAACTCGCGGAACATGTCCACATCGCCGGGCATGTGGCCACCGCATTGCAGATCGGTCTCTTCGATGCCGATCTTCTTTTGCAGTGCCGCCACCGCATCGAGGTGGATGGCCGCGCTTTCATGCGAGGCGCACGAGAGCGCCAGTTCGCGCGGGGTATATCCGTAGAATTCCACGCCGCCGCGTTCCACGAAAGGCAGGGCCTGGAAGGGCTTGGCGCTGGAGCGCAAAAAGGCGACCGTCTGCGGGTCGCCGTGAGAAGCCAGGAGCCTGCCGTCTGCATCCACCACGGCGATGGAACCGTAATGGATCGACTCGACGATGCGGCCGCGAATCAGTTCGAGCAGGGGGGCGTGATTCATGCCTGTTCCTCGGCCAGGGTGCTGGGAGATGCGTGGTAATGGCGGGAGAAATAATGCGTGAGGCCGTAGCGCAGGCGCTGGACGTAATGTCGCTGACGGACGGCCGAGGCTTTGAAGCCCGAGGCAAGGTTATTCGCCAGATTATCGAGCGCGGTCGCGGAAGGCTTCTTGTTCGCTAGGCGCTCCAGCTTGTCGTGCGCGTGTTTGATGAAATCGTACTGATTGCGGACGCTCTGTGCGTTGATCACACCGCCGCGGCTGCTGATGATGGTGTAACCCTTGAGTTCGAGCAGGACATTGAGGGTTTCGAGCCAGGCAGGCAGGTCGGCGCTGGCCAGGTAGGGCGGCTGTCCCTTGATGACGGTGTCGCCAATGAAGACCACCTTTTCCTCGGGCAGGGTCACCCAGATGGAACCTGCCGACGGGCCGGGCCGGCTTTCGAGCAGGATCGGGCCACCGTCCCAATTCAGGACCAGTTGTTCGCTAAAGGAGATTTCGGGCGGCGCCCAGCGGACGCTCCCCAGCCCGGGGATGGATTCCCATTCCGCGCCGGTCTCGTCGCCCTGGGCCTTGAAGGTGGTCGGCCGCGAGCGGAAGGATTGCGCCGTTTTCTCGTGCGCGATGATGGTGCAATCCATGGCGCGCACGCCGAGGGTGCGGTCGGGGTGACCGTCGAGGTTGATGAGCACGCGTTCGGGGCCGCCGCTCAAACTCATGAGCGAGGCGCGCCACGCACGCCCATCCTCGGGAGAAGGCGGCGCGTCGATCTGAACCAGGCCGCGCGGGCGCACGATGACGCCCAGCGTGACGCCGGGATATTGGTCTTCGATGTAAACGGTCTTGGTGATGGCGTGCATGAGACTCCTGAGAGTTTAGTTTGTAGTTTCCAGCTTGAGGCGGCCGGTCTGACGGAGAAGCCTGCCGGTCTTGCGGGCACGGGCCACGGGCAGGGTCATCCAGAAGGTGGCGCCTTTATCCACGTCGCTTTCGACCCAGATGCGTCCGCCGTGCCCCAGCACGGCCAGGCGGCAGAAGGCCAGTCCCACCCCCAGGCCGCCGGGCATCTTGTCCTTGCCGCGCAGGCGGATGAACTTTTCGAAGATGCGTTCCTTCTCGGAGGGCGGAATACCCGGGCCGCTGTCGCGCACCCACATCTTGACCCAGTCGGCGTTCTCCACCCGTCCACCGATCTCGATCTGCCCCTCGGTCGGGGTGAACTTGATGGCGTTTTCGAGCAGGTTGATGAACACACGATGGACCATGTCCACGTCCACGGAGATGAGCGGCAGACCCAGTGCCAGATTCTTGACGATGATCTGGCGGCGGCCAGAGGCGCCCGGCTCCACGTCGCGGATGGCTTCATCCACCAGGGCGGCCGGGTCGATGGGCTGCTGGTCAATGATCTGCTGACCCGACTCGAGCCGGCTGACGTCCAGCAGCGAGTTGACCAGCCGCTGGATGCGTCCGGTCGAGTTGAGGGCGATGTTCAACATGGAGCTGGTCGACTCATCCGCGGGGATCATATCCTTCAGCATGTCGAGGCTGGAGACGATGTTCGCCAGCGGAGAGCGCAGGTCGTGATAGATCATGGCGGTCATGTCGTCGCGCAGGGCGTCGAGCTCCTTGCGCTCGGTGACGTCGCGCAGAATCCACTGGATCGAGTCGGTTTCCTCGAACTTGACGCGACGGGCGTGAACCTCGATGGGCACGCTGCTGCTATCCTTGCGATGCAGGGTCGACTCGTAACTGCAATCCCGCTCACGCAGCATCTCGAACTGCATCCCGACCTTGCTCCAGTTCACGTCGTGCAACTGGTCGATCTTGAGAGTACGAAGTTCCTCGACACTGTACGCACCGATCTTCACGGCCTGGCGATTGGTCTCCAGCACTCGTCCACTCCAATCAGTGAGGAGGATCGAGTCGATGCTGTCTTCGAAGAGTTCCTGATAATGTTCGTTCGCAGCCTGCAAGCGTTCGAAGAGCAATGCGTTCTGGATGGTGGTGCCCGCCAGACTGCCCAAGCCGGTCATCACCAACAGGGCATCGGGGTCGAACTCCTTGGCCACCGGGTTGATGGCCTGCAATATCCCGATGACCTTGCCCTGGGTCTGGATGGGGGCGTACGCTACAGCGCGCATCTCGATGCCGCTAAAATTGTCCACGTCGCTGTATCGTTTTTCCAGGCTAACCTTTGGAATCACCAGACCGCGTCCCTCACGATGAGCTGTCATGCCCGCCAAGCCTTGACCGGCCGGCAGACGGCGGTCGATAATATTGCCGGAGTTCTGTCCCGTGGCGGCATGATAAACCAGGTCGCCGTTGGCATCGAGCAGGGCTAGCGCCACCGTCTCCACCTGAAGCGCCTGCATGGCCTGGTTGAGGATGCGCTGCCAGACCTCGCGCATCTCCAACGAGGTATTGATGGTGGCCGCCCCCTCCGCCAATGCCGACATGACCCGCGCGGTACGCTGACTCTCGGTATACAGACGCGCGTTCAACACGGCCACACTGGCCTGGTCCGCGATGGCCTGCATCAATTTCAGGTGTTCTTCATTAAAAGCGTTGGGGGCTGAGTGGACGAGGGTGAGCACGCCCACCAGTCGTTCGCGCGCCAGCAACGGCACGCAAATGGCCGACTTGGCCCCCGACTTGTCCACGGCGTCATCATCGCGGCGCAGCCAGCGATCGTCGAGGCTGGTATCGGGGACGAGCGCCGCCTTGCGGTTGCGCACCACCCAGCCTGCCAGTCCACGCTCGACGGTCTCGCGCAACTGCTGCGTGGTGTGATCGTGGAAGCGCGCCCCGTACACGATGGTGGCGTCGATGGGTTTGCCGGTATCGTCCATCACCACGATGCTGCCGCGTTCCCCGCCCACGTTCTGGATGGCAGCAAAGAGCAGCCGCTGCAACACCGTCCTCAGGTCGAGGGCGGTAGCCACTTCGCGGCTGACGTTAATCAGCAATTCC
>CALFXA010000037.1 GCA_937928015.1 uncultured Anaerolineales bacterium | reverse complement strand
ACAAGTTCTGGGAGATGCACGACATCCTGTTCGCCAACCAGACCGGTGAGAACATCGGTGACTTTACCGATAAGCGCTTGGTGGCCTTTGCCGAGAGTATCGGCCTGGACATGGGCAAGTTCAACTCCTGCGTGAGCGCCAAGACCTATTCCAGCCGCGTGGACCAGGACGCCAAAGACGGCGTGGCGGCCGGCATCCAGGCGACGCCCTCCTTCGTGTTGAGCTACACCGTCAATGGCCAGGTCAAGACCGTGTTGATCGAAGGCGCCCAGCCGTTCAGCGAGTTCCAGGCCAAGATCGATGCCGCACTGGCGGAAATGGGCTTGAAGTAACCTTTCCTGCGAGAATCAAAAAGGACACGGCCGAGCGGCCGTGTCCTTTTTTTATGTTGCCTCACATCACCTTTAATTGCGTCAGCACCCACACGATCAGCGGAGCGATGGCCAGCGCGGGCAGGAAATTTCCCACGCGAATGGGCTTGATCTCCAGCAGGCTGCTGATAGCCAGCCCGAACAGGATCACGCCGCCGGTGGCGGTCATCTCGGCGATCATCGGGTCGGTCAGGATGGCGCTCAGGCCGCCGCCCATCAGGCTGATTCCGCCCTGGTAGACGAAGACCGGCACGATGGAGAACAGCACCCCGATCCCCAGCGTGGACGCGAAGGCCAGCGCGGCGAAGCCGTCCAGCACCGACTTGACCGCCAGCAGGCTGTAATCTCCGCGCAGGCCGTCGTTGATCGAGCCGAGGATGGCCATCGGCCCGATGCAGAACAGCAGCGAGGCTGTCAGGAAGCCGCGCACTAAGCGGGAGTTGCCGCCTGCCTGGGGTTCTGAACCCGCTGAGGGTCCAGACGCGAAGCGCGCTTCGAGGAATCGGCCCAGGGCCTGGATGCCGTCCTCGATCCGCCACCATTCGCCCAGCAGGGTTCCGATCAACAGGCTGCCCAACACGATCAACTGGTTGGTGCTCTTGAAGAACATTTGCAGGCCCATGGCCGCGGTGAACAGGCCCATGCCCGCCACGACGGTTTGTTTGAGCTTCTCGGGGACGCGCGAACCGAACAGCAGGCCGAGTCCGCCGCCGACCAGGATGGTGATGACGTTGAGGATGGTGCCGGTCATGAGGCCTCTTTTGCGAGCGAGGTGGATTTTCCCGCCGATTGGTTTTCGCGCAGTTCGAGCACGAAGCACAACGAGGACAGGCGGTTGAGGTAGCGTTGCAGGTCGGGGTTGGTGACTTCGCCCGTGTCGAAGAGCGCCACCACGCGGCGCTCGGCGCGGCGGATGATGGCGCGCGCCATCGAGAGAGCCGCCCCGCCGGGCGTGTCGCCGGGCAGGATGAACGCGCGCGGCATTTCAACGACCTGGCTGATGGTGTCGGTCTGTTCCTCAAGCCAGGTCACGCGCGCCGCGTCGATGGCGCGGAAGCGTTGCGCGTTCTCGGGCGTGGCGGCCACTTCGGCCATCAGCTTGTACAGGTCGCGCTGCGCATCCAGCAGGACGGGCGCGGTCTGGGGGACAGAAGTCTGGGCGCGCGCCAGCCCCAACGCGGCCGAGGCCTCGTCGAGCGCGCCGAGCGCCTCCATGCGGTTGTGATATTTGGGCACGCGGCCTTCGCCGATCAGACCGGTCGTGCCGTCATCGCCTTTGGTGGTGTAAAAAGACATGCGGCAGATTATACCCGCGCGCGTCGTCAAATCCATGTTATCGCGTATAATTTTTGTATGCTAACCAAGGTGCACGCCCAAATCGTCCGTGAGGCGCTCGGCGCAATGTTCAGCCCCGCTGCCATCGAGGCGCTCATCGCCGCCAATATCGGCCTGGACGACCTGCGCGGGCAATTCGGCCACGACGAATATCACTTCGACAATAATGCCTTCGAGGCGGGCCATGCCTTCCTGGCCGAACAACGTCAGTTGACCCTTGAGGCGCTGCATCGTGGGGATGTCCCCGCCGCGCGGACCGCCTTCGGGCGGTTGACCCACACCGCGCAGGATTTCTACGCCCACTCCAACTACGTGGACCTGTGGCTGGCTCGCCACCCCGACTCCGCGCCCGCCGAGATCGACCCCGCCGACCCGGACCTGATCGCCAACCCCGCCCTGCATTCGGGCAAACTGTACTACCCGCAGGAGGCGCTGTACTTCGTCCGCCCGCTGCGCCAGTTCGCGCTCTCGATCCTGCCGCGCGATTCGCACGCCCACATGAACCTGGATTCCGCCGAGCGCGGTCCGCGCTTCGAGTACGCCTTCCACGCGGCGGTCAGGCGCACGGTCCTCGAATTCGAGCAGGTGCGGGCGGGACTCTCCGCGGCGGAACTGTCCGCTTTCACCGCGTGACCCTCGACATCGAATCAAACCTCGAAAGGTATAATGACAACATGGATATAAAAACCCAACTTAACGAGGCCTTGAAAGAGGCCATGAAGAACAACGACGACCTGCGCCGCCGCACGCTGCGCATGGTCATGGCCGCCATCAAGCAGGTCGAGGTGGACAAGCGCACTGCCCTCGATGATGCGGGCATCATGGCGTTGATCCAGAAGGAGATCAAAAACCGCCGCGAGGCGCTCGAAGAGGCCAAAAAGGCCAATCGCGCCGATCTGGTCGCCGACAATGAGGCGGAGATTGCCGTCCTTGAGGCCTTCCTGCCCAAGGCCATGCCCGCCGAGGAACTGCGTGCATTGGTCCAGGCGGCCATCGCCGAGACCGGGGCCGCTGCCCCGTCCGACATGGGCAAGGTCATGAAGGTCGTCATCCCCAAGGTGGCGGGCCGCGCCCCCAACGATATGATCAGCGCTGCCGTGCGCGAGTTGCTGCAAAAATAATCGGTTCCCTTTATATTCTGGAATGGTTTCGAGAGATCGGCTGGTAGGCTCATGCGTCCGCCTGTGACCCCCCGTTTGCGCATCTGGCAGGGTATCCTGCTGGCATCGGTCAGCCTAGGAATCTTTGCCCTGTTGACCATGCCCATCGGCCTGCGTCCCACCTCGTTGACCGTGGGCGTGGGCGAGGTGACTCCGCGCGACCTGCAAGCCCCGCGCGACGTGGAATACGTCAGTGATGTGCGCACCGAGGAGGCTCGCGCCGCCGCCGAGCGCTCGGTGGCGGCCGTCTACACCCAGCCAGACCCTGCCATTGCCCGCCAGCAGATCGAACGCCTGCGCACCACTCTGCAATACATCACCCTCGTCCGTGCGGATGCCAATTCCACCCCCGAGCAAAAGCAGAGTGACCTGTCTGCCCTGAGCGATGTGCGCCTAGACGCGACCACCACGGAGCAAATCCTGGCCCTGTCTGCCACCCGCTGGGACGCTATCCAGCAGGAGACATTGAGCGTGTTGGAACAGGTCATGCGCAGCGCCATCCGCGAAGATAACCTCGATGCGGTGCGCCGCGGCGTCATCTCGCGCGTCAGCCTGTCCTTTCCCGAAGACCAGGCCGAGTTGGTCTCGACCCTGGTCAAAGCCTTCATTGTCCCGAACAGTCTGTATAGCGAAGACCTGACCCAGGCCGCCCGTCAGGCTGCCCGCGATGCCGTCGAGCCGGTCGTGCAGAAATACAAGGCGGGCGAAACCATCGTGCCGGGCGGGGAAATCGTCACCCCTGCCGACATGGAAGCCCTGCGCGAGCTGAACATGATCACGCCCGGCAGCCGCCTGGAGGACCTGTTGGGCGTGGGCGCGGTCACGCTGCTTTCGGTGGTCTTCGTCGTGTTGTATTTCTTCCGCAAGAAACGTGCCGCAGTGGTCAACCAGGCGAATAGTCAGTTGGTCATCGTGCTGGTGTCGCTGGTCTTCCTGGCGGGCGCGCGGCTGGTCATCCCCGAGCGGACTCTCATGCCTTACTTCTATCCGCTCCCCGCGGCGGGATTGCTGCTGGGCACGCTCTTCGGTTTGGAGAGCGGCATCGCCATTTCGTTGGGGCTCTCGATCCTTTCGGTGTATGGGTTGCCCAACGCCACGCAGTTGATGCCGTACTACATGCTGTCCTCGTTGATCGGCCTGTTGCTGCTCGGCCCTGCCCGCCGCTTCTGGGCTTTCCTGCGCGCGGGGGTGGGCGTGGCTCTGGCGGGAGCCGCATCTCTGTTAGCTTTCTACGTCCCTTCGCACCCGCTGGATGCCGTCGGTGCGCTGCAACTGCTCAGTGCGGTGGCCTTCAACGGCCTGGCCTCGGCCAGCATCGCGTTGACCCTGCAATATCTGCTGGCCCAAAGTCTGGGTCTCACCACTGCCCTGCAACTGCTCGATATCTCGCGGCCTGATTCGCCTTTGCTGCAATTCTTCCTGCGCAGCGCCCCGGGGACCTATCAGCACAGCCTGCAGGTGGCCAACCTGGCCGAGCAGGCTGCCGAGCGCATCGGAGCGGACCCGCTGCTGACACGGGTCGGCGCGCAATTCCATGACGTGGGCAAGGCCAATAACCCGTCCTTCTTCATCGAGAACCAACTGCCGGGCAACATCGACAAGCACGACGACATGCCGCCCGAGGATGCTGCCGCCACCATCATCCGCCACGTGACCGACGGGGTGGCGCTGGCCCGCAAGCACCGCCTGCCCAACCGTCTGGTCGATTTCATGCTCGAGCATCACGGCACGCTCATCACGCGCTACCAGTACAACCAGGCCGTGGAAGCGGCGGGCGGTGACGCCAGCAAAGTGGACCTTGAAAAGTTCCGTTACCCTGGGCCGCGTCCGCGTTCGCGCGAGACCGCCCTGTTGATGCTGGCCGACGGCGTCGAGGCGCGCACCCGCGCCGAGCGTCCCGACACCGAGGACAAACTGCGCGACCTGGTCCGCAGTGTGATGGACATGGCTCAGAAGAACGGCCAGCTCGATGACACGCTCATCACCCTGCGCGACCTGACCCTGATCACCGATTCATTCGTCACCACCCTGCGCGGGCAATACCATCCGCGCATCCAATATCCGAAGGCAGACACGCCCGCGCAGTCTGCCGTCGAGACCATCCCCACGCAAAAACCATGATCACCATCGAAATCCCCCCCTCCATTTTGATTGAGCCCGAGATCGTCGAACGGGCCGTCGCCGCTACGCTGGAACATCAGTCCGCTTCGGCGGAGGACGACCTGACCGTCGTGCTGGCCGACGACGAGCAGTTGCAGGACTTGAACCGCGAGTTCCGCGACATCGACGCTCCCACCGACGTGCTGTCCTTCCCCTCTTCTGAATCGGACCCCGAGACGGGCCGCCGTTATCTGGGCGATATCCTCATCTCGGTGCAGCGCGCCGAGGAGCAGGCCGCCGCGGGCGGACATCCGCTCGAAGCCGAGATTCAACTGCTGGTCGTGCATGGCGTGCTGCACCTGCTCGGGCACGATCACGCCGAGGCCGAGGAAAAAGCCCGTATGTGGGCAGCCCAGGCCGAGGTCCTGGCGCGGTTGGGACTCTCGGGAATCAAGATCAGCGAATGAAGCACATCGCGCTGAGCGGAGTCGAAGCGCGCGAAATGGCGGACTTGTGAATAAAATCCAGACCTTTCTCGTTTCCAGATGGCACTCGTTCGGACATGCCTTCCACGGCTGGTCCTACGTGTTGCGCACCCAGCAGAATGCGTGGATCCACGCCGTGGTGGCCACGCTGGTCTTTCTGGTGGCGATCTGGCTGGGAATCCCGCCGCGCGATTGGGCCGTGCTGATCCTGACCATCGCGATGGTCTTCACGGCCGAGTTCATCAACACGTCCATCGAGGCCGTGGTGGACCTGGCCAGCCCGGTGCATCATCCGCTGGCCAAGGTGGGCAAGGACGTGGGCGCCGCCGCGGTTCTGATTGCCGCCCTGGCCGCCGTGTTGGTGGGATTGCTGATCCTGGGCCCGCCGTTGTGGGCCAGGATTTTATCGCTTGTAAACTGACAGACGCCTTCGACCCTTACAGGGTGCTTCGCAAGGCAGCTGTCTACTCGGTTCAAGGAGATTCTCATGGCTTTATCGTTCCTCTTCGGTACAGTCGGTTCGCCCACGGGCACGCCCAAGAAACCGGGCGGCTCGGTCGGCGCGATTCAGTTCAGCCAGTCCATCGGCCTGTACGCGCTGGAGTTGGGCTGGGTCCAGTCGGTGCGGGTGACCGAGGCCACCTGTGCGGCGATCCAGGCGGCAGGCGCGGAGCAGGGTGTGGCGCTCAGCGTCCATGCGCCGTACTTCATCAACCTGAACGCCACGGACGAGGAATGGCCCAAGTCGCGCAAACGCCTGATGGACGCGGCGCATTACGGGAACCTGGCGGGCGCCACGGACATCATCTTCCACCCGGGCTCCTACTTCGGCGCGGACCCGGCCGAGGTGCTGAAGGTGGCCATCCCGCGTCTACAAGGCTGCGTGGACGATCTGCGAGCGGCGGGCAACCCCGTCACGTTGCGGCCCGAGACGATGGGCAAGTCGGCCATGCTGGGCTCCTTCGAGGATGCGCTGGCGATGAGCGCGGCCATGCCGCAGGTACTGCCCTGCCTGGACTTTGCGCACCTACACGCCCGTCCCGGCGACGGCACGATCAACACCTACGAGGAATGGGCCAAGTATCTCGAAGCCTATCAGAAGGCCTTGGGCAAGAAGGCGCTCAAGAAATTACACATCCACCTTTCGGGCATCGAGTACGGACCCAAGGGCGAGAAGAATCATTTGTCTCTCTCCGAAGCGGACCTGGACCTGAAGGCGCTCTTCCGTGCGCTGACCGATTTCGGCTGCGGCGGCCGCATCCTGTGCGAGAGCCCCATCATGGAAGAGGATGCGCTGAACATGAAGAAGGCCTGGATGAAGGTCAGCGGGGAGAAGGAGGAGCCACAAGTATGAAAAATCTGAAATATCTCCTTGTCTCTCCTACCGTACTGGTTGCGTTCTTTCCTGTTGGGATGGTGATCGGTTTTATTGCTTATCTTGTGTTTTTGGTTGTGGTTGACCTGATATCAGCTCCTCAGCCTGCAGGGGTGATTCGGGATGGGAACGAGTGGGACGTTGTCGCGAGGATACTCATCTGGGGCGGAGGTATATCAGGAGTTCTGGCGGGTATCGCTTTGTTGTGGCGTCATGCAAAGGCAGAAAAGATGGGTGGACTTTTGCAAGGATTGGATGATTACGAGTTTTCCGAAATTACGTATCGGCGCGGCGCTTCAGGCTCCTTCGCCCCTGTGCTGCGCGGAACGGGGATGCGGGTTCAAACGATTATCATGGCCGCCCAAAATAATTCCCCTGCTGAAATCGCCGAAGAGTATGACCTGACCCAGTCTCAAGTGCGGGAGGCGTTGGGATTTTACGAAGTCCATCGCGCCGAGATCGATGCTTCCATCCAGGCCGAAGCTGCGTTGGAACCCAGGGATGAGTAAAAAACTTCACCTGCATTGGATGCAGATATAATACCGAGTGGGGTTTACATCCAGTAAGGCTTCGCATAACGTCTTGCTGGATCGCGAACATGATGTCACCCGTATGCCGACGGAGTGGATGTCCCTGGCCGAAGCGGATCTGAAACTGACCGATCTGTTCAAGGCGCTGACCGATTTCGGCTGCGGCGGCCGCATCCTGTGCGAGAGCCCCATCATGGAAGAGGACGCGCTTAACATGAAGAAAGCCTGGATGAAGGTCAGCGGCGAGAAGGAGTGAGGATGTATGATAAATAATAGTGACGATTTGGGCTGTATGGAGGTGAAAACGAAAGAATTTAAACCCTTTTTCTCTGAACTGATTCTTGCCGCAAGGTTGTATAAAAAGGGCAAGGATGAAAACAAGTGGAAGGAATGGAAGCCTTTTGTCTTTGTGTCCAGCCTTTTGCTTCTTTTGGCTGGTTTACCCCTGATACTGATTGCCATATTGTTTCCTGATCAACGATTGGAGATCGTCCGTGTTTTATTCGGGTTGTCGAAAATATTTTTGGGATTGCTTTTGTTTGGGGGGGGGCTTGGGGTATTGGGTGGAATGTTTGTAGGATTAATCCGCTGGGTTATTTTCAAAGTGAAATATCCCGATGTCTCCAATCAAATTGCCACTTTCACGCCAGACGGCATTGAAGTCACTCAGGGTCAACGCACTGTGAAAATTGAATGGTCATCATATCAGTCTGTGATTGAACATGGAAGAATATTTTTGCTTTTAAAAAAGGGGAAACACTTTGATATATTGCCCAAGAGAGCCCTTGACTTGGAACAAATTCAAACTTTGAAGGAAATGTTTAACGAGAAAATCGGCAAGGTAATCGTCAAGAATTGAAGACCTCGACCATGCGCCTCTGGACCTCCCGCCTGTTGATCGCCTTTGTCGCCGCCTGGAACGTGCAGGCGGCGATTCAATTCATCGGCTGGCCCGCGCGCTTCGTCGGCGCATATGAACTCTCGGGCTCGGCGGGCGAAGCCGCTGTCCGCGGGGTGGGGGTGCTGTTCCTGATGTGGAACCTCCCCTACCTGCCCGCCGCCCTGCACCCGGTCCGCTTTCGGCTGGCGCTGACCCTGTCGGTGTGGATGCAGGCCACGGGTCTGATCGGGGAAAGCTACATCCTGTCCACACTGACGGCGGATCACCTGCTCCTGCGAACCTCCATCCTGCGCTTCATCGCCTTCGACGCGACCGGCCTGCTGCTCCTGCTGCTGGCCTGGGCGCTGACTCAGTATCCGCGCTCGAAATCCACCTGATACTTCAACAGCTGTCCGCTCACGAAGCGGCGGTAATTTTCGACGAACAACGCGGCGAGGTCCTTCGGGAAACTCGGCGCGGCGGTGTGCGACGTGATCAACAGGTTGGGCGTGCGCCAGAAGACGTGCTCCGGCGGAAGCGGCTCCTGCTGGAAGACGTCCAACACCGCGCCGCGCAGCCGACCCTCGGCCAGCGCCGCCGCCAAAGCGGGTTCGTCCACCGCGCTGCCGCGTCCTGCGTTGACGAAGAGCGCGTGCGCGGGCAGCGCCGCCAGCACCGAGGCGTCGATCAACTGACGCGTCTCACGCGTGTTCGGCAGGATGTTGACCAGATAATCAAGGTCCGCGGCGAAGGCGGGCAGGTCCGCGTGGAAGTAAGTATCCACGTCGGCGCAGTCCTCGCTGGCGCGGGTGTATCCGCGCACGGTCATGCCGAAATGTTTGGCCGTGCCCGCCACGTGTGCGCCGATCGAGCCGACGCCCATCAGGCCGATGGTCTTGCCGCGCAGGGTGCCCGTCATCAGGCCGTTCCAGCGATTTTGTTTTTGCGATTCGACGTGCTGCAAGATATTGCGCTCGTGCAGCAACAGATAACCGAAGACGTATTCCGACATGAGCGGACCGAACACCCCGCGCGCGTTGGTCAGGATGTAATTGCGCGGCAGGGCGGGGTTGAGCAGCGGCTCCACGCCCGCCCAAGTGGACTGGATCCACTTGAGGTTCGGCAGGTGCGGCACTGCGTCCTTGAGCAGCGACGGGTCGCCGAAGGCCAGCTCGCAGTCCGCGGCGGGCGCGGTGATGATCTCCAGCTCAGGCAGGGCCGCGCGGAACAGGGTCAGGTATTGGTCGGGGTTTTGAGAGAGGAGTAGAAGTTTGGGCATGTTTTTCCATGGAGGTGGGGTGGACCTGTCAGGTCCACCCCACCTGGAGTTAGGATTCGATGGAGTCTAAATATACCCTAACTTCGTCGGGCAGTTGCCTCGATTTCAGGTAATCCATGACGAAGTCCGCGTACACCTGAGTGCTGGAAAAATTTTCGTGGACGAAGACCGAGTCCACCAACGTGCCATCCCGTTGGCCGATCCATTCCAGATAATTGGAATAGGGCCATTCTTCGGGCGCAGCGGTCAACCCATCTTTGACGGGGTTCCCATGAATGTAGCGACAGAGGTGGATGAGGTGCTTGTAATTCTGAATATGTTTGGCGTGAAAATGGCCCTCGAAGAGTGTGCCATCATGTTGATACATTTTGTTATAGGCCTTGACGTAACTATTGAACACAAGTTGAGGCAGCAAGCCAGCGGGCTGGTCTCCATCCTGTCGAATCAGGAAGTGAAAATGATTGGGCATCAGGCAGTAGGCAATCGGGGCCAGGGATAATTTTTTCGTGTAATGTTAGATCTTGCGGATGACGAACAGAAAATTGGACGGTTCTCGAAAGATAGAGGCACGGTGTGCCCCGCGGTTGTAGAAATGATAGTATTCGCCTTTGACAAAGGGTGGGCGTGGGGTTCGCATATCTCCTCCTGGTTGCCAGTGTGCCCCACTTCCGAAGTGGGGCACACTGGGTTTAGTGGGCGCAGAGGGACTCGAACCCCCGACCTTCTCTGTGTAAAAGAGATGCTCTAACCAACTGAGCTATGCGCCCGGGGATTGCTATTATAAGTTGAAGGTTGCAGGTTGGCAAGTTGACGATTACACTTGTCCCAGAACCGTTTATGGAGGCAGGATGAGAATCGTACGTTATCAGCAAAAGGACGAGGCCCCGCAATATGGCTGGCTTCTGGATGACAAGATCGGCGAGATCGACGGGGATATCTTCGGGCGTTATCGTCGGCGGGATGCGTCCCTGCCGCGCGCGGAGGTGAAACTGCTGGCCCCGTCCCAGCCGAGCAAGATCGTGTGTGTGGGCCGCAATTACGTGGACCATGCCAAGGAGTTGGGCAACGAAGTGCCCAAGGTGCCGCTGCTCTTCCTCAAGCCGCCCTCGTCGATCATCTCCAGCGGGGAGGCCATTGTCCTGCCGCCGCAGTCGGCGCAGGTGGAACATGAGGCGGAGCTGGTGGCCGTGGTTGGCAAGCGCGGACGTCACATCACCACTGAGGATGCCAAGAACTATATCCTCGGCTATACCGTCGGCAACGATGTCACTGCCCGTGACCTGCAAAAGACCGACGGCCAGTGGACACGCGCCAAGGGCTTCGACACCTTCTGCGCCTTCGGCCCGTGGATCGACACCGACTTCGACCCCTCGGACGCCGTGGTGACCTGCCGCGTCAACGGGCAGATGCGTCAGATGGCCTCCACCCGCGACATGGTCTTCAGCGTAGCCACGCTGGTGGCTTATATCTCGTCCGTGATGACGCTCGAGCCGGGCGACCTGATCTTCACAGGCACGCCCGCGGGTGTGGGGCCGCTCAAGCCGGGCGACCGCGTGGATGTGGAAATCGACGGGTTGGGGGCGATCTCCAACCCTGTCAAGGCGGAATAAACGCGTGTAAAAATAAAGAAGCAGGAACTCGCGCCTTAGCGCGAGTTCCTGCTTTTGCTTTAACTATGGCGTGTGTCATGATGGGCGGCCAGGCGTAAACCGATTACGCGGGGCGAGGAATCTACCATGTATGAATCCAATTGTGGTTTCAAACAATGGCTGTGTAATATACAGCCAGCAAGATGGTCAGGTCTGCCAGCATGTGACTCAGCCCTGCGGCCAGCAGTCCGCCATCTTTGCGCAAGGTTTGCCGCCAGAACCAGCCTGCAAACACCAGACCGGATAAAGCCAGGGACAATGTGAGCGTGCCTATCCGCCCGATCAGCAACATGCCGTGATAGCCTGCGAAAATGAAGTCCATGAGCACAGGCCATTTCGAAGAATCCCCCAAATAGCCGCGCCAGAAGAATTCCTCGATCCACGGGTTGACGAGCGTGAAATAGAGGATAAAGGCGGGCCAGGTTGTGCGCGTCAGCCCGAGCGCTTCAAGCTGTGTGGACAGGTCGGGTGCAATGTTCAGCCACGGCCACAGCACGTACAGGGCGAGTCCGCTGAGGCTGCCGATCAACAAGTTGACGATGAGCCAGCGGCGGTATTTGCTTTTGATGAGAAGGAAGAGTGGGGGGAGGTTGTGGCGGTCGAGCCAGAGCGCAAACAACATGACGGCATGGAAACCAAGCAACGCGCCCCAGGCGCTGTGCGCCCAGAACAGGCCGATTGCCACGGCCCCATACGCCAGGATGGGAGCCAGCCGCTTCATGAAACTTGCGTGACGATGGTCCGCCTGGCGCCTGCTGCGAGCAGGGACCTCGAAACGGGTTCCGCCATCTCGGGCGCCACCAGCGCGATCATGTTGCCGCCGCGTCCGCCGCCGCTCATCTTGGCGCCCAGCGCGCCTGCCGTGCGCGCGGCACGTACGAGCGAATCCAGCTCAGACGAAGAGACGGTCATCTCCTGGAGGAAGGCGTGATTCTGGTCCATCAGTTCGCCCAACATTTCGGGTTGTCCACATTCGATGATGCGGCGCGCCATCAGCGAGATCT
>CALFXA010000036.1 GCA_937928015.1 uncultured Anaerolineales bacterium | reverse complement strand
TCTATGGAAATCCGCGCATCGCTGCGAAGATTCCCGCCTCAGCTTTCTTCCCCGCCCCCAACGTGGACTCGGCCGTGCTGGTCATCGACATCCACCCACAGCCGCTCATCCCCGCCCCGCAATTGGAAACCTTCTTCCAACTCATCAAGGCGGGTTTCAGCCAGAAACGCAAAACCCTACGCAACTCACTCTCGGCGGGCTTACACATCGCGCCTGCCCAGGCCGAGTCCATGCTGCGCGAGGCGGGCATCGATCCCATGCGCCGCGCGGAAACGCTCAGCATCGCGGAGTGGGAAGCGCTGGTTCGGTTGCAAAAAAAATAGGCCCGCTGGGCCTATTTCATTTCTACGCTTAGCCGAGCGGACTTCCCGCTCCTGCGCAGGTCACGGTAATTCCACAACACCTGCCAGATGCGGACCGCCGCCTCCGCCTGGATCTTGAACGACATCTTCGATTTGCCCCAGCGGCGATCCGCAAAGTAGATGGGAGACTCGCCGATGCGATATTCCACACAATGCGCCAAATAAATCATCTCAACCAGGAAAATATAACCATTGGCCTTGATACGATGCAGGGGCATGCCTTCCAGCGTGGCACGTCGCCACATGCGGTAGCCTGTGGTCACATCGTACAACGGGAGCCCAAGGATGGTCCGCGCATACAAATTCCCAAACGCCGAGAGAAATTTACGCCATTGCGGCCACTGTTTGTCCACCGAGCCACCTTCCACGTAACGGGACCCAAGGACCACGTCCGCGGTTTCGAGACGTTTGGCCATGTCTGCCAGGGCGGCGGGATCATGCGAAAAGTCTGCATCCATTTGGACGATGACGTCGGCCCCGTCAGCCAGGGCGATCTGAATCCCCTCAAGATAGGCTGAGCGCAGGCCCAATTTCCCAGCGCGGTGGTGGACTCGCACCCGTTTGTCGGACTCCGCTAAACGGTCGGCGAGCTGGCCCGTGCCGTCGGGGCTATTGTCGTCCACCACCAGCACGTGCAAATCCAATGGAAGCGCAAATAAAGCGGAGACCAGTTTGGGCAGGTTCTCCGCTTCGTTATAGGTTGGAGTGATGACTGTGATCTTCAAAACAAACCTATCTTTTTTGCCGCAGGAACTCCGTCTTGAGCTGGTCCAGGCTGGCAAATTTCATGGAGGTGAGGTCGATCTCGGCGATCTTGATAGCCAGGCGATCCTTCCGCTTGGCAGCCTGCTCGCGATCCTTGATCGGATAGAAATAATCGAGAGATTGTTCGAGGCGGGTACGCAGCCGCTCTTGCAGCGAAGATAGATTGGGCTGCGGAACCACCAACACGAACTCCATCGGGTTGAGATGGCCGAGGAAATCATCGGGGTTGCTGAGCTCGCGCAGGGTATTGGTAATCATCACGCTGACGGCGCGCAGGACATCGTCGGAAGCCACGAAACCATAGGCCTCGCGGAAGGCGTCCATGTTTTCGAGCGAGACGAGCAACAAACCTGAAGAGCTGGTCTTCATCGCGTCACTCAGGCGCTCATCCACCAGCGCGCCTTCGGGCAGGCCGCTGACAGGATTGGTCAGCGAACCCTGGCTCATGCGTTTGAGCGCATTGCGCACGCGCAGGCGAAGTTCCTGCACGTCGAAGGGCTTGGTGATGTAATCATCCGCGCCCAATTCCAGCCCTTGCAGGCGGTCGGCGCGTTCACGCTTTTCGGTGAGGAAGATGATCGGAATATCAGCGGTACGGCGGTCGCTGCGCAAACGGCGGGCCACTTCGTATCCGTCGATGTCGGGCAGGCGGATGTCGAGAATGACCAGGTCGGGATGAACGGTCTGGGCAGATCGGACACCGTCCTCGCCCCAATTGACGGTGAATACCTCGTACCCCTGAACGCGGAAATACGCGTTCAACATCTCGGCTACATCGAGATCGTCTTCAATGATGAGAATTTTCGGCTTGGCTTCGGCCATTGTTGCGCCTAAGAGATGGGTTCTTTTTGGACGATGAACTCGCACACGCTGTCGCCGACCGCCACGCACTTGGACTCATTGACGCGGAACTCATTGCCGCCCGAGACCCACTTAAGCGATTCTTGCAACAGACCGGTCGCGACGAAACAGACAGGCTTGTCAGCACCCGAACGGCCCCAACAGCAGGGGCACTTGTGGATGGTCCAAACGAACTCGTTTTCCTTTTCCTCGACGGTGGTTACCTGGTCAGAGAGTTGGGTGAAAATCTTGGCGAAAGCGGGCAGGCCGATGCGCAACTTGGACTGAAGCGGCAAGACTACGAAGGCCAAGTCCGCGGCACCAGCCAGGGCGCCGAAGTTCTTCAGGGCGTCCGAGAAGGTTGCGCGTCCCGCACGCAGGGCCAAACCGCGTCCGCCGCGGGGACCATACATTTCTTCGAGCGCCAGGCCGATGGCCGATAGTTCGGCAAAATCGAAGCCCTTCTCAAGATTGTCCGGCGGATAGCTTTCGATATAGTTCGTCATGCCACCCAGGTTCAGGATGGCATTGAGACCGTTCTTGCCCATCACCTCTTCGAGGGACTTGATGGTGATCAGACCGAATTTGTTGGGATAATACAGACCACTTTTTTGAACTGGGCTCATACCGACTCCACTAGATTAGTTTCGCCAAATCTTCGGCGGCTCGGCGCATGTCGAGGAAGATCAAGCCCAATTTGGCCTGCTCGCGCGCGAGGGCGGTCAGCACGGCTTCCTGGCCGACTGACATCAGCACAACGTACCCTTTTTCACCCTTGATGTATACCTGCTCCAGGGAACCGCGTCCCAATTCGGTGGCAATGCGCTCACCGAGGGAAAGCATGGCCGCAGACATGGCCGAAACGCGATCCTCTTCCACGCCTTGCGGAAGCGCGGATGCAATACTGAGGCCATCCACACTGACTACGGCGGAGGCTTCGATATCGGGGGATGAAGCCTGCAACTCTCGCAGACGATCCACCATCTGTTGCGTGCGTGATTTGGACAAACCAGCCCTCCTCAAAGAAAACTACATCCGAATTACGACAAACGGATGCAAAAATGGCAAGGATTGAATAAATTTAGCACATGGGGTAGATTGTGTCAAGTTCGGCATCTGCGGCTTTGCAAATTAGTAAACCTGACCCCATGCTATAATCCGCGTCCATACGAGGTAGTCATGAAGAAAATTCTGTATTCCATTCTGGGTATTTCCTTAATATTTGCAACTTTTGCCTACACCCCTGCCCGCGCGCAGGATACCACCCCGCCCGAACCCGACAGCGGAGCCGTGGTCTGCGAGCCGGGCGTCTATTTGACCACCCCTGACGATTGCCTGCCTTTGGGCCCCTCCGCCTACTTGACCGATCTGGCGCGACTGGGTATGACCTTCCCCCCGCGTCCCCTGCCCGCCGCCAAACCGGACCCCAGCCTGACCCAGCTCCCCTACCTGTATTTCCACCTTGACGATGCCTACGTGCCCGTCTACAGTGCCCCTGGCGAGACCGGCTCGGGCGCGCAGCAATTCATGCCGGGCTTTGTCTACGTCTCCTATATAGACCGCGTGGAACAGGGCGGCGTGTACTACATGCTCCAGAATGGCGGCTGGATTCCCGGCAAAGGGGCCCGAGTAGGTGAAATCTCCGCCTTCCAGGGGCTGACCTTCAGCCATACCCCGCGCAACTCGTTCGGCTGGGCCTTCGAGCAAATTCCCGTGCTGAGTTCTCCGGGCTATGGAGGCGCTCCCACAGGTAAACAGATATCCCCTTTTGAAGTAGTTCAGGTCTTTGCCACCCAGAGTGTTGACAATGCAGATTGGAACCTGATCGGCCCGGGCGAATGGGTCGAGGCGCGCAAGGTGGCGCAGGTGGTGATCAACACCACACCGCCCGAGGGCGTGACCAACGGCCGTTGGATCGACGTCAACCTGGCGGAGCAATCGCTGTCTGTGTACGATAACTATCAACTGGTCTTCGCCACCGTCATCGCCAGCGGACTGGAACCCTTCTGGACCCGCCCGGGCCTTTTCCAGATCCAACAGAAAAAAGAGACGGAGACGATGCGAAACAACGATCCATCCGACTTCTATTATCTGGATAATGTCCCGTGGACCATGTACTTCGACGGCGCACGAGCACTGCATGGCGCATATTGGCGCACCCGTTTCGGCTACCCTCAATCGCACGGATGCGTGAATCTTTCCGTGGGAGACGCACACTGGCTGTTCAACTGGGCAGCCCAGGGCGATTGGGTGTTCGTCCACGATCCGTCGGGACTGACTCCCACCGATCCCGCACTTTACACGGGCGGCGCATATTGACAAGGTGAGATGGGCATGATAAACTATCGCCCGCTCGACAAACAGAAACAAAGTTGAGCGAGACTGGTCCCGTGGTGTAGCGGCTTAACATGCGGCCCTGTCAAGGCCGAGATCGCGGGTTCGAATCCCGTCGGGGCCGCCAGTCAAGAAGAAATCGCCTCTGCTAATGCAGAGGCGATTTAGTTTTATATCACTATCTTCTGTGCTTATCGAAATTGAATAACCAGGTGATGGATCGTCCCATCGCGCTGGAAGATGGAACGGCTGGTCGTTTCATCCAGACGGTGAGCGTCAACGACCTTCTTACTTCCATCCGCAAAATAGATAACGACGCTGTCAGCGTTGGCGGATTGCAGCACAATCGGCACCTGACAGAAGGTAACAGCGAATGAGCCAGCAGGCAGGTCAAGCCGCTGGAAGGTCCCATCCACGGACAGGTACTCGAAAACAGCGGGGTCCGCCAACAGTTCCGCCTTATCCAACAGGTACGGATTAAAGGTCAGACATCCATCCTCAATGGTCAAACCTACTTCGGCCAGACGCGTGAGAATCTCCTCCTTGACCATGCCCGTCATACCAGGCTGACGGGCACCCTGCCCCTTGGGAGTGTGCGAATATGGATCGGTTGGGAAGGCGCCATACACGGTCGGAGACTTGTGGAATCCCAGCCCCGCGCGGATGTCGCGATACGCTTCAACCAAACGCGGCGCAAAGGGCGCATCCTGGTAACGCAGGGCAATTTCCTGAACCGCCAACAACAACTTGGATACCATGTGCCAGTAGATGCTACCCAATCCTTCGTAGGCGAAGAAGGTGCCTGAACGCCCGGTGAACTCGCTGTGACGAAAAACCGTCTCGAACAGAGCGGAGATCTGTTCTCCTTCCACTTCAACCAGTTCGGCAAACTGTGGCTGACGCTTGAGCGCTTCCAACGCGCGGCGGACATCCTTTCCGTTGCGCAGGTGTCCGCTAAAGTGGAAGCCGCCATCCGTATCTCGGATGAACAGGGAAGTTTCTCGCGCCTCGGCCAGAGCAGCGGGCAGATGCAGTCCACACAGTTGCTCTTCGGTCAGACTGTTCTTTTGCAGGAAGCCTGGCAGGACCTTGTCGGGATAGAGGATGTAGGAATGCTGGTCGGCGCGATACAGGGCGGAGTGGCGCAAGCTGTCCAGCAGGGACAACGCCTCCTCACCTGTCAGCATCCCTGACGACAGAATAGAAACTTGACCTTCAAGCATCTCATACAAATAGCCGACTTTGGCAAGCTCCTGATCGAGGTGCAGGATATTATAGGCATGATACAGATGGTCGCTGCGACGGTTGGCGCGCAAGGAATGTTCGATGTAACGCTGGACAAGGTCAAGGAAGGACAACACATCCGTGCCAGAGAGCGAAGTCAACTGCCCAGAGAATCCGTTCTTGTAATAGCCCCAGCGGAAGGTGCTTCCTGCCTCACCCAGGGCTTCGAGCATGGTGCGACGCTGGGTGTCATCAAAAGAGGCAGCCAGTTGCGGCTGGAAGCGCTCCAACACGGCGACAATCTGCGCAAGGAGTTGCACGATCTCCGCGCTGACCTGCATGGACGCGGGCGTTTCCTGGGCAAACAGGTCGCGGCAGAACGCGACGTAGCGGCGTAGATAGCCCAGCGTGACCACCGACAGCCCCTTGCCTACCAGGGCGTTGTTGGCGTCGTTCCACTCAGGGCGCTGGGTGTTCATCCAGATGCCGCCCTCGGGGACGAAGTTGACCAGTTTGGCGAGCAGCAGGCTAAGGAGTTTTTCCGCCAGGGAATGATGCAACACCTGTCCATCGGGACGGCAGACCAGCTTACCATCCGTGCCGCGCGTTTTGACCCGCGACTCGATTTCCTTTTCGAGGGCATGGTCGAACCCGATGGAGTTATAGGGATCCTTCTGCAAGTCCGCAAAAGGCTTGATGCGATACGGGACGTCAGCGTAGCTGAGGATGGGCTGCTCCAGGCTGGCGCGGAGTCGGCCAGGGTGGAACTTGACGCTGAGCTCCATCAACTTTTGCAGGTAAATGATCTGGTGATCGCTCCAATAGCCGATATTGGCCCAGGGGTTGCCTGGCTCGGGAATCTCCCAATCGAGACCAGCGCGCGTGATGCGGTAAGGGTTGTAGCCGTCGGCAGTAGTGGCAGACAGGAAGGTGAAGATCATCCCCTCGACATATTCGGGATAGGAATAAGCCAGGGCCTCCCAGTTCTGGAAGATGTCGCGCCAGTTGCCTTCGAAGTCGAGCCGCCGCGAACCGTCAGCGTTTTTGAGGCTGATGGAGAATCGATTCCAGGGTCGGCTGGGATCGCCGTGGCGGCGGCTGAAGGTGAGTGGAAGATACATGTAACTCAAGCGGACCAGGTCCGCGGAGCCCGAGGCCTGGGCACGCGTTTGCAACTCGGCGATCTGACAATGAGACGGAAGGTTATCGAAGAAGGCGGCGTGTGTTTCCAGCAAGGCGCGATGATGCGTGGATACAAACTCGACGAAATCGGCTTTCTCGAATCCGTATTGGTCGGCGAAGACTCCACCGCGCATGACGTTGAACATGACGTTGGCGAAATGGTGCGATGTGCAAAGCGGATCGGCGGACACCTGCAACCCATCTGCACTGGCGACAATCTGGCGCAGGCGCGCGGTGTTCTCTGCGATGTCCTGTTCGATCTCTCGACCCAGAGCGGCAGACTCACCCTTGAGGCGATTCAAGGTCCTGACGATGGCAGCCGCGTCCTGGTGGACGTCGGCCACCAGATGCCAACTCCGCTCCTCGTGCGGAGCCAGCCCCAGGTCCGCGTGGACGAAGTACGCCCCGCGTCGACCGCGGATCTCCGCTTCGGGTTCGACCTCCCAGCCCGCGCGGAACTTGTCCAGTTGCAGCGACGAGAGCAGGTAGCGGTCCGCATCCAAGCCGACCTGAAAGACGGTCGTCGCCAGCAGGGACTCGCTCGGCTCGGCCAGATCGGTGAGAGTGGAGTTAAGAGCAAAGATGCCGAGGCCAGCCTGCGGGTCCAGTTCGCTGCGTTTGTAGCCATCCAGCAGGCAGCTGAAGGTGTTTTGCGTCTGCGAGGTGACATTGGCGGGCAGGAGATTTTGCAAGCCATCCAACAACTCCACCTGGCAGGCGGTATCGAGGTCGTTGACCAGCCAGGCCGTCTTGACGAAACCGAACTGCTCACCGGTACGCCAGGCGTAGCGGACCGTCAGCCCCAAGTCACGGTTGATCTCTTCGAAGACCAGGGCCGTGCCTGGGACGTTCTTATACAGATTGCGTTCGGTGACGCACTGCCCACGCTGTCGGGCGGAGAACGGCTCCCACAGCCAGGTCTGACCGCCACGCGTGACCAGGAGAATGGACTTGCCCCCCGTGTTCTCGCTGTTCTCGGTCAGCTTGTCTTCGGTGTAATAGGGGAAGAGTGCCCGTTCCGCGTTGACACGGCCCGCAGTCAGGCCGCCGCTGGACGAGATGAAAAGCCAGTGATCCGAACTGCTGACGATGCTCATGAAGAACGGTTCGAGCGCGTCATAATTCCTGATCTGATAGAAGGTTTCTCCCAACAGGGTGACATAAACGCCCTCGACCGTGGTCGAGGGCAGCTTTTGAGGCGTATCGCCGATGAGGATCTTGCGGGCAGGCTGGTTCATGGAGTGGTATCCTGACGAAAAATGAAAATCGCATCCATCCGTGCGGATGAATGGGTTTATTCTACCAAACCACGGTCGGGTCGTGTCTCGTGTGAGAAAATAGGGTTTAATCTTTCAAATCCGTTCTCGGGAGGCTCCACATGGGACAATTTTTCACTGGCGATTATCCAGGCCCTGCGTTCGAATTGTTCGGGCCTACGCACCTGGCCGCGCTGCTGGTCATCGTGCTATTGAACCTGTTCCTGCTGCGCTTCAAAGGCGCGGATGAGCGCACCCTCGCACGAGTCCGCTGGACGATGGCGATCATCCTGTGGGCCAATGAATTCGGCTGGCATATCTGGAATTACGCCGTCGGCAAGTGGACCATCCAGACCATGCTGCCGCTGCATCTGTGCAGCGTGCTGGTATGGGTGGGCGCGCTCATGCTGGTAACGAAGAATTACCGCATCTACGAGTTTGCCTACCTGATCGGCATCAGCGGCGCACTCCAGGCCCTGCTGACCCCCGACCTCGGCATCTATGGCTATCCCCACTTCCGCTTCTTCCAGACCTTCATTTCGCACGGACTGATCGTCACCGCCGCCATTTACATGACCGCTGTGGAGGGCTTCCGCCCGACCTGGAAGTCACTGCTGCGTGTGGCCTTCTGGATGAACGTGTACATGGTGATCGTGTTCTTCATCAACCGCGCCATTGGCTCGAACTACCTGATGATCAACGGACGCCCGTCCACGCCCAGCCTGCTGGACCTGCTGCCCGATTGGCCCGTGTACATCCTCTACATGGAGGCCCTCGGCGTGGCCTGTTTCCTTTTGCTGTACCTGCCCTTTGCAATCAAGGATTGGCGGGCGGCTCGACAGATGGCTGCCTCCGATTAAACGGAATCAAGCTGTATCGTCCTCAACCATCTTGACGGAATCCTTCCTTCGGGTAGAATTATCCTGCCGGGGCGATGGCGGAATCGGCAGACGCAGCGGACTTAAAATCCGCCGGTAGAGATACCGTGAGGGTTCGACCCCCTCTCGCCCCACTTCATCCATGTCATTGCGAGCCGTTTCATGAGAACCGTGTCCTCGCAATGACATTTTCATCTGAAAGCGAGACGGCATGTTATTCACTCGCCAGCAATTGGAAGAGATCGAGGATAAAAGCCTTGCGCCGTACGGGATGCGCAGCAAGGACTCGAAGGGCCGCGCCCATCTCGACCACGAACCCGAGCATCGCACGGCCTTCCAGCGGGACCGCGACCGTATCATTCACACCACAGCCTTCCGCCGCCTGGAATACAAGACGCAGGTCTTCATCAACTTCGAGGGCGATTACTTCCGCACGCGGCTGACTCACACTATCGAGGTGGCCCAGATCGGGCGGACTCTGGCGCGGGCGTTGGGCGGCAACGAAGACCTGGTGGAAACCATTTGTCTGGCTCACGACCTCGGCCACTCCCCCTTCGGCCATTCGGGTGAAGTGGCACTGGCGCGGCTGATGAAGGATTTCGGTGGTTTCGACCACAACAAGCAATCGCTGCGCATCGTGACGGAACTCGAACAGCGCTACCCTGAGTTCCCCGGCCTGAACCTGAGTTGGGAAGTGCGCGAGGGCATGGTCAAGCACGAGTCGGAGTACGACATCTCGGACGCCCGCGACTTCGGCCCTGACCTACGCGGCAACCTGGAGACGCAGATCGCCAACGTAGCCGACGAGTTGGCCTATACCCCCCACGACCTCGACGACGGTCTGCGCTCGGGCATGATTACCCCGCACATGCTGGACGGCATCGCCCTGTGGGAGATTCTGCGCGAGACCTTCAACTGGAACGGGCCGATCCTGAGCGACATGGAGCGCCACCGCATGATCCGTCACCTGGTGGGGCTGATGGTCACGGACATGGTCGAAGCCACGGATGCGCGTCTGCGCGAGAGTGCGGTCAAGTCGCCGCTCGACATCCAAAAGCTGAAGCACAACGTCATCGGCTACAGCGAGGATATGCAGCGTCGTCACCGCGAATTGAAGGACTTCCTGTACGCCAAGTTGTACCGCCACTACCGCGTGGTCCGCATGCAGGTCAAGGCCGAGCGCAACATCACAGACCTATTCAACGCCTATCGCGCCGAGCCCGCCATCCTGCCCGACCACGTCCAGAAGATGATCGACAAACGCGGACTGGAGCGCACCATCTGCGACTACATTGCAGGCATGACCGACCGCTATGCCATCGAAGAATATGAAAAACTGTTCAACCCGGGCGAGAAACCCTAGGAGACATTGAGGCAACCATGACCCAACAACAATCTTATCTGACCCCCGAAGGGGAAGCCAAACTGAAAGCCGAACTGGCCGAACTGACTGGTCCGCGCCGCGAGGAACTATCTCAGCGATTGCGCTCGGCCATCCAGATGGGCGACCTTTCCGAGAATGCTGATTACCACAAGGCCAAGGAGGATCAGGGCTTTCTCGAAGGTCGCATCCAGGAGATCGAGTCCATCCTGCGCAGCGCCGTCATCATCGAGAAGACCGCCAACCGCGATGTGGTCTCCATCGGCTCGCACGTCACCATCCAGGAAGAGGACTATCCACCCGAAACCTATCACCTGGTCGGCCCCACCGAGGCGGACCCGCGCAACGGCCGCATCTCGCACGAGTCGCCCATCGGCCGCGCCCTGCTCGACAAGAAGGTCGGGGATGTGGCCGAGGCCGAGGCCCCAGGTGGCAAGATCAAGTTCAAAATCTTGAAGATCGAATAAACAAAAAAAATCGCCCGACTTTCGTCGGGCGATTTTCATTTCAAGGAGGGACTATCCGCCTTTGGGCCAGATGGCCAGTTCGAGGGTCAAGCGCTCGAAGTAACTGTTGCCAGCAGGCGCAGCCTGACCATATTGCAGGTCCGCGACGGTGGCCAGCAGTTGCAGGGTCTCGGTTTCGAGGATGATCTGCTTGTGCGGCTCGACCAGCACCAGCTCACCCTTGGGTTCGAGGCGGCTGCGCAGGTTCTGGTCGTTGAAGGCGTGTTCGCTCATCAACACCTTGGTTGCCGTCTTGATGTCGTTCTTATCGAACAGCCAGACCTCCAACGCGGTGACCTTCTTCGGGTCGCCCACGCCGACGGTCTCGGAGACGCCCACGCCGTATTCGCCGAGGAACTCGCCGCCTTGCGTGTCGATGCTGAAGGACTCGTCATACAGGTCGTCGCCGAGCATGTAAGTGGTCATGACCTGGGTAATTGGCGGAGCCAGGCCCAAGCCCTCGAAGTCGGTCCGCTCGGCGTTGCGGCTGGCTTCCATGGCCTGCATCGAGACAGTCGGCTCGCCGCCGCCATTCTTGGCAAGCAGACGGCGCAGGAAGATAAATCCGCCCGCCACCGCCACTGCCAGCAAGGCGATCAGGGCAATACTCAAGATCAATCCGCTCATGGAGGTGGTCGGCTGCTCGGCCACAGGCGGGAATTGACTCGCCAGTTGGGTGAAGGCAGTCAGGGTATTCGGGTCCAGACTCTTCGGGTTGGCAGTGACCCGCTGAAGCAGTTCAGGGCCAAATTGGCCGAGGCTCTGCCAGCGCTGGACCGCCAGGTTCTGGTCCGCATTGACTCGGAAGGAGTCGATTGTCATTCGCAGGTAATCTTCGCGCAGGTCGTCGCGCAGGTACGCGGGGGTTGCATCCACGAACTTGACGGGGTCAACCCCCCAGCCCCACCCAAGGCCAAGCGCAATCCCCACGATCGCCGCCAACACTGCCATCACAATTGGGCGTTTCAGGAAATTCAACACATTCTGCATCTGCATAATCGGCTCCTTTTCGGTAACGATTTGATTATACAAGAAAAATCAGCGAACTTCCATAAAATACAAGGTTCTTTCGGAGTCCCGAAGGTCCGCCTTCTCCAGGATCTTGAACCGAGGGGCAAAGGCCGCCTCGAAACCCTCCAAAGTGTAGGCTGGGAAGATGTCGGCGCGGGTGGCGAGCAGCTTCTTCACCTGGCTGTCGGATTTGGGCACGAATTCGAGGATCAGCCGTTGGCCCGCTTCGGCGAAGAAATCCGCCAGTTGCGGCAGCGGGACGTTGTTCGAGATAGCCAAGTGGTGGATGACCGCCAGCGCCAGCACCAGATCGGCGGGGCCGCGCTGGGCGAAGGAATCGCGCTCACGATTGGCCCAACCCAAAGCGGGACTGGGATGGGTCAGGTCCAGTACCAACGGCAGGAAGATCTGCTCCCTGGCAGCCTTGACC
>CALFXA010000035.1 GCA_937928015.1 uncultured Anaerolineales bacterium | reverse complement strand
ACCAGGCTCATGGGCACATCCTCGAAGATGTAGCGGTGATTGAGCGTGGGCGGGGCCTTGATACCGTAATAACCAGGCTGGTTGTGGATGGCCTCGTGTAGATCCTCGCCGATGGTATCGTAGGCCAGTTTGAGCCATTCGAGCGAAGTACGCGCACGGATTCCCACCGCCGAGGCCACGGTCACGCGTTCACGGTCGAGCACTTCCAGCACGCGCGCCACCGAGGGTGTGACCCCGTCGATGTAGAACTGGTAGTCGCCGTGGGTGTGTTCGATCCAGCCCGCGTTGAGCAGGGTCAGGGCGGGATGAAAGATGGCGCCCATGTTATTTAGGCCTGTGTGCAGCACGTCCACGCCGTCGATGAATTGTGGATAGGCATGCTGGATGGCTTCGAGCACCATCTCGTTGCGGTTGGACGGCAGCGCCGCCAGCGGCACGGCTTCCTTGATTCGGAAGATATGTGCCTGGGCGGGACCATCGGCGCGGCTGGCGTAGATGAAGGTCTCGGCCTCGGCCACAGTCACGTCAGTGGTGCAGCCATTGTCGCGAATGACCTTGGTGAATTCCAGCGCGCCCAGCGTGCGGCCCGGGTGCAGGATGACGATCTGCCCGTCCTTCAAATAGGGTGCGGCGGCTTTGGCGATATCGGCGTGTGCCGAAGAGGGCAGTACCACCATGATGACCTGCGCATGATGGATGGCTTCCCCCAGATCCGAGGTGACCAGACTGATTCTCCCGAACCCATGCGGCCCACCCTCAGGACTCTCCAACTCGATCCCGCCGCGTTTCTTGACCACGGCAATGTGCTCGAAGGTGCGATTCCACAGGGCCACGTCCGCGCCCATCAAAGCCAGGTGGGCGGCCATGGCCTTCCCTCCGTGTCCCGCCCCGATGACAGTATATTTTTCGGTCATGTTTTTCTCCAATCGTTGAAAGACACAAGATCATGCAGTACCAGGTGGATTCACTTTCAGCGCCACAATAGGAACCACCTGGGCGAACTCGGCATAGTCGATTTCCTGTGTTTCGATCTTATAGCCGATGAGCTTTGCCAGCGCGCGGATGGCGGCTGGATGACGGTGGGCATAGTCTGCCAGGATGCGCTGCCCATCCTCGTAGGACAATACCTCGGCGGTGACGGCTGCTTTGCGGACCCCAGACTGAATCCTGGCCTGCGGAGTCTTCAGCAGATTTTGATACCAATCTGAGGTGCGACCAAATCCAGAGGCTATGTAATACATATCGCCTGCCTTGTCATATTTTACGATCTCGATGACTGCCTGGCGGGGTTGTCCGCTATGACGACCGATATGTTCGAGCATGAGAAAATGGTCGGTGATCAGCCACCCAAGATGGGCACGGTACAGCCAGATCGGCAGACGCCAGAGCAGGCGGCTCAGTCCGCGCGGCGGGTGGACCGTGGTCTTTGTGGCAGTCATTGCGACTTCCCCATTCGTGAACGGCTCAGGATCGACTCGACACGCTGAACCTCGGAGAGCGGCTGCCCCGACTCGTCCACCGCGACGGATTTCCCGTCCACGATGCGGGTGCGAGTCTCTCCGCGCCCGAACTTGTTGTTGCGGAGCTGGGGCGCGTCCATCAGCCCAAGGGTGACCGAACGAGTCAAGGTAACGGGATCAGCCCACGGGTCCGCAACACCGGATGGGGCCAACTCGCGGATGGCGTCCAGTAACGCTCGAGTCTCGGCGATCAATTCCTCTTTGCGGGCCTGCACCTCGGGTGCCTGACGCATGTCGGGCGCGCCCATCGCGTTTTGGATGGCGCGGCGTGTGATCTTGACCGCCTCGATGATGTCGTCGGCGGTGGCGGCGTGGTCGGCCTCGGTGTGCCCGACGATATGGTAGATGTCGGGACGCAGGGCCATTTGCAGGTAGGTGCTGGCAGCCAGGTGCCCGCGCGCAGACTGGTCGTCGAGCGGATGGCTGAGCAGGCCGATGCGGGTCTGAGTCCAGATGCGGAAGCCCCCCTCGGTCCCCCCATTTTGCGCAGCCAAATGGGGGGATGAAAGGGGGGTAATTAATTCCTGTGCGGCCAACATTTTGGCCAGGTCCATGGCGTCGCTGGTGCCTGGCGGACTGTTGAACATGAACTGGGCGATGTAGTCCTTCACGCCGTACTGTTTGGCGTTATAGGCCGAGAGGAAGGCGGCGGCCACGAAGGTCACGTCCGATGCGTCGCGCATGCCCCAGTGATGGGGTTCGTTCAACTCGACAGGGATGCCGCGTTCGCCGTACCAGCGCATCACGGCCTGATGCTCACGGATCGAGCCTTCCAAGTCCCAGGGGCCGCGCCCGTCCATCTGATTGAACCAGAAGAGCGGGATGGCGCACCAGGCGTTGTGGATGGTCCCGACCAGCATTTCGGCGTAGCGGATGAAATCGTCGGTGCCCGAGTAGGCGCGCAGCATGGGGAAGTTTCCGCGGCGGCTGGCGGCGTACAGCGCGAGGAAATCGTCGGGGGTGCGCACGGGCACGCCGCCCGCTCCCGTACGGCGCGGGTCCTGCCGCTCGGGGTGGAAGAAATTCTCCTGCGCGTCCTGGTCGGTGCCGAGCGAGATCAGGTCGAGGACTTGCGCCCTGGCAATCTGCTCGATACCCGCCAGCGTGGCCTCCAGGGTCGGCAGGCCGAAGTGATGACGCAAAATCGGGTAGGGGCGTTTCCACAGGATGCGCTCGACGGTCGTTTGCGGGAAGTCGGCTTCACCCAAGTCGCGGGCGGGCTGACCCTTGAGCCAGGCCAGCACTTGCTCGGGTGTTTCGCTGCCATCGAAGACCCGCTCGAAGAAATTCCCCAATTGAGCGGCCTTCTGCGCGACGGGCGGCGTGCCTGCAAACGCAAAGCGGACTCCCTCCTCGTGCAGTTCGGCGGCCTCTTCGGCGAACAGACCCAGCAGCCGTTCGCCGTTTTCGGGCGTCAGCCGATACGAGACACCCACCAGGTCGGCCTGCTCGCGGCGGGCTGCCGCCAGCACCTCGTCCACGGGCACGGCGGGACCGAGGAAGATCGTCCGCCAGCCCGCTGATTCGGCCAGCCGCAGGAAATTCGAGACGCCCGCCACATGAACGCATTCGCCCAACGCGGCAGCGACGACGGTTTTTTGAGTCATGTGACCTCCTTGTGAGTTTGGCGACTCAGCAAAAAGTACCCAATCAACCCCGAGGTAAGCGAGCCAAGAATGATTGCCAGCTTGGAGCTTTCCGCCAGCTCGCCGTCTCCGAACGCCAGGAACGTAATGAAAATGGACATGGTGAAACCAATGCCGCCCAGGAAGCCTGCCCCCAGCAGATGCTTCATCGAAATGTCCTCCGGCAGGCTGGCGACTTTCAGCCTGGTTGCCAATGCAGAGAAGAGCGTGATGCCAAGCGGTTTCCCTGCCACCAGGCCCAGGAAGATACCGAGCGTGTTCGGCGCGAAGAGGTTGGACAGCGAACTGCCGATCAGGGTCACGCCTGTGTTGGCCAATGCGAAGATCGGCATGATGCCGAACGCGACCGGCTTGTGCAAGGCATGTTGCAGTTTATAGGATGGAGAGTCGGAGGACCCGTCTGTAAACGGAATGGCAAAGGCCAGCAGTACGCCCGCAATGGAGGCGTGTACTCCCGACTGAAGGATGGCATACCACATGACCAGTCCGAGCAGCAAGTAGACCGGCAGCGCGCGCACCCTGCTGCGGTTGAGCACCAACAGCAGGACGAAGACCCCGCCCGCCACCGCCAGAGCCATCAGGTTGATGTCTCCCGCGTAAAAGAAGACGATCATCAGGATGGCAATCAGGTCATCGATGATGGCGAAGGCGGTCAGGAAGACCTTGAGCGAAAGCGGCACCTTCCTGCCCAGCAGCGCCAGAATACCCAGCGCGAACGCGATATCCGTGGCCATCGGAATGCCGAAGCCTGAGCGGGTAGGCAGGTCCTTATTCAGGACGAAGTAAATCAGGGCGGGCAGGAGCACGCCACCCACGGCGGCAAAGATCGGCAGCGCGGCCTTGCGAAGATCCGAGAGTTCACCCACGTAAAGCTCACGCTCGATCTCCAGGCCAATCAGCAGGAAAAAGACGGCCATCAACCCGTCGTTGACCCAGTGCGCGAGGTCATAGCGCAGGTTGAGGAAACCCAGTTCCAGCCCCACTTTGGCGTGCCAGAATCCCAGGAACGATTCTCGAAGAGGGGAATTCGCCAGCAGGATAGCCAATATTGCGCTGAACAGCAGGACGATGCCCGATGAGCGTTCGCTCTCGAAGAATTCTGTAAAGAGTTTTGTGATGTTGTATTTCACCACGAGGCTCCTTCTCTCGTTGATCTATTAAGGATTTTCAAAGTTCGCCCTCCGCGACCGAACGCGTCCGTCCAATTACCTTGGGGTCGAGCCGTTCTCCGAACTGCTCACGGAAAATTCGGTAGTACAACAACTCTTCTTTCGAGCGCAACTCTGCTGAGGCGTATTCGGTCTGCGCGGCGGCGAACATGGTATCGGTGATCTGGTCGTTGGCGTAGTCTGCCAACAGATTCATCGAGCCTGCGCCTTGTGAGAATTTCTGCTTGGGGCGATTCAGGACCGATTCGGGCAGGTAACCTGTGAAGGCCCGCCGCAGCAACCATTTCTCGGGGATGACCTCGTCGTGGAATTTCAAGGCGGGGGGAATGCTCAGGGCCAGGCGCACCATTTCCAGGTCCAGAAATGGGACGCGGCCCTCGATGCTGTGTACCATGGTCATGCGGTCGGTACGCTGCAGGTTGGTATTGTGCAGGGCATCCAGGGTCAGACACAATTCGCGCTGAAAATGGACGGGATTGGTCACACCCCGCAGGTAGGCATATCCGCCGAAGAGTTCGTCGGCACCCTCGCCTGTCAGCATGACCTTGACGTGCTGCCCCGCCAGCCGCGCCAGGAAGTAGTTGGGGATGGCGCTGCGCACCAACGCGGCGTCGAAGGATTCGAGGTGGTAGATGACCTCGGGCAGCACTTGCAGCATCTCGGTGAAATCGTAGCGATAGACGTGGTGACGGGTGCCAAGTGCGCGAGCCACCTCTTCGGACCGCTCGATGTCTTCGCTGCCCGTCATGCCAACCACAAAGGTATTTAGTTCGTCGCGGCCCTCGCGTGCCAGGGCGGCGATCAGGCTGCTGTCGAGCCCGCCCGAGAGGCTGACCCCCACGGGAATCTCGGGGTCGGCGATCAGCCGCTTTTGGACGGCTCGCCGCAGGGTTGAGCGAATGCGTTCGTCCAGGTCTGCATTTTCGCGGATCGACTCATCGATCTGAATGTCGAACGAGTTGAAGAAGCGCTCCCAATGGTCGGCCCCATCCCAGGTGTGGCCTGCGGGGAACTCGACGATCTCCCCGTCGAAATCCATCAGCGCCTTGGCCTCGGAGGCAAAGTACAACGTGGGGCCGTTGCGCACAAAGTACAGCGGCTTGATACCCAGCGGGTCGCGCGCCAGGCAGATGCCTTTATCGAGGATGGCGAAGGCGAACATGCCGTCGAGTTCTGTAATGGCGCTCAAACCTTTCTGAGCGAGCAGTTTCAGCACCACTTCGGTGTCGCCGTGGGTTTTCCACGGGGCGGGTAGGGTCTTGCGCAGGGATTGAAAGTTGTAGATCTCGCCGTTGAACACGATCCAGCGTGAACCATCGCTCATGGGTTGGTGGCTGTCGGCCACATCCACGATGGACAGCCTGGTATGTCCCAGCGTTCCCATCGGCGTGGACGTCACCCCCTGTTCATCAGGCCCGCGGTGAGTAATCCGCTGAATGGCCTGTTCGATCAATTGTGGTTGGTTACTCGGATGGCATCCGACAAATCCGCACATGTGATTCCTTTCTGGCTATTTGCGTTTTGCCCAATTGAAAAAATGATTGTAGCGTTGGGTTCCTTTGCTTTGGGCAGGGAAGACGCCCTGGTTGGAGGCGCGTACCTCTTCGACGGAATAGAAGATTTTTGGGTTGACCTCGCGGATGATCTGCACGACCTGGTCCAGGTCGCGGCGATGGATGATGACGAACAGCACCTCGACCCGTGTCTCGGCTCCGTGACCTGGGAGCGTGGTCACACCGAAGCCTGCGGCGGCCAGCCGTTTCGACAGGTCAGGACCCTCCCGCACGGCGAAGATGCGCAGGGTCAACATACCCATGGCCAATTTTTCCTCCAGCCACATGCCGATGTAGTTTCCCGCGGCGAAGCCTGCGGCATAGGCCAGGTATCCCGAAATATGCGTCAGATTGCGCACCAACTGACTGATGGCCACCACCCAGATGAAGACCTCGAAGAAGCCGAGGATGGGCGCCAGGTATTTCCGCCCGCGCGAGAGCGAGATGATGCGCAGTGTGCCCAGGCTGACGTCCATGATGCGGGCGACAAAGATGAACAGCGGCAGGGCAAACGGATTAGACTGAAAGAGTTGATTCAGGGCATCCATGTGTCGCTACTCCTGTAAAGGGTTCATGGGGATAATTCATCATCGGGACGGCTGCACAGACGCTGAGCCTCGGTCCGCGCTACACCTTCGGCGACCACCACCAGCAGGTCACCTGCCAACAGTCGGTAGATGTTGCGCGCGCCGACAGGCCCCGCGTAAATGAGCAGGGATTTACCATCAGGCGACCAGCCCAAAGAGCTGCCAATCCCCCGCATCCCGTTGATGATCTGGTGCGGGCTGGTGTCATCCGCGCTGATGATCGCCGCCGATTGTAGCAAGCCAGGTCTTTTTAGCATCTATAAGTTCCGCATCAACCGGGATAACCCGTGGGGCGGGTCGCTGATTTGGCAGTTCCACAGCCCTGGCGCAGAATCTCCAGCGCGTTGGATGCATCTGGCGCGATCACCACCGTGATGCGCATGTGCGGCTCGAGGCGGGTGGCGGCTTTCGGTACCCACTCGCGCTTACCGTCCGAACAGCGCACCACAATACAGCCTGAGGGCAGTCCAAGTGAGCGCAGTTCCTGCCCCGCAAAGGCGGAACCTTCCTGGATGATGAAATCAGTGACCACAGGCTCCTTAAGCGGATTTTCGCTCCCGCCGCGGGTCAGGTCGCGTTCGAGCAAGGCCTCGTAGATGGGCAGGTCCTTCAATAATTCAGCGACCGCATACGCGCAGAAACAACTGACCAGAAGCGGCAGCATCTGCGAATAATTGCCCGTCATCTCCACGATGAGCATGATGCCGGTCAACGGGGCGCGCACGATGGCGGTGAAATAAGCGGCCATGCCCACCACAGCAAAAACAGCAGGGACGGGCGCCATCTCGGGCGCAATGTTGTGAAAGACCTGCCCGATACCCAAACCGATCAACGCGCCCAGCACCAGCAGGGGCGCAAAAATGCCGCCGGGCGCGCCAGTGGCGTAACTGCTGGTGGTCAGCACAAAACGGATGGCGAAGAAGAGCGGGATGGCCGCCAGCGTCAGGTTGCCCTTGAGGGCAGATTCGGCCAGCGAATGTCCGCTGCCGATCAATAGCGGCGAGAACCAGCCCACCAGCCCGACCACCCCGCCCGTGATGGCAGCGGCCAGCACAGAAAAACGCGCAGGGATGCGGGCATACGCTTCGATGGAGGCCAGCAGTCCGCGGTTGAAGACTACGCCAAACAGGCCCGCGACGATGCCCAGCAGGGCAAAAATCGGCAGGGCGGATAAGGGCGGGACCGTATAGGTGGGCACGGCAAAAACTGGGAACTGGCCCGACCCGATGCGCGCCACAATATCCGCCACCGCTGCCGCCACGAAAGCTGCGCCGAACACGATCGGTTGAAAGTCGCGGCGCACTTCTTCGAGCACGAAGACCAGCCCGGAGAGCGGCGCGTTAAAAGCGGCAGCCAGCCCGGCACCCGCCCCGGCTGAAATGAGGGTCAAGCGTTCCCGTTCGGATACTTTCAACCAACGCGAGATGGCATCTGCAATCGAGCCGCCCATCTGGACGGTGGGGCCTTCGCGTCCCAGGGCCATGCCGCTGCCAATGACCAGGACGCCCCCGAGAAATTTGACGGGCAGGACGCGTTTCCATTCCAGTTTCCGCAGGCGGTGAAGCACGGCTTCCAGGTGCGGGATGCCGCTGCCGCTGGCCTCGGGGGCATAACGGCGCGTAATGAAGACCGAAATGCCTGCACCCAACGCGGCCAGCAGGATCGGGAAGATCCAGCCCAGCACGGGCATTTGATGTGCCCAATCCAGCAGGCTGTTCCTCAAAGTATCCGCACCCGCCAGCGCACCGCGAAAGAGCAGGGCGGTGGCGCCTGCGCAGGCGCCGACCAGCGCCGCGCGCGGGAAGATCCAGCGGCGCTGCTGTCGAATATCCAGGTATTCCTGAATTTCGGTGCGGACAGAATTATTTTTATTTTCAAGCGATAAATGCATGTTTGGTAATCCTAAGTTCAGGGATATCCTTACCATCCAATGGAAGGATTCTAGCGGCTCAGAAACTGAAACGCTAGAATATACAAAATAGTCGTCACACCCAGCGTGGCGAGCATGACAGGCAGGCCGCGTTTGTTCCACAGCATGGATGTGATGGGGGAACGCGTCCGTTCGGACAGGGAGGCCACGACCACATTGGCGGTCGAGCCGATAATCGTCCCATTGCCTCCCAGCCCTGCACCGAAAGCCAATGCCCACCATAGCGGGGTAACGTTGAGTCCCGAATGCGCCAGACTTTGAACGACGGGGATGAGCGCGATGGTGATCGGGATGTTATCCACCACGGCGGAGAGTCCCGCCACCAGCCAGAGCAGAGACACCCCCAGGATGATGGGGTTGGCGTCGCTGACACGAGCAATCAGTCCCGCCAACTGACTCAACACCCCTGCATGTTCCAGTCCGCCGACCAGTACAAAGAGCGCCACAAAGAAGGCTAATACACTCCATTCGATTCTTTCAAGGATCTTGCGAATATCAGGTCGCACCCAGACCAGGGCAATGGACGATGCTGTCACTGCGATAAAAGCGGGACTGATCCCCAGCGGTTTCTCGAAAAAAAACAGCAAGATGGCGCCGCCGAGAACGATCAGGATGCGGCGCGCAGTGGGCCAGTCATCCAGGGCCTCGGCGGGATTGAGATGCAACACCGCGTCTGCGTTTTCAGGGGCGACAGCCAGTTCGCGGCGGAAGAGATATCGCAACAGAAACAGCGCCGTCAGCCAGGCGACAGCCACAATCGGCAGGGCATAGACCAGAAAGTCATTGAAGCTCAGATTTGCAGCGGAGGCAATCAAAACGTTGGGAGGGTCACCCACCAGAGTGGCAATTCCGCCAGTATTCGATAGCAGTGCCTCGGCGATTAGCAATGGGGCGGGATTTAACCCCAGGATCTCGCTGATCAGGATCGTGACAGGGGCAATCAGCACCACCGTGGTGACGTTATCCAGAAACATGGAGAGCAGAGTAGTCACCGAGCCGAGCAATACCAACAGCCGCACAGGTTTGCCTTTCGAGAAGCGTGCAGCTTGTACCGCCAGATATTGAAAGAAGCCTGTCGGTTCCAGCAAGGCTACCAGGATCATCATGCCTAATAGCAGGCCAATGGTCCTGATATCGACGGTGCTCATGGCCTGTTCTTCCGTGTAGAAACCCAATGCAAGCCCGCAGGTCAGCATCAGGGTCGCTCCTGTCACGGCTGCGATCGTACGATTCAGTTTTTCGGTGAAGATCACATACAAGGTCGCGCCAAAGATGAGAAGTGCAACGCCGCCCGCGATCATGTGCCACCCCCTTGCGAGATGGTCCAGCCTTTTAAGAAGGCTGTGCCGATGTCGACCCGTGAAGCGATGCCGACCAGCTTCCCATCTGCATCCACCACGGGCAGGTCGTGCAGGTCGTGTTTATGGAGCAGGGCCGAGGCGCGTAATAACCCGCTGGTTGCCTCCACGGCTTCGGGCGGACTCATGTGCTTTTCCACAGGCTGGACCAGCAATGCAGGGTCTGGCCGACGGCCTTCCGCTGCCCCGAAATCCGTCACGAAGTCAAAGTCTTCGACGAACTTCACAAAATCGGGCATGACCAGAGTGATCAGGTCCCGCAGTTGAAGCAGCCCCACCAGTTTGCCTGCTTCATCCACCACAGGCAATGTGCCGATATGGCGTTCCGAAAACACCCTGACCGCTTTGGACAGGGGTTCGTCTCTCCTGATGGAAAATATGTTTCGTTTCATGCACTCCGAAATTTGCATGGCTTCTTCCTTTCAACTGAGCCAGTAGAGAACAGCCATTGCTCCAAGATACATGCCTGCCAGTGCAAGCCCATCCCATGAGAAGCGATAGGGCAGGCGCGGCGAAGCGCGGTACATCAGGCTGATGATGACCACGCCCGTCATCATCATGGTCATCACAGCCGCGAAGGCGTTGGCATTGGTCAACGAGGCCCAGAAGTTGGCGCGCCCGTCGGCGATATCGTAGATGGCGAACAGGGTGATGTTGAACAGGTTGCTGCCCAACACGTTACCGATGGCCAGGTCGATGGCGCCCATGCGGATGGCTGCCAGGCTGGCGGCGATCTCGGGCAGGGAGGTGGTGATGGCCAGGAACAAATTCCCGACGAAGCTGCGCGAAAGGCCCGTGGTGGCCGAGAGGCGGTCTCCGATACTGGAGAGCCAGATGCCCAGGACGATCACGCCCACTGCATTCAAGACAAAGACGATGTACGCCTTGCGGGCCGTGACTTGGGCGTAGTTAAGTTCTTTGGCTTCCTGCTCCAGCACTTCCGTCACACGCTGCTGTTCGAGGCGGGCAATCATCCTGCCGCCCAGTGCATACAATACCACGAGAGTGATGCTCAGAACGCTGACACCGAACAGGCCGAACCCATTCAGGTCTGCGCCGACCTCCACGCCCATGGCGACCAGCCCCAGTAGCAGGATGCCCAGTCCGCCCGAGAGGATATGCACATCCTGGGCCTTGGCCAGTACCCGCCCGGGCTGGTAGGCCAAGTCCATCAAGGCGATCAGTGCCAGGTTGAACAGGCAGCTTCCCAGCACTGCGCCTGCCGCCAGGTTGGGCGCCTTCAGCCAGGCCACGGCGGAGACGCCCGAGGCCAGTTCAGGCAGGGAGGTGACCCCCGCGATCAGGATGGCGCCGATCCAGGCGCGCCCCAGGCCGGTCTTCTCGGACAGGATATCGCCGTATTTCGAAAGATAGGTGGCGGCCCAGACGAGCAGGGCTGCGCAAATGAGCAATTCGATCCAGATCATCTTTTCCCTCCAGACGATGCGCGAATGAGCAGGGTGGGTTTAATGGTGATGACGCGCTGAACGATCTTTTCGCGCGCGATGGCTTGTAACAACAACCGTGCCAGCGTCCGTGCGATGGCATAAACAGGTTGATCGAGCGTGGTCAGCGGCGGCTGGGTGTGAGCCGAATCCGCAACGCCGTCGAAGCCCGCAATGGCGAGATCGCGACCAATCACGCAGTGATTGTCGTGCGCGGCGTGGATGACGCCGATGGCGGTCAGGTCGTTGACGCACACCACAGCAGTTGGCGGCTGGTCGAGCGCCAGGAGTCTGAGCATGGCCTGATAGCCGCCCTCGGGTGTCAGATCGCCTTCAACGATCAGATTGGCCTGAGGCTGGATGTCGAGACTCGTCAGCGCCTGTTGGAAGGCCCGCAATCGGTCATACTGGACCTTGAGGCTGGCATCCGCGCCGATAAAGGCGATGCGGCTATGGCCTTGCGCCGTTAGATGCCCGAGCAATTCCTGGTAACCGTCTTTGATGTCGGTTTCCACACCCAGGAACTCTTCACCCTGATCGAGCGACCGCTCCAGACAGGTGAAGGGGAGTTTGCTCTCCCGCAGGAAGTTCACGCGCCAATCGCTCAGGCGGGTGCGGTTGATGATCACACCATCCACTTTGCCGCCCTGTATCCAGCGTCGATACAGGTCCTGTTCCTCTGGCGAGTCTGGTGGAGCGGTGGAGACCAGCAGGTCGTAGTTGGTGCTGGCGGCTTCGTCGCCCAGCCCCGCGACAAACTCCGCGAAGAAAGGGTCGGCAAACTGTGGCTTTTCGGCAGGGACGATGTAGCCGATGGTGTCCGTCCGCTGACGGCGCAATTGGCGCGCGGCGCGGTTGGGCACATAGCCCATCGCTTGTGCCGTTTCGATCACGCGCTGACGGGTCTCCTTGGAAACATCGCCATACCCGTCCAGTGCACGCGAAACGGTGGTAATGGAGAGATTGAGTGTCCTGGCAACATCACGGATGGTTGGCATGGAGATGATTTTACCAAAACGTTTTGGAAAACTCAAGGAAAAAACGCCGACGGCGAATCGGCGCTACAAAACCAGGTTTTTCGTGTAGATTATTTAAGATAGGTGTCATAAAATGCGATGGTTTGGGCCATCGCGGTATCGAACGAGGTGGAAATGTTGTGATTGTCGCCTGGATAAGTGTACAGTTCGGCATATTGCCCCGCCGCGCGAATTTGTCCATACAAAGTCTCGGAAAATGCCACGGGGACATCCTCATCGGCGGTGCCGTGGTGGATCTGAATCGGCCCTGAGAGGTCGGCCAGGTACGAGTTGGCCGAGACGGCCTTCCAGAAGGCGGGATTCTGCTCCGGGGTGCCGTATTGTTCGAGCCAGCCCGTGCGCCAGCCGCGTCCCTGCGAACTGGGGGAGGGCGTGACCGCCGCACCGGTCCGCCGCCACTTGTAGACCAGGTCGGGGTAGGAGCCGACCACGCCCGCCCAGATTACGCCGACCTTGACATCCTTCGAGATGACCATCGCGCGCAGGGTCAGGAATCCGCCCATCGAATGACCCCACATGCCGATCTTCTCCGGGTTAGCCTGTGGGAACTTTTTGATCGAAGCCACCGCATTCATCACATCCACGAGGTAACCTGGGTTGCCGTATGCGCCCGTAGCTTCCCCCTCCGACTGATCGTGCCCACGATAGTCGATGCGGAAGACGATGTAGCCGCTGCGTGCGATCTTGTCCACGTAGGCGGTATAACGCTCGGTGGTCTTGTAGATCTCAGGCGGGATGTAACCGTGATTGAACACGATGGCAGGCCAGCCGCCCGCGGGCATCTCCCCGTCGGGGACGGTCAGCAGACCGTAGATCTTCAATCCCTCGGAAAGGTAATAGGCGTAGTAACGACGATAATTCGCACCGCGTTCCAATTCCTTTTCGAGGATGATGTCGCTGCCCGGGTAGGAACCTTGTCGCAGGGTCTCGATGGACATTGGATGCTGGAACGGCGTGGCGGTGGGAATGGGCGTCTCCGTTGGGAGGGGCGTTCCGCTGGGAACGGGGGAAGGCGTGAACGTGTGAGTGGGTTCGGTGGTGAGGATGACGGGAACGGGAGTTGACTGCGCGCAGGCGCTCAAAAGCAACAGTACGGCTAAAGCAAGTTTTCTCATGATTTGTGGACTCAAATTTATCTCCATTCCTTACCTGCCCGCCCTGCTGGACAATTCGACTCAGGCGTGGCACAATCCCGCCACCATTTGACAAGGAGAGACACCGATGAGTGAAGAGAAACGAACCTCGAAGCGAAAAAGTCTGCAACGCGAGAAGGCCCGCGCCCGCCAGGTGATGATCGGCCTGGTATTGGTGGGGTCCCTACTGATCGCGGGAGCCTTGATTCTGTTCAACAAACCTGAACCACCTGCCTCAGTCACGCCCGGTGAAGTGGTCGTCCCGACCGCTGCGGACCGTCCGCAAGTGGACGGGCTGTCCGTTGGCGATCCCAATGCCCCCGTTCGCATCGACGTCTTCGAAGATTTTCAATGCCCCGCCTGCAAGAACTACACAGAACAGGTCGAGCATCGAGTCGTTGCCGAGTTGGTGCAAACAGGCAAGGCCTATTACGTTTTCCACAACTACGCCTTCCTCGACCGTAGCTCCGCCACCAAGGAATCGCAACGAGCGGCATTGGCCAGCTTGTGTGCCAACGAGCAGGGCAAGTTCTGGGAATATCATGACACGCTCTTTGCCAACTGGAACGGCGAGAATCAAGGCGCCTTCAACGACGACCGCCTCTCCACGTTTGCCGCCACCCTGCAACTGGATACCCAGGCTTTCGATGCCTGTATGAGCGAAGGCCGCTATGTGGATGAGGTCAATGCTTCGTTCGACAAGGGCAACCAGATGGGTGTGCAGGGGACGCCAAGCGTCTTCGTCAACGGGACGATTGTCAACCCGGGGCATGTCCCGTCCTTCGAGGATATTGCCGCCGCGGTGGAAGCCGCTCAATAGCGCGGACCCTCGGCCTGGTCCCGCCTAAGGGGCCGAGTCCACTCTGAAAACGGAACCCGCTTCAGGTCCAGGCCCGAAGCGGGTTTTAATTCGTTTTATTGGAGAGGCTAAACCAGAGCCTTCTCTTCCACCTCGATGATTCGCTCCAACTCGGCGGCCAGCTTTTCATCCAGTGGATCGGGCTGATGTTCGGCCAGCAGCTTGCGGGCTTTGTTCAACGCCCAGTCGCGGGCGTCGTCTTTCTTCGTTTCCCATTCCGTGTACGGACGACGGTCCATGAACTGCGGCAGGAACAGGTCGCGCATGTGATTGCGGGTGTGCTTCTGCGAGAGGAAGTTGCCGCCCGGGCCGACCGCCGCGATGGCGTCCAGCGCCAGCGTCTCGTCGTTGACCGTGATGCCCTGCATCATCTTGTGGATGATCGAGAAGATCTCGGCATCCAGCATCATTTCGGCGAAGGACCAGATGCGGCTGCCGTGCAGGAAGCCCAGCCCCAGCAGCATGTCCGACATGACGATGCTGGACATGAAGGTTGACAGGCTGTTCTCGATGCCCGCCTGCCAGTTGGGTTCCTTGGCGCCCGTGGCGAACGAGCCCATCGAAAGCGGGATGTTGTAATAATCGGCCAGTACGTTGGTGGCCGCGCCGAAGAGGAAGTCCTCGGGGCCGCCGCCCGTGTAGGCGCCGTTGCGCAGGTCGGAAGCGGTCTGGGCCGCGGCGTAGAAGACGGGCGCGCCCGGGTGGGCCAATTGCAGCATGGCCGTGGCCGCGATGACCTCGGCGTTGCCCACTGCCAGATTGCCCGCCATCGTGGCGGGACCCGTGGTCAGGCAGGCGGCCATGGTCATGAAGCCTGTCGGGATGCCCACTTCGGCGGCCAACAGGGCTGCATCCAGCGAGCCGCCGTCATGGCCGAGTGGCGAGGCGGTACATTGCATCAGCGAGAGGACGGGACGCTTGCGCAATTGCTCGCGTCCGCCCGCGATGAGGCTGGCCATCTCGATGGCGGCGCGCGCCTCGTGTTCGTTGTAGATCGACTCGGTTTGCACATGCTTGGTGGAGTTCCCCCAGATGGTCTTGATCTCATGCAGGCCGCGCGTCTGGTGGGGCTTGTCCTGCGCCGAGACCGGCACCCAGTGGAAGGCCACTTCCTCGGTGGCATCGGCGATGCGTGAAATATCGGCCACGTCCTGCAACTCGGAGGTGCGTTTTACGCCCGTGTGGATGTCGATGACCTCCACGCCGCAGCCGTCCGTGCCGACGTAGACGTGATTTCCATCGAGCGTCAAATCCTGCTGTGGGTCGCGGGCTGCCAGCGTGTAGAACGGCGGACAGGAATCCAATGCCTGCTCAATCAGCGCGGGCTTGGCGCGCACGACCATTTTGTCGTAATCGATCTCGGCGCCATTATCGGCCCACACCTCCAGCGCCCGTTTTGACGGGAAGCGCACGCCGACCTTTTCGATGATCTGCAACGTGGCATCATGGATCTTCTTGACGTCATCTTGGGACAATACTTCCAGCCGCAGTTTCGGGTTGGTGATGGACTTGATGTTCTTGCTCATGGGACCCTCCGAGTTTGATTCAGCGAATCAATTTACACCGACGAGTTGCTTGGCGATATTCACCGCGCCGATGGCGTCTTCCGAATAGCCGTCCGCCGTGATTTTGGCGACCCAATCGCGCGTGATCGGTGCTCCGCCCACCATGACCTTGAATTTTCCGCGCAGACCTTCTTTTTCCAATTCGTCGATCACGTCGCGCTGCTTGACCATCGTGGTGGTGAGCAACGCGCTCATGGCGATGATGTCAGCATTTACCTCGATAGCCTTGCCGATGATCTTGTGCGGCGACGCATCCACGCCCAAGTCGAAGACCTCGAAGCCTGCCGCCGTCAACATGGTCCCTACCAGCGACT
>CALFXA010000034.1 GCA_937928015.1 uncultured Anaerolineales bacterium | reverse complement strand
TCAACGCCCCAATCGAAATCAACCGCGCCGAGAAACGCGATCTATTGCGCGTCCCTGGCATCGGGCCCAAAACCGCAGAGGCAATCCTCACCGCGCGCAGACAATCCAAAGTCAATGATCTTTCCGCATTGAAAAAGTTGGGAGCCATCGCCGAACGCGCTGCACCTTATGTACTCTTGAACGGCAAGCGTCCCGCCTTGCAGCCTGCGCTCTTCTAAATACATTGAAATGTAACTTAAGTCAGAACCATCATGCATACATGATGGTTCTTTACCTTAAAATATATCAATTATTAAGGATACCCCCCTTGTCATCTTTTTCTTGCTTGCTATACTAAACAACATGGTCTTACATAGATCACATGGACAAAGTAAACAAGGAAAGGATTTTACGAACATGCCAACCGATGTTATTGCAATTCACACTGAGAACAAAGTACGCAGCCTGGTTGCCCGCCAGGACTTCAAGCGCGGCGAAGTCGTTTATCAAATCCCCGCTGAAAAGATCTCAGACAAGCCCAATCGCTTCACCGTGCAGATGGACCGCAACCTGCACACCGAAGTCGGCAAACTCTCGGCGCTCAATCACTCCTGCAACCCCAATGTCATCCTCGACATGGAGAAGATGGTGGTGGTGGCCTGCCGCGATATCAAAGCGGGCGATGAACTGAGCTTCTTCTACCCATCCACCGAGTGGGAGATGGCTGCCCCGTTCATCTGCCTGTGTGGATCACCGAGTTGCATCCATGTGGTAGCGGGTGCGCGCTTCCTGCCGCTCTCCACCCTGGAGAATCATTATCTAAACCGCCACATCCGCGAGATGACAATCGATCTGCTCAACAACACCCAGCGTCACCTGCCCTAACTGATCAAAACAAGACCATCACACGGAGCGGATGTAAATTACATCCGCTCCGTTGCTTAAACAACAGATTCGGATTTTTGTCGGTCAGGTTCTTAACTCCCTCTAAATTTCCCCAATCTTTTCTCATAAAAAATTAAACTGCGGCCTGTATAGTTACACATCTCTGATGGAGGTGAGCCATGGATTTCTTTAGTCGTCTGATCACGGCCCTTACTGTTACCCATCCACTGCACCCCATGATCGTCCACTTCCCCATCGCGCTGACAGGAGCTGCAGCGTTCTTCATCCTGCTGGCCTTGTGGAAACGCAGCACCATGCTCGAACAGGCTGCTTTCGCCAACATCGCCCTGGCCTCGGTCAGCACCCTGGTTGCCGCCGTCACAGGCATGATGGATAACATCTCCAATTACGACGGAGCCGCCCCCAATTCGAGCGTCAAGATCATGCTTGCCACTCTTCTGTTGATCCTGACCAGTGCCACCGCAATCCTGCGCGCGCGCAATCCCAACCTATTTGAAACTCCCTCCCGCAAACCCTGGTACGTGGCCGCCTACTTTACGAGCTTTGGTCTGGCTGCCGTACTGGGATTTCTGGGAGGCGTCATCCTGTACGGATTCTAATTTCACTACGAGGAAACATGTCCAAACTTTTCGTCAAGATTCTGTTCGTGGTCATGACGGCCGTCATGGTCGTCACCGCCTGTTCCACCGCATCCGAAACACCCACCGCCTACTCCAACCCGTCGACGGCGACCCTGCCGCCCGCTTACACGGATTTATCGTCCGCCACCAGCGCTCCCGCTGCCACGGAACCGCCCGTCGCATCTGGCGCAATCAGTTTCGCCACAGATATCCTGCCGATCCTTGAGAGCCGCTGCATCAACTGTCATGGCGGGGACCGCACAGAGAAGGGCCTCGACTTGAAATCCTATACGTCCCTGATGAACGGCTCGGAGCGCGGTCCCGTGGTGGTCGCAGGGGACGCCACCAACAGTTCACTGGTCAACTTGGTTTCCAGCGGCAAAATGCCCAAGCGCGGACCCAAGCTTACCCCTGAGCAGGTCCAGTTGATCGTCGATTGGATCAACCAGGGCGCGCTCAATAACTAACCGCATGCAACACAAAACGCCAGCCTTTAGCGGCTGGCGTTTTCTTTTTTTACAAGATCAAACTTGTTCCTGACTCTTCAACTGCTTATATGCGCCCACCCACGGCGTGCCCAGGCGATGATTGGGACCAACCTCCACCTTGTTTAGTTTGGCAGCAATCTGCGGCATGAGCAGGGCCACCGTACCCCAATCGTCGATCAGGACGGCGTTCTTCATCTTTGCGGCGGTCGTGCCCGCCCACATCCACTCCATGCGGAACTTGTCGGCCTTGACCCAGTAATCGCGCTTCTCCCAGGCGGTCACCGAGGCGTCGATGCCATCGGCAATGGACTCAAGGGCCAGGGCGATGAAAGCGGCCAGGTCACGGGAAACAGGCCCAGGTTCAGATTGAACGGCAAGTTGACGGAGGGCCAGCACGACGGCTTTGGTCAGGCGGGTGCGTTCTTTTCCAGCGGATTCGGGGTTGATGACGCGGCTCAAGGGTTCTCTCCAGCTACAGGGTTCAAGTGCGCGATTATACCGCAATGTTGACGCCCCCTCCCGCGTCGCTTATAATCGGGCCGCCAACTGGACGTCAAGGGGACGTGCTGGAATTGGCAGACAGGCATGACTTAGGATCATGTGCCGCAAGGCGTGAGGGTTCGATTCCCTCCGTCCCCACAAAAAATTGTCACAAGACATAAAACGAAGGGAACTCGAACTTTGAACATCGAAAAACAAATTCTGGATGACCAGCAGGCCAAACTGGTCGTGGATGTCGACAAGGAACAACTGGAAGTCTTCAAGCGCCGCGCCGCCCGCAAACTGGCCGAACGCGGAAAGATTCCCGGCTTCCGCCCGGGCAAGGCTCCGTACAACATCATCGCCCGCACCTTTGGCGAGGAAGCCATCACCGAGCAGGCCATCGAAATGCTGATGGACGATATCTATCCCAAGGTGCTCGAAGAGGCCAAGGTCAAGCCTGCCGCCGCGGGCTCGTTGGAAAACGTGGACACCCAGGGCGAGACCCCCAAATTCACCTTCCGCGTGCCGCTGGCCCCTGAAGTGGACCTCGGCGATTATCACTCCATCCGCCTGCCCTACGAGTGGACCGCTCCCGGCCAGGCCGAGGCCGACAAGGCCCTCGAAGACCTGCGCCAGATGTACGCCTCGACCGAGACCGTCGAACGCGAGGTACAGGTCGGCGACTACGTCCTCGTGGACGTGAAGGGCAAGTATGCTTCCAAGCTGAAAGAGGGCGAAGAGGACAAGAGCGCGGGCCTTTCGCGCACGGGCTTCGCCACCTTCGTCCGCGAAGAAGATCGTGACGAGGAATGGCCCTACAAGGGTTTCAACAAGGAACTGGTCGGCCTGAAATCGGGCGACAGCAAGACGGTCAAGCACAAGTACGCCAAGGACGATGCTGACGAGTCCCTGCAAGGCAAAACTGTCAACTTCGAAGTGACCGTCAAGACCGTGCGCGGCGTGATTCTGCCCGACCTCGACGATGACTTCGCCAAGCAGGTCGGCGCGGGCGAGACGATTGACGCCCTCAAGGAAGCCGTGGCCCGCGACGTGGAGAACCGCTCCCGCGCCGAGTACGACGACAAATTCTTCGTCGACCTGATCGAGAAGATCAAGGAAGGCGCGACCATCAAATATCATCAGCACTCCCTCGAACACGAGGGCGAGCATGTGCTGGATGAACTTCAGCAGCGTCTGGCCCAGCAGGGCATGGACCTGGCCACCTACTTCAAACTGCGCAACACCACGCAGGAAAAGTTCACGGAAGAGGAAGTGCTTCCCGTGGCCAGGAAGCGCCTGGAGCGCTCGCTCATCCTGGATGAGATCATCCGCAAGGAAGGCATCCAGGTCGATAACGCCGCCCTGGACGCCGAGTTCGGCCAGACCCTGACCGAGCTGCAGATGCAGGGCATGAACCTGAACGAGCTGCGCGGCGGCCGCAAGGGTCAGCAGCAGTTGGCCCAAGCCGTGGCAATGGAATCTGCCACACGCGTGCTTACCCGCCGCGCCCTGGACATGCTCAAGTCCATTGCGATGGGCGAATACAAACCCTTCGAGGCTCCCGCTGAAAGCGCCGAGACAGCTCCCGAAGCCGAGGCTCAGCCCGAGGGTGAATCCTCCGAGGAAAAGTCCGAGTAACGGAATCCCGATAGGGGCGACGGAATACGTCGCCCCTATAAATTACGTGTAGAAAATTAACGAAATTCCAATAGACTGCGGTTATCATGGTCAAAATTCGGAGGCACACATGATCCCTGATTTTAAGAATGTCATTCCAATGGTGATCGAATCGTCGGGCCGCGGGGAACGCGCCTACGAC
>CALFXA010000033.1 GCA_937928015.1 uncultured Anaerolineales bacterium | reverse complement strand
GAGATATCCACTCGTGACTGGAGTTCAGACGTGTGCTCTTCCGATCTGTTCCTGGCGGCGAAGTTCTGAGACCACCACCTGGGTGACGCCCGTCCAATGTGTACGCAGCAGGTCCCAGGGGAGGCCGTCATGCAGTTCATGGCGGTAACGCGGCGTGGTCCAGGCCAGGTCGTGATGCCACAAGATCAGGTGCGGCATATCGGGCTGCTGGCTCAAGGTATGCAGAGCGGCGGTCAGCGGCAGATTCTTGTGCAGCGAGGCCACGTTGTGCGAAATCAGGAAGTCGAAGCCTTGCAGTTCAGCGGTGAGTTCCCGCCTGATCTGGTCGGACAGCGCTTCAAAGGCAGGCGGGATAGTCCCCGCGTCGAGGACGGCCTTGATCTCCATCACATCGTGATGACGCGAATCCAGGCGCGGCAATACGCGCACGGGAATGCGCTCGTCGAAGGATGCGCCGCGGCCTGCAAAGATGGTCACCTGGTGGCCCGCACGGGTCATCAGGCGGGCATGATGCGCCAGGACACTTTCCACGCCACCGACGATGGGCGGCGACGAATAATGTAGTAGTGCAATTTTCATACTTGTTCTCCAAAACAGTCGGCCAGAAGATGCTGAAGGCGGCGTTGCAGCATGGTGAATGAATAATAACGGCGCGCCAGTTCGTAATTTTGCTCGGTGTATTGGGCCGCTTCCTGCGGATGAGTCAATAGGCGGCGCGCATGTTCCAGGGTGGCGTCGCTGATGAAGCCGTCGAACTCGACCACCTTGAAACCCTTGGGCTTGATATCAGCTTCATAAATGGAATAGTTATTGACCACCAGTGGACGCTTGTAGTACACCGCTTCGAGGAAGGCATTGCCGAAGCCTTCGATGGCGGAGGGATACGTGACCAGGTCTGCCTGGGGATAGACATCGCCCAGCGTGTAGATTTTGCGCCCCTCGGGCGTAACTCCGCGCGCATCGCCGACGATGGCCGCCTCGAAGTTGACCTGGACGCCCAGCAGGTCGGCGAACTCGCGCACGCGCTTTTCGTAATCGGTGCCCTCGTCGCCTGCGGCGTGCGAGATGACCAGTTCGGCGGGCAGGCCCAGGCGGCGGGTCAACTCGATGGCGTGTTCGATGCCTTTACGCTGGATGATGCGCGTGGGCTGGAGGATCAAATATTGGTCGGGAGCCAGCCCAAGGTCCGTGCGGGCGCTTTGGGCGTAATCATCCAGCGAGGACGGCGGCGAGTCGAAATCCATCACGTTGGGAATGATCATGGCCGTGACACCGACCCGCGAGGCGACCTGCTGCGCCTGCACCGAGTTGATGACCACATGGCGAATGGATGGCAGGTTGGGCGGGAAGGCCGCGGCGAGGTAATCGTGCACCGAGTTGTTCATGAAGCGCTGCCGCTCCCAGGGAAAATCGTGATGATGCGCAATGACGGGGTAGCCCGTCTCGGCGATGAACTCGGTGATGGCCAACCCCAGCGGCAGGTTGATGGGGATGGTCAGCGCATTCTCGACGATCAACGCTTCGAGGCGGAATTTTTGCGCAAATGCGTAGAGTTGTTCCTTGAGGTAAAAACGCAGTTCGTGGATCTGCTGGGTGACGTGGGACGGGCGGATGTAGACCGAGAAAAAATCCTGGTGCAGTTCCCCAATCTCGGGATGCCGTTTGCGTCCTTCGTGCAGGGTCCCCCACGTCCCCTGATAGGCGACCTGGTTGATGGCGTCGATGGTGGGATGGCGGTAAAAGGCCTCTGGAACAACGTGACTCTTTTCGGCAGGTCGGTCGCATACCCCGCAAAAATAAAAACACTCGTGCCCCATCCTTTCGAGAACCACGGCCCATTTGGCAGTTTCGAGCGAAACGCCATCTGTTCCCGCGAATCGTGTCGATATAAAGCCTATGCGTCGTGAAGATGTCATGATTGTCTCCTTATCGGTAAGATGGTCCCCAGTTTTGCAGGTACAATGACCCGCATGATTCCAATATTTTATACCACACAACTTAAGCGTATTTATGGAACAGAGACTGCCGCGCAGATCGAACCACGGCTCTCCGCCTTGATCGAACGATATCGTGGACAGATTTCCACCCCCGCCGATGTCTCGCTCTCGGAACGCGATTCGATCCTCATCACCTACGGCGACCAGGTGCGCGAACCTGGAAAGTTTCCACTGCAAACCCTGGCAGATTTCTGCCAAACCCACCTGCGCGGCACGGTCAGCGGCATTCACATCCTGCCGTTCTACCCCTGGTCATCGGATGACGGCTTTTCGGTCAAGGACTATCGCACCGTGGATCCCGCCCTGGGCGGCTGGCGCGACATCGAGCGGCTGGGCCGCTCCTTCCGCTTGATGTTCGACGGCATTATCAATCACGCCTCTGCGCAAGGCACCTGGTTCCAATCTTTTCTGCGCGACGAAAAGCCCTACCGCGATTACTTCCTGACCGTGGAGGGAGACCCCGACCTCTCGAAGGTGGTGCGTCCCCGTACTCTGCCCCTGCTGACGGAGTTCAGCACCACCGCAGGTCTCCGCCGCGTCTGGACAACCTTCAGCGCCGACCAGGTCGACCTGGATTTCCATAATCCCGACGTGCTGCTGGAGATCTTCGACATCCTGCTCATGTATGCCCAGCGCGGCGCACAATTCATCCGCCTGGATGCCATCGCCTATCTATGGAAGGAGATCGGCACGTCCTGCATCCACCTGCCACAGACTCATGCCATCATCCAATTGCTGCGGACTGTGCTGGACGAGGTCGCCCCGCATGTGCGGCTCATCACCGAAACCAATGTCCTACACTCGGACAATATTTCCTATTTTGGAGATGGGAAAAGCGAAGCTCAACTGGTCTACAACTTTGCGCTCCCGCCGCTAACCCTGCATACCCTGCACACAGGCGACGCCGCCGTCCTCTCGGGCTGGGCGGCTGGGCTTGATCTGCCTTCCGACCAAACCACCTTCTTCAACTTTCTGGCCTCGCATGATGGCATTGGACTAAACCCCGCACGCGGATTGCTCTCCCCGGCCGAGATCGACGCGCTGGTCGAGCAGACCCTGGCACACGGCGGACTGATTTCATACAAGCAGAATCCCGATGGCTCGCAAAGTCCATACGAAATGAACATCAACTACTTCGACGCGCTCTCGAATCCCGCAAGCGATGAACCGCTCGAACTCCAGGTCGGCCGCTTCATGGCGGCGCAGGCCATCATGCTGGCGCTGCGCGGCGTGCCTGGCATCTACTTCCACAGCCTGTTCGGTTCACGAAATTGGAAGGAAGGCGTGGAGCAGACCCATCATAATCGCACCATCAACCGCCAAAAACTGGAACGTTCCGCGTTGGAAAGTGAGCTGGCCAACCCCGCCTCCCTGCGCGCGCAGGTCTTCGGGCGCTATCGTCAATTGCTGGCCCAGCGCGCCGCCTCCCCCGCATTCCATCCGCACGGTGGACAAAGGGTGCTCGATGTCGGGCCAAGCGTCTTCGGTCTTCTGCGCACCTCCCCCGATGACTCTCAGCAGGTAACCTGCCTGCAAAACGTCACGGCGCAAACGCAGTCCGCACTGGGACACACGCTTGCACCGTATCAAACCTTGTGGATTTAACCCCGCCACGAAAAAATCAATCCATTCTCTGCAAAATGTGACTGACCGCCGTCGAGGCGGGTCCGCCCAACGATTGGATCAGCCCAAAGCGCGCACCCTCGACCTGATTCTTCCCCGCCTGCCCCCGCAGTTGGATCGCCGCTTCGACAGCCTGATACACACCCGCGGCTCCGCCGGGGAATCCGCGCGCCTTCATGCCTCCCATCGTCGCACACGGGATGCGGCCTTTCAGGCCAATCGCGCCCTCGGCGGCCAACTTCCAACCTCCGCCCTTGATTGCAAATCCGACCGCCTCAAGCTGCAGCACGGCATAGATACTGAACGCATCGTGATACTCGAAGAAGTCGACCCCGTCGAGCGGCAGGCCGACCTGCTTCATGGCCTTGCCCGCCGAGATCTGGGCCGTGTCGAAGAAGAGCGGATCCTTGCGGTCGTG
>CALFXA010000032.1 GCA_937928015.1 uncultured Anaerolineales bacterium | reverse complement strand
GCTTATGTGCAGGAAGTGCTGGCCTATCGTGCCCAGCATCCCGTCCAGGCGCCTGAAACCCTCCCGCTGTTTCGTGGCGGGAAACTTCCCGTGGCCCGTCGCTTCGGGTCACAAAATGCAATCAACAACCTTGGCGCGGATTGGCGCAACCTTTTTGTATACGTCCGTACCTGGGCTTTCCTTTCCCAGGATTGGCGGAGCGGCATGGGAATTGAGCGCAATATAGATCACTCGATATCATCGGAAAAGGTGGCTCTGACGTTGAATTTCACCCGCCTGCCGATCCAATTCGACACGCTGGTCTGGCGGGTATCTGTGGGCCAGGCGACCGAGATCAGGATCGGGGCGCTTGTCGAGCGTAAGGAACAGGACCAGTTGAGGTTCTGCCTGTTGAACCGCTGCAGCCCGCCGGGAAAAAAGCCCTGGCCAAACCGTCCCATGCTCTTTGCCTTGGACCGAGACAGTGGGGAGGTGCAGCATTTCGAACATACCCTCCCGGAACGCGACCTGGAACACACCGTCCAATCCCTGTCAAACCTGGCCAAGGAGGGACCTTATCCGCCCCTGAATGCTCTCCGCCAGCCTTCCACCTGCAGGTATTGTGGGTACCACTCTCTTTGCTTCGAAAAACATTCCATCTCCCGATACGCCCTCTCCCTATGAAAAAAGCCCGTCCATTCATTGTTCTTTCGCTCTTTCTAGCCTTGATCTCCCTCAGCAGCCTGGCCATGACCGTTGTGCCCTCGCCAGCTGTGGAAGGCACCCCCACGCCAACCGCAACCCCTACACAGCCTCCGCCCGGCGAGGACAACCCGCCGGGCACCAGCATCACTCAAATCTTCCATCATCTGGTCTTCCCTGCTGAGACCATCTCCGAAGCGTTGGCTGGAATCTTCAACCGGGCAGCGGAAAAGGAGGTCAACGCCATGAGCGAGGAGGTGGCACGCTGGACCCAGGTGATCGGCGAAATCGTGCAGGCTCCCAGCGTCGGTGATTACAACCAGGTGGCGCAATCCAGTCTGCCAGTGGCCGCCGCCTTGGCCCCGGCCCTCTTTTTGGTGCGGTTGGCCCTCTATCACTGGGGTCGCCTGCTGGGGGAGGAGGATAGCGGGCTACGGGTGGTTGGAGACTGGGTTACGGCAGGCGTATTGGCGGTTGCTTCCGGTCCCTTCCTGGATCTGATTGTCCGCCTGGGATGGTGGATGGTTGGAAGGGTTGTGGGGGAGGCTGGGGCACTGGCGATGGAGTTTGTCCGTTCGACCACGGCCACCTCGGTGGTGTTGGGCCTGGCCAATCTAACCTTTCTGGGCAGTCTACTTTCGATCTGCCTGGCGGTGGGTTCGCTGTTGGCCATTGGCGGACTGTTGTTCGCCTTTGCCTCGGCTAATGCGGTCCTCTTCATCTTGGCTGTATTGGCACCCCCGCTTGCGATAGCCAGTGTCCTGCCCCAGGCACGCTGGCTGCGTGCGCTGTGGCTGAAGGCAGTCCTGCTGATTGCATTGCTGCCGGTCGTGGCAGGCGGGGTTTTCAAGGCAGGACTAGCCACGAGTTATCTGTTCGATATTCAGGGCTTGCTGTCTGCCGTGATTCGGGTGATCTGGCTGTGGGGCGCGACCGGGTTGCTCCTTTCCCTGGCGGGTATCCTCAGCAAGATGACCCTTTCCACCTCGGCGGAGGCCTTTGGCCAAATGCTCAAGGCCGTCCAGCAGATCGTTTCCATTGGCGCGCTGGCGGCCAGTGGGGTGGGTGCGGCGGGCGCTGGAGCAGTTGTCACGGGTGCAGGAGCCTCGGGCGCCGCGTCAACAGCTTTTGGGATGGGAGGAACCGAGGCAGCCTTGGGCCACCTGAATGCGGCCCACCAGTTAACCCAGCGCGCGGGTGCCTACGAGGCTTTGGGGCTGCGCGCCCCAGCAGCATATAACCGCACCCTGGCGCATGAACACGAACTGGCTGCCCGCCAGTCGGAGTTGGGAGAACGGATGGAGCGCTTTGGCGGTGAGCCACCCGACCCATCTGCTCCGACGCAGGACTTTGGGTTCTCGACCTCTGTCAATGCAGCCATCGGGTCCCACTTCCAAGGCCCGACCGAGGATTTCCAACAGGGATTCCAGGGTTTATCCCCTCACATCGCCCATCACGGACTGGACCCGCAAACCCTGGCCGCCCAATACCCGCAGGAGACAGCCCAAATGGTTCAGGCCTATAACGAATACCCACAGGAAATCAACCAGGCCCCCGATCCCCTCCTGCACGCTGCGGAACTCGGACGTGCCGGTCAGATTCAGAGCATGCTTACCTTCACATCTGAGAACGGCCAGGAGCCTGACTCCCGCCATGATGACTCTCAATGAAGCCTTTGTGCTGGGTTCCTTTGCCTTGTTCAGTCTGGCAGATCTGCGTTACCGTCTTGTGCCTGGCGTTGAATGGTTTTTCCTGGGTGCCCTTTTCCTTGGGTGGCCTTCGTCTCCATGGCAGGTTGGGATTATCCTGCTGGCTTGCGTCTGGGGCATCTTGCGCAACTGGCCTGGCTGGCTGAGTCTGCCGCTCCTTTTCTCCCTGCCTGCCTGGCCGGTCCTGTGGGCAGCCTACGGATATCGCAAGGGTTTAATCGGGCGCGCCGATCTCCTGGCCATCGGCGGCCTGGCCTGTCTTCTACCCTTGCCCGCGGTGCTGTTGTCCCTGCTTGGTTTGGAGATATGGCGCAGATTCTGGATTCGCAAACAGAACGGATCGATCCCGGCCTTACCAGGATTACTGTTGGGAGTGGGTCTCCATCTCATGCTTCGAATTTTCCTGCACTAATCAAGCGGACCATCTCAAAAAAAGTCTGCCTGGCCGATGGACGGACAGGCAGAATCCAAGATGTGTCATCGTGTAAATTCGGACAGAATCCCTGCCCCCTTAAACAGAACAAAATTCATGATATGTTGCGTCGGTTTCGCTTTCCTAAGGTCCGCTCAGCACCTGAACCAAGGCAAAGTAAGGCGGCTTGGGGTTGTAGTCCACGTCAAAGAGCAGCGGTGCCGCATCCGGCGTATAACTTGGATAGACCGCCTGGATATCACGCGCGGCGACCCAGCTGGTCGCGTCGCTGATGCCCCATGTGGCAAACAGCGTGCAGACCTTGGAGTTAATGCAGGCGGTCATCATATCGGCATAGAGTTGTTTCTGAAGGTCAGCCCGCTGCTCTGGCGTGCCGCTCATCTCATGCTGGTTCACATCCATCTCGGTGATCATGACCTGCACACCCAAGTCGCCGAACTTCTTCATGGTCGCCTCCACGTCCGCTTCCTTCGGCGTGACGCGGCTGTTCCACGGTAGGAACAGGTGCATCTGCATGCCAACTGCGTCAAGGATGCCCTTGTCCTTGAGCCGCTTGGCAATGCGGTACTGCACATCGATGTTGTAGGAGGTATCCGCATCGCGCGGGCTTTCATTGTTGTCTGTGTTCAGGATCAGGATCGCATCAGGATCGGCTTCGCGTGCCCACTGGAAGGCTAGGTCGATGTAATCCGACCCGATGTGGTCGAACCAGAAATCCGCCCCGGGGTAACGGTCGCGCTGCGGAGCCTCATTGGCAATGCTGTAGATTTTCACCTTGCCGCGGTAGCGTGTCATGAGGGTTGTGATGTGCTGGCGCAGGATGTCCAACAACTCGTCCTTTGAATAATTGCCGTTGCGGATCCAGGCGGGAATGCCACCTTCCTCGTCGGAGGTACCCCACACCAGGTGGGATGCATATAACGTTACACCGAGTTGCGCGGTCTGGTTGACAATCTGGTCCAGTGTTGCGAAATCATATTGACCGGGTCCGGTCCATAGTTTTGGATCGCTGAACGCGCTGATGATGGCGACATTGTAGTCGTGCTTATAAACCGCACACAGGCGTGCATCCACCAGTTGATCAGGGTTGAACTCGGTTCCGATCTGGATGCCATGCGCCGCCGCCAGGTCCTTCAAACCCGGCGCCTCCAGCCAGGATGGTTGGTATGTCCCCTTCGGTAGCGTGGTGACGGAGGGGTGTATGACCCTGAACTTCTCGGGAGCACCGACCGTGGTACCAAATTGGAACCAGCCTTCGGGGAAGAGTCCGTTAGGCAGGTTCAGGCCTGCTTGGTTGGTGAGATTGATCTCTTGTAGAACATTATTATCCTGGTCCAGGACCTGAAGCTGTTTTCCATTCACATCCATGAATTGCAGCGTGAGCTCCTGGTCAGCGGCAACTGTCAGCGGAACATCGGCGTTGCAGCCTTCACTCGACCCGTCGCGCACACACAAGCGATATTGCTGACGGTCCACCGTGACATCCATGCGGTTGATGCCCTTCCACCACGGATCGGCGACATCGGAGGTGCCATAGATGCGGACGCCGGCCCAGTTCTCATAGGTGCGCTGCAGGCCGAAGTGCATGCGCAGCGGAACCTGAACAGGATGATGACCAGGGTCAACGGCCCAGTCGCTTTGTTCTTCCGTGGCAGGCTGGATCATCAGTTCCCCCCCGTTGTCGGGCGAGTAATAGGTCCACGTGCTGAAATCCAACAACGGCTGCCACGGCACTGCGTCAGCTGACAGTTGTGGAATGCCCTGCGGCATGACGGCAAGTTTCGCCTTGGGAACAAAGCCTTGTTTTCGGCCAGCGCCGTCATTCCACGCCACTGCAACATAATCCTGGTAGGTGCCAAGTACATCCACCTCCGTCCCTGCCGGGATGAGCGCACCGAGACTGCAATAGTCATCGCCGGGAAAATCGGAGAGCCGAGTTTGTGTCTGGGTCACCGCTCTGGGAACGAGCGTGGGCGGGATGGTCGCCGTGGGCGCGGGGGAGACAGCGGTTGCTGTGATGATTGGGACAATCTGCTGTGCGGGCGTGCAGGCTGATAGAAGAACGACTATACAAATGATGAAGCGAAGGAGAGATCTCATTTTGTTCTCCCAAGGGGATGATAATCAAAATTATACAACTTATAGCGACACATTCCATCCTCCCCTTTTCGCAAATGGCTATCATGCTCCCCATGCCGCGCTCCGGAACCCTGGGCAATCCCCAACCCTACCTCCCTTTTGGTACCTTCGCTGGCCTGTCCTTCTGGGGCGGCGGCCTGACCCTGCTTGCCGCAGCGCCAGGAATCGGCAAGACCTCCTGGCTGCTGCGGATGGTATACGAGGCCTGTGTCTCCCGTCATCCTGCGGCCATTGGTTGTTATGAACACACCCCGCAGGAACTGCGCTTCCGCCTCTTTCTGCAGGCGGAGGCGCAGGTGGGTGGACCGCACGCCCAACCTGCCCGAAACAAGGCCGAGGCAGTCTTGGCGGATGCCAGTGAAGCCGTTTTGCTTGGTTTGAATTCACAGGAGGATACCGTCCGTGCCCTGGAGGATACACTCCTCCATGATTATGCCTTCCCCGCCAAAGGGCCCGCCCTGGTGGTGGTGGATTACCTCAACCGCGTGCCGGTGGTGGGTCTGACCGGGCGCATGAACGAGGAAGGCCGCAGCGGAGAGGCGGCCGCCTCCCTGCGTGAGATGGCGCGCAGGCATGATTGGGCGGTGATCGCCGCAGCGGCCTTGAAATCGGAGAGCTTTCAGGAAGGGGAGGAATTGTCCGCCCTGCTCGGGGATGAACGCGTCCCTTATGAAGCGGACCGCGTGGTGTTCGTCCGCAGGCGCGGGGAGGTGCAGGCGTGCGGATGCGTTTCCCTGGAAGCCTGCACGCTCAAGGATCGCACGGCGCCTCCACGTCACTGGCCCATGCAATTTTGGGGCGCGCATTTCTTTCCCGCCCTATCCAACGAATTCCACAGACACGTCCCGTCGCTTTTCGCATGAACGAGACCACCTCCATCCTTTTGACATTTCTACGGGAAGCCTGGACCGCCCTCGCGGGAGTCCTCCTGGCCCTGACCCTTCTGGCAGGACTGGCCCAGGTGTTGCGAACCTCTTCGGCAGGCGCCCTGGGTTCCAGCCGATGGGTTGGGGAAGCACTATCCGCCTTGCTATCCCTCCTGGCCCTGGGATTGTTTGCCTTCCTGGGCATCCCGCAGATCGTTGGGGCCCTGCAGTCCGCCCTGCCAAACGGCAGTGGATGCGGACCGATCGGCGAACTGGGGACGTTTGCATCCCAGATGATCGGCGGGCTGGCGGCCCTGCGCATGCTCAAGGCGGTCCTGACCTCGGTCTTGTCCACCACACTCGGCGCGCCTGCCTCCCTGGCGGGCGCGCTGACCGAATCCGCGGAGGCGCTCTTCGGCATGCTGTTGGCCGCCGCCGCCATTCCGCTGACTGCCCGCTTTCTGGGCGCCTGTTGATCAAGGAGTATTCGATGTTTCAACCCATCATGGACCAGATCCTCTCTCTGGCACGCGACGCCTGGGCTTTCATGGCCGGGTTGCTGATCGTGGTGGCCCTGTTGGGAGGCATGTACTACATTCTGCAGGGCACGGCAGGCGCGGCCTTTGGCGGCAGCCGCATGACCTCGATGGCCATCATCGGGGTGGTGGGACTGGTCATCATTGTCCTGTTTGCCTTCCTGTTTCTGCCCCAGATCGGCGAGCTGTTGAAGAACTTCCAGCCCCAACCGCCCTTTTAGGCTGCCCGATGTTCAACAATCGTGACCTGGGCATCTTGGGCGGCGGCGCACTGCTGGCCGTCTTGTCCCTGTTCCTGCCCTTTCCCTTCCTGGGAAGGGTGGTGGCAGGGTTTCTGGTGCTGGTGGGTTTCATGATCCTGGCGCTGCTCCGCCTGGGTCCGGACCGTGTGCCACCCGAGGTCTGGTGGATGCGGCGTTTTCGTTTTGCCGTCCAGGCCCGTCGCTATGTCAATCAACAGGCCCCCAGCCAAAGGGTGGAACCGACCAGACAGACCCCGGAACCCACGCCCAAGCCAAAAGATCCTGCTCCTGCTCGTGCTCCTGAGGCTATCCCCTCCACTGATCCTGCATTCTCCCAGGTGGTCCTCCACCCCATGGACCTGGCCTGGGAGGAGATTGGGGTCTACCCCCTGCTGACCGTTGGGCTCGGCGTGGTGGGTGTCTACGTTGTAGCCTGGCTGGCAGGTGGTGGGGCGCAGGATCTGTCGCTTTGGTTTCGTTAGGAGAATTCGCATGATCACATTGATCTCCCTGATTGCCGCACTGGCCCTGGCGGCCCTGCCCATTTCCATCGGATGGCGGCGCAGCGTGGATGAGGCGGGCATGGCGCGCGCCATGGGGGTGGCCGAGCCCAGGAAGCGTTTCGATCCCGAAAAATTCGCCCTGCAGACCGGCACCGGACTGACCTTCTCCCAGATCGCCTTTGGATTCCTGGCTTGGGTGGGCGGCGGTCTGGCGGGCGGGCTCTTCCTTGGGATGCTCCCATCCTTCCTGTTCGCGGCTGCGGGAGGCTTGTTGTATACCAGCACGCTCTCGGACAAGCGCCAGGAATTTCGTTTGAAACAGGCCAGGGATATCCTGCGCGGATTGGGCGTGGTGGAGACCCTGCTCTCCCAGGGCCGTCCCTTGGGAGATGCCCTGGATGATGCCTCCCAGGCGGTCGGACCGGATGGCCGCAAGGTGCTGGCTGACCTGGTTGTCCGCATGCGCACGGCACCTGCAGACGAGGCCGCCCGGGCGGTGCGGGAATGGACCATGGCCTGGGACAACCCGGCCGTGGACATTGTGGCGACCTGCCTTTTGGCTTCCATCGAAGGGCGCATCGAGATCGGACCACTGGTGGCCTCCCTGCGCAAGACACTGGGGATGGTGGTGGAGGTGCTATCCCGCGCGCGCGCCGCCGCCAAGGGCATGGAATGGCAGGCCCGATTCCTGGCTTTGTTTCCCCCGTCTGTGCTGGTGGTGATTGCCATCACCACACCCGAGACCGGACGATTGTATTCGGCCAATCCCCTGCTGCTCACCCCCGTTCTCCTGGGATCGGGCCTCTCCTATTGGCTTTCGATGCGCATGATCCGCAACGGCCTGTCCATCGAATCCTCCATGGGCCTGCAGGCGGGAGGCCAGGGCGAGATCCGCCTGGATCGCCTGGGTCGGGTGCTGTGAAGGGGTTCCTTCGTTTTTCGATCTTCCTCATGACCGCCCCCCTGCTATGCGGGGTGGCTTTGGTGGTGGGATATGTGATGTTGGTGGTCCTAACCATCCCCCAGTTGCCTGTCTGGGCGCAGCCAGCAGTCTATCAATGGCTGTTCGACATCCCCCAGGATGCCGAGACCTCAGACAATGGCTCGGGGGATGACTCCTCCCCGACAGGTCCAAGCGCCGTGCCCTGGGATGGCTACAGCGGCCCGGGAGCGGGAATCCATGGCCTGCCGCTGGTGGGTCCGATCCCGCATTGGGGCGCCTGGTATGACAGGCCCCTGCTGGGCTGTCTCTTTCACGACCCAAATTATCAAACCCACACCGGCAGCGACTTCCCCGTGGACGAAGGGACGCCAGTCCACACTACAATGGGCGGCAAGGTGGTCTGGGCATCCGAGAACGGCCCGTGGGGCAACCTGGTGGTGGTGGAGAACAACGGCTATCAGGTCTGGCTGGCTCACCTGAGCAGCATTCAGGTCTCCGAGGGACAGATCCTGAACGATGGCGATGTGGTAGGACTGAGCGGCAATACAGGCAATAGCACGGGGGCCCACCTGCATTACGGCATCAAGCAAAAGACCGCGGAGGGTAGCTATGTCTGGCTCAACCCCCAGTTGTTCTTCACCGAGGACGAATACATCAACATCGGCTGTTCGAGTTGAGCATGACCGTCCGGATCGGCAGGATGGCCTTTTCGGATTGGATCAGCCTGTCCTTCGCGGGCGGCTGGTCTGATACCTTCATTTTTCGGGTCGATCCCCTGGCCTGCATTCCCCCTTTCGATTATGCCCCACCCCTCAAACGCATGGCCGCGCATGTACAAGGCAAACGCCCCGGTGCCTCCCTCTGGGTGCAAGTGGAAGGGCCGGGCGAATGGTTTCTTGCTGAACTACGCCGCTGTCTGCGAGGATTGCGACTGCCATTTGCAATTACCCATCCGGACGCATCCCCGTCTCATCTGAGATTTTCCGTGCCCCCCAGGTTGTGGCAGGAGCCTCAAAGGCCTCCACCATCTCTACCTGAGTCATTCCGTCCGCTCCTGGGTGAGGACCTGCGCTGTCTGCAAGCCTTGTGCCGGATGAAGCAGGGGGATGGGCATGAAACGGCCTCCCTGGCAGGCCTGTCCGTGGGAGAGGCTACCATCCATCTCCACGATCTGGCATCGAAGGGTTTGATTGTCTGCTTGGATGGCACGCAGTCAAGCTTTATCCCAAGTGCACGAGGGCTATCCCTGGCATTGAGAAGCTGGAACATTCCAAGCGGTGTCGCGTTTACCTCCCGTCAGGAGGAGAACCTCCAGGACATTGGCAGCAAACACCGTCATCTTGCCCGTCTCTGGCCATCCTGGCTTAAGTCTGCCTGGCCGCAGGCGGAGGTCTGGGCAGGCTGGAGTGAAGTGTGGGTCCCCGAGGTATCTGTGGTCCCAGACGGCCTGGCTTGGGGACGATTCCAAGGTTATGAAACCCTCTTCTGGCTGGAAGTTGGAGATGGACACAAAAGCCGCGCAGAGATTACGGAGGTGACTGCCAGGCGGCTGAAGCAGGCCCAGAACCTGTGTGCCCGCACAGGGATGCGGTTGGTCTATGTCCAACTCAGCCCGCCCTGGGTCCACGCTGCTGCCCGCTGGGGGTGTATGAATCTATCGGAGGATGTCGCGGTGGTGCTGGGGGATTGGAGGCAATTTGGCAGGCTACCGATGGCGGATTGGGGGAGAGTAGCTGGTTGAAATATGCGACTTGGATGGACGAGAATATGCGATTGTTGCGGATGTAATGAAGTGGATATTCTTGAAGGGTAAAGGGAATCAACTTTGCGGATCTATGGAATATTCTGCCTGATAGAATGGAACGGCCCCTGTCTCGACAGGGGCCGTTGTTTGTGCGGAAGGAACTACGGCAGATTGAACGTCCTGACCAGGAAGACCGCCATCTGGGCGCGGTTGACGACAGTGGCGGGACAGTAGTTGCCGTTGCCGCAGCCGCCGGTGATGCCCTCGGTAGCCAGCTGCTCGATCCAGGCGGCGGCCCAATGGTTCTGCGGCACATCCGCGAACATGGTCCCCGTTGCGGCGGGAGGCGTGTAACTTCCACCGTGCTCGCCACGCAGGAGGAAGACGGCCATCTGGTCGCGGGTGACAGGCGTCTCGGGACAGAAGTTTCCGTTACCGCAGCCGCCGGTGATGCCTTCGGCGGCCAGCTGCTCGATCCAGGCGGCAGCCCAATAGCCCATGGGAATATCACCGAAGATGGTACCGCTGGCGGCGGGCGGAGTATAGCCAGAGCCATGTTCTCCACGCAGGAGGAAGATGGCCATCTGCGCGCGGGTGACGCTGGTCTCGGGACAGTACATCAGGGGAGTTAAGGAGCATCCCCCTGTGACGCCAGCATTGTACAGGCGCTCAATGAAGCTGCTAGCCCAATAAGCGGAAGATACATCTGCAAAGATGGTGGGAGTCTCATTCGTTGTGGTTGCTTCCGATATCTCCGAGAATTGACTGCCATTGGTATAACGCACCCATACGCCTTGTCCACGATAGTTATTGCCGGGCACAGACCATGTCAACGGCGAGGTGATCGGCTGTGGTACGCTAAAGATGGAAACTGCATCAACATATACATCTGCGTTTCCGCTGCGCCAGAAATTGAACATCAAGAAGACATCGTCGGGATTGGTGTTGAATGTGAAGTTGAGGGCAAATTCCTGATATTGATTGGGAGCGGTAAAGTCAGTGCCGCGCAAACTAAGTGGCCCATATTCTGTGCCGCCGCCTTTTACGGAAATCCGTGCCACCTCGCTGCTGGAAGTGTTGTCGTTGACCTTGAGCCTGAAATAGGCCACCATCGGCGTATCTTTGATGAATGCCGTGTCGTATACCCAGGCAAAAGATTCACCATCGCCCGGGTAAAGTCGATAAGATGTACCGCCCCATGCCGCAGCGTCATTGACACGTTCCCCGTTCCCCCACCATTTATTGAATGTTTCAAAGCCATCATCCGCCAGCCAGCCCAGGCTAAATTGGACCTGCGGAAATACCCCGCCATCCAGGTCGTAGAGGGTTACCTGTGATTGGGTTGTGCTCATTTGAGCAGCGTCGAGTTCGTTCAGGGGGACATTGGCACCGAGATAGATTGTGTCGCTGGCTGTCATGGTGCGATTGAAGGTGTCGCGTGTTTTTACATATACTTCACGCCAGCCTGCGCCGCTGGCAAGCGTCCATATCTTCTGGGGGGTATACGGTTCCCAGTTCGCTCCAGAAAAAACAGCATCATTCCCGATCATCATCTGCGTGGCCGGGCTCAGCCCTGCGAAACCGCCCCCGCTGGAGCGGTCATAGATATAGAGATTCACGCTGGGACTCAGGGTGGAGATGGCCTCGTTTTCGATGATGACCGGGGCATATACTGCATCGTTTCCGAAATCCTGGGTGACATAGCCGCGTCCATCGCTGAGCCGTTTGTAGTATCCCACGCCGATCTCACGTGAATTGGGATCGAGCAGGTTGGCGCGGTGCCCCGGGCTGTTCATCCAACCCTGGATGGCGTACTCGGGGGTCACATAGCCGCAGAAGGCATTTTCGGCACCTGCTCCTCCCAGGTACCCAAAGGCAAGGGCGCGGTAATCAGGCCAGTTCCCCTGCGTATCCTGGTGGCCGCAGAAACCCTCTGGGCGATTTTCGGTGGAGTCCCATGAAAACCAGCGGGCCGCCTCGGTTAATTGACTATTCCATCGCAAAGGAGGGACACCATTATCCCGGCGAGCCAGGTTCCCCAGGTAAACCGTCTGTGCTTCGTCATACAAAAGCGCCTGTGTTTGAACGGATGGATCAATCCCGTCCTCCTGCGCGTTGGCTGTGCCCCAAAAACCTGAGAGTAAAGTCAACGAGATCAAAAACGCGATTGTAGCCAGGTTTTTGCGCATCATTTTATCTCCTTACCAAAACAAGCGAAGAGAGGACAACACAATGAATTGGACCATGCTGATTTCGATCAGTGCTGCGGCTTATTTTGAATATGTCGGCTCATTTCGTGTCCTCCAACCGCGGACTTGGCTCCATTATACGTTCCTCCTCATCGCGTTTCAATCCCGCGCCCCGCGGGTGCTCCTCCGCGAGGGGGCTGAATCCCCGCTCTGAGAACGCTCGGGGGTATGTAGAGGCAATGCGATGGGGACTCGGACAGGGTGATGGATGGAGTAATGCCTTTTATTCGTTTCAATCCTCTGAATAGAGGCAAGGCAGTGGGGACCTGTTCCATATATGCTACAGGGAACTTCATTCGGTATGTTTCAATCCTCTGAATAGAGGCAAGGCAGTGGGGACTTTTATAAGCTGAAGTTTCGAGGGTGCTTCTTTGTTGTGGTTTCAATCCTCTGAATAGAGGCAATGCGATGGGGACCAGGCCACTTACAAGAAGTCTTCGACGCTTTGATCCTCGTTTCAATCCTCTGAATAGAGGCAATGCGATGGGGACAACAATTCGCTGGGATTAAGGAGGCTCATATGTCAAGTTTGTTTCAATCCTCTGAATAGAGGCAATGCGATGGGGACAAAGAACCTCCACGAAGCGCAGCGCCAAGAGCGAGAAGTTTCAATCCTCTGAATAGAGGCAATGCGATGGGGACTTGTGATCTCGGCCGCCTTTGCAGGTGGCCTGACCAGCATGTTTCAATCCTCTGAATAGAGGCAATGCGATGGGGACCCATGGCTGCGCTAATTGCAGGTAGCCTGGGAATGAAGTTTCAATCCTCTGAATAGAGGCAATGCGATGGGGACGATGATATTGCCCGGCAAGCACGTCAAGAGGAAGCAAAAAGTTTCAATCCTCTGAATAGAGGCAAGGCAGTGGGGACAGGCACTGATCAGCTCGTACTGACAGCGACCATCCAAAGTTTCAATCCTCTGAATAGAGGCAAGGCAGTGGGGACCGGCAATGCTGATTGCAATCAATACGCAGGTGGAGTGGTTTCAATCCTCTGAATAGAGGCAAGGCAGTGGGGACCTGCGGAAATTCTCGCCGAAGCCCAGGCGCAGAAGGTTTCAATCCTCTGAATAGAGGCAAGGCAGTGGGGACTCGTGGCCTGCAATTTCCCCGTGCCGGCCACTCCCAGTTTCAATCCTCTGAATAGAGGCAAGGCAGTGGGGACGAAAAGGGGACCGGATCGAGTTGTACAAGAAGTCGAAAGTTTCAATCCTCTGAATAGAGGCAAGGCAGTGGGGACGGGTGGTTGGATGGCGCCAGCAAGAAATTGCTGCCTATGGTTTCAATCCTCTGAATAGAGGCAAGGCAGTGGGGACAAACCCAAAAAACTTTTTGATCGACCAAAAGGAGATGGTTTCAATCCTCTGAATAGAGGCAAGGCAGTGGGGACGTTCTGGCGTTGGCGTCTGCAGTCTCGGTTGGCAGTATTGTTTCAATCCTCTGAATAGAGGCAATGCGATGGGGACGCTCGGCCGTCCTCTGGGTCAACATCACTGATTCCAGTGTTTCAATCCTCTGAATAGAGGCAATGCGATGGGGACTGCAAGATCAGACCAAGGAGGCTGATCTAAAACCATAGGTTTCAATCCTCTGAATAGAGGCAATGCGATGGGGACGGGGTCGACGAAGACTCCTTTTGCACGTTGACCGGCAGTTTCAATCCTCTGAATAGAGGCAATGCGATGGGGACGATATGACGGCACTGAACGTAATCACCGTACTCGGCAAGTTTCAATCCTCTGAATAGAGGCAATGCGATGGGGACTGGTGTACCTCGTTGGTGGCAAAGAAATTGACGGAAGTTTCAATCCTCTGAATAGAGGCAATGCGATGGGGACTCGGACAGGTCGTTCAACCCCGCATCGAAAACCCAATTGTTTCAATCCTCTGAATAGAGGCAATGCGATGGGGACTCGACCTGAATTAACATCTCAAAGTGGTAAGCAATTAGTTTCAATCCTCTGAATAGAGGCAATGCGATGGGGACAACTCTGCAAGCAATACGTGCAGAAGTCCATCGAAGAAGTTTCAATCCTCTGAATAGAGGCAATGCGATGGGGACACGCAGGCCTCACGTGGTGGGCCGTTAGCGTGGCAATCGTTTCAATCCTCTGAATAGAGGCAATGCGATGGGGACGAGCAGACTTGGCTGAAGCTACGCTACAACGCATGCAAGTTTCAATCCTCTGAATAGAGGCAATGCGATGGGGACTACGTTGATCCTGGCTTTGCCACTTTCGCTGGCTACTTCGTTTCAATCCTCTGAATAGAGGCAATGCGATGGGGACTGGCTTGGCGGTTGGCCCTTACCGCTCTGCCGAAGACAAGGTTTCAATCCTCTGAATAGAGGCAATGCGATGGGGACTTAACGTGAACGTGGAAACGAAAATTCGTGTCTTTGTTAGTTTCAATCCTCTGAATAGAGGCAATGCGATGGGGACTAAGGTACGAGTTTTTATTTTTGTATTGGGGCTAGGCGTTTCAATCCTCTGAATAGAGGCAATGCGATGGGGACTTGGGCAATGGACGGTGATACTACTCATCATCGTAGTTTCAATCCTCTGAATAGAGGCAATGCGATGGGGACGATGCCAATTCACACCTGGATGAAAGAATCACGACTCGTTTCAATCCTCTGAATAGAGGCAATGCGATGGGGACCGCTTTCCACCGGGGTGTCTTGCCTTCTGGCAAGACGTAGTTTCAATCCTCTGAATAGAGGCAAGGCAGTGGGGACTATATGCCGCTTCCGTACGTTGAGGCTGGACTCGGTAATGTTTCAATCCTCTGAATAGAGGCAAGGCAGTGGGGACGACCAGCCCACCCAGGCTCCCACCATTGCACCTACCCCGTTTCAATCCTCTGAATAGAGGCAAGGCAGTGGGGACCTACGCTACTGGCTGGATCAGGGGAGACATGGTTTCGTGTTTCAATCCTCTGAATAGAGGCAAGGCAGTGGGGACCATTCACAAACGAATGTTGGCAGGCCCATATTCATTGTTAGTTTCAATCCTCTGAATAGAGGCAAGGCAGTGGGGACGGTCTTTTCGGGGGCGCGTTCATCGGCCTGGCCGTTTTGTTTCAATCCTCTGAATAGAGGCAAGGCAGTGGGGACGCAAGCCGCGACTGCCGTTGAGCAGACCAAGGATATTTGTTTCAATCCTCTGAATAGAGGCAAGGCAGTGGGGACTCAGCCTACGTGTCGATTCAATCGACGCCAACCTGACCAGTTTCAATCCTCTGAATAGAGGCAAGGCAGTGGGGACTACTTCCTTTATCCTGCTGGCAGGACCAAAGCTTTGGGGTTTCAATCCTCTGAATAGAGGCAAGGCAGTGGGGACAAATGTGCTCCTCAGTGGAGATCAGGCAGAAAACACAGTTTCAATCCTCTGAATAGAGGCAAGGCAGTGGGGACGACCTTCCCGCTCAGGCTGTGGCCAAATGTGCAGAGGTTTCAATCCTCTGAATAGAGGCAAGGCGATGGGGACCCAAGCCGACCAACACGGTCGCGCCGCTGCCGACCAGTTTCAATCCTCTGAATAGAGGCAATGCGATGGGGACGCGATGTCAATGGCTGCTCGGCCGTCCTCTGGGTCAACATCGTTTCAATCCTCTGAATAGAGGCAATGCGATGGGGATGAAACCCTCGACCAAAATGAACAACGAGGGCTTCCTTGTTTCAATCCTCTGAATAGAGGCAATGCGATGGGGATCGCCTGAAGACGCACCTACGATTGACTTCCTGCGGGAAGTTTCAATCCTCTGAATAGAGGCAATGCGATGGGGACGGACGCCGCATGCAATGGCGATGAAGAACTGAAGAAGTTTCAATCCTCTGAATAGAGGCAATGCGATGGGGACCCGGGGGCTACCAGATTGCAACAAACACCGAGCAGGGGTTTCAATCCTCTGAATAGAGGCAATGCGATGGGGACCATTGCGGATACAGCCGAGGGGATCCCGTGACGGCAGGTTTCAATCCTCTGAATAGAGGCAATGCGATGGGGACTTTTGATCTTCCTTGGGCTGATGGGCGTGGCCTATCTCGTTTCAATCCTCTGAATAGAGGCAATGCGATGGGGACGACCACCAACGGCCAACTCAGAAACGTGGCAGAAGTCGTTTCAATCCTCTGAATAGAGGCAATGCGATGGGGACTCATTGCGATCCGTGCGTTGATCAATCGACCCGCAACTAGTTTCAATCCTCTGAATAGAGGCAATGCGATGGGGACCAGTAACATGCGGTTTGGCTTCTAGTAGGAAATAATAGGTTTCAATCCTCTGAATAGAGGCAATGCGATGGGGACCGCGATTCCCCGAATTTGGCCCGTCAGGCCACTTATTTCGTTTCAATCCTCTGAATAGAGGCAATGCGATGGGGACTTCTTCTTGTGACGATTTAGTAACCGTGAGTCACCATCGTTTCAATCCTCTGAATAGAGGCAATGCGATGGGGACCCGTTTCGAGGTGTTGTCTTTCTCGTAGTAAACCTAGCGTTTCAATCCTCTGAATAGAGGCAATGCGATGAGGACCCGGGCACTGCTGTGCAGGTAAAAATGGCAGGCGTCTGGGTTTCAATCCTCTGAATAGAGGCAATGCGATGGGGACTTATACTCCCGTTGCGAGAGGTGCACAAATGAATGATAGTTTCAATCCTCTGAATAGAGGCAATGCGATGGGGACCCTGGTTTTCTGAACTCGTCCGATCTCGCTGATGCTCATTATATCACCCCTCCAACTCACGCTTGTACCAATCCTGCGAACCTCAAGGACTTTTTGCTCAAAATCGCTCCAAACTCCCACCTCTCTCATGCATGAATCCTCTGCTGATCTCTTCCAAACTCGTTTAAACTGATTCCTCCCTCCAAAACCTCCTTTTGCGAACGGTAACCGCTTCCATGTGATTTTTTTCACAGCCTGGCGCGTTTGCATTTGACCTTCATCTTGCATACAATGATTCCATGTCTGAAACATATCCTGCATTCTACATCATCCTGACCCTGCTGACTGCCCTGCGCCGCGGCGTGCCACAGAGGCAGATCTGGCGTGAGTTCCAACGCCAGAAGATCGCCCTCCAGCCACGCCTCTCGTTCTGGATCGCCTTATGCAAGGAAGCAGGATTATTGGATGTGTTCGATGGACGGCTGAGGGTTACCGGCTTTGCCCGCCGCTGGCTGAACAAGAGTACCGAGGAACAGACCTTCGACCTGATCGATGCCTGGCAAAACGCCCCCAAAAACCGTAAAACACGTCAATTCCGCAAGAAACTGCTCTGGAAGTTGAAATACGACAAGTCCCTGACCGCCAAAGACCGCAAGTTCCTCAGCCAGTTGGAAGCGTTGGGCTTGGTGCAAGAAGATCAACTGACAGCCTGGGGACGCTACTTCCTCAAAGGACTGGGCAGCCTGCCCACCCCCAAAACGCCCGAACCCTGTCAAATCAACGGCGACCAGTTCCAGGTCCCGCTCCCCCAGCACATCGATCTGCTCTGGGAGTTGGAACGGCACCTGCGTCCCGCCTCTCCAGGCGTGTATCCGCTCACCCGTCGCACCTTGCAGTATTCCTCGGGGAATCCAGAAGAGCTCGAGGCCTTGCTAGAACGTGGATTGGGTGGCCCCCTGCCAGGTGCCATCCGCGCGCGGCTGCGAGGTCAGCCCAGCCTGCGTGTGACGCGTGGCGTGTTGCTCGAATTCTCACATCCCGAGGATTTATCCGCATTGCGAAGGCAAGCCAACTTCCGCACCTACATCCAGCAGGTAGTCTCCCCGCGCCATGTGTTGGTGGATGAGAAGCAGGCGCGCACCTTCATCAAAATGCTTGCACGGCGTGGAGTCCACCTGCAGATGTTTGAAGAGGCTCCAGAGCCTGAACCCAAACGCACGCACTTCACCAAACCGACCCTGTTGCAGCCGCTTGGTCCCTCGGTGCCCAAGCTACAGGTGCTGAAAAAGTATCTGCAATTGCAGCAGGGTCTGGATCTGCTCTATCATGCTCCGGGCTATGCCCCCGAGCAGCGGCGCATCACGCCGCTGTCCATCGAAGAGCGCAACGGCCAGACCTACGTCATCGCCTGGTGCCAGAGCCGCCGCGGCCAGCGCACCTTTCGCCTCGATAGGATGGAAATCCCGGGTACGTATTGAGTTATTGGATTCATAGACAACTTTCGGGTGTAGGCCAGGGGAGTAATTGACTTTGAATTGTCCTGATCTTCAGTCCTTTATGTATATGAAATAGTATAATTAGACGCAATCAGCCTGTTTTGTGATGTAAGGTCGGACATTTTCTAGAGAATATGCAGGAACACAATGAACGTCTTTGATCTTCGTAATCAGCTAGTGCAGGACTATAAATCCTATGTGTCCAGTTTTATTCAGATACGGGATGAAAAGATTCACGCGTATGTAGAGGATCAACTTAAACAGGGGTTGTTGTGGCCTGAACCATTGATACAGTTGAATCCTGCATTCCAGCCTGGTCATCAAGTGGAAGAACTTGCAGATCAAGGTGTTTTACACAAAGCCTGTAAATCCATTTTCCGTAGAAAAAGCGAAAACGACCCTGTTGGGAGTTCCTTACGGCTACACCAACATCAGGAAGACGCTATTCGTGTAGCCCAGTCTGGAAAAAATTACGTATTAACTACAGGCACCGGTTCGGGAAAATCTCTAGCTTACATCATCCCAATCGTTGATTTTGTTTTGAAAAATGGCAGCGGCAGAGGAATTCAAGCGATCATCGTTTATCCGATGAACGCGCTTGCAAACTCCCAGCGAGGGGAACTCGATAAGTATGTCAACTTTGGCTTTCCTGATAAAAAAGGACCAGTGACCTTTGCCAGATATACAGGGCAGGAGAGTGACGAAGAAAAGAATCAAATCATGGCGAATCCGCCCGATATACTGCTGACGAACTATGTCATGCTGGAGTTGATTCTTACCAGACCTGAGGAACGTGAAAAATTAGTTGGCAGGGCCCAGGGACTGCGTTTCCTTGTTTTGGATGAACTGCACACCTATCGCGGACGCCAGGGCGCGGATGTCGCCATGCTGGTGCGCAGGGTTCGCAACACTTTGAATGCGACCAACCTGCAATGCATTGGGACCTCAGCGACCCTTTCCAGCGCGGGCGGATTTGAACAGCAACGCAATGATGTTGCTGCGGTTGCTTCAAAATTATTTGGTGATGCGGTCCTCCCCGAGAGCATTATTGGCGAGACTCTGCGACGCTCGACGGTCGAAATGGATTTCAATGATCCCGCGGCGTTGTCTAAACTGAAAGACAGGGTTACTGCTTCAAATCATAATTTCAGCTCGTATCACGAATTGATCAATGACCCGCTGGCAAGTTGGATCGAGAGCAATCTTGGACTGAGGACAGATGAGCAGAATCGGCTGGTACGCGCCAGGCCGAGACGCATGACGGGCGAGAATGGCGCCGCGCCTGCGCTAAGTCAGTTAACAGGGGTTCCTGAAGCAGATTGCACTGTGGCAATTGCAGAATCGCTCCTGTCTGGTTATGACACGATCAATACCCAAACGGGCATGCCTGCTTTCGCTTTCCGCTTACATCAATTTTTCAACCGTGGTGATACGGTATATGCTTCTATTGAAAATGAAGACGAGCGGTACTTCACCATTCAGGGCCAAAGATTTGTGCCTGGCGACCGCTCTCGTGAGCTTCTCCCGCTTGTATTTTGCCGCGAGTGTGGGCAGGAATATTACGTTACCCGCAAAGTCACGAACCGTGAAACAGGCAGAACAGTGTTCATTTCGCGTGAATTTACCGATCGCAGCGATGACGAAGACACTGAGACGGGCTATCTCTATTTGTCTTCCACGAATCCGTGGCCATCGGACAATAGTATATATGACCGCATCCCCGAAGATTGGTTGGAGGAGCGCAAAGGCGAAATTGAAGTCAAACGCTCTCAGCAGAAGAATTTGCCTCAGCCATATCGGCTTGCCCCGTCGGGGGAAGAGGCGGAGAATGGTGTTCAGGTTCACTTCACCGAAGGCAAGTTCCGCTTCTGCTTGAATTGCGGCGTTTCATATAACCCGCGCCAATCCTCTGAATTTGCCAAGTTGACCCAACTCAGCTCGGGCGGACGAAGCACGGACACCACCATTCTCAGCCTGAATCTCATTCGTTATTTACGAAATAATCCTGCGCTGGCAGGGAACGATAAAGTCAAGAAATTATTGAGTTTTACTGATAATCGCCAGGACGCTTCCTTGCAGGCGGGGCATTTCAATGACTTCGTGGAAATGGTTTTGCTGCGCGCGGCGATCTACAAGGCAGTAAATCAAGCTGGAGATTCTGGTGTTCACCATGATGTGCTCACGCAAAAGGTATTCGAAGCATTAGGATTGGATTTTTCACACTACGCTGTTGATCCCACTGTCAGGTTCGCCCAGAAAAGCGAAACCGAGCGCGCGTTACGGGAGGCGCTTGGATACAAGGTTTATCGTGATCTGCAACGTGGATGGCGCATTACATCGCCAAACCTTGAGCAATGCGGCCTGCTCGATATTCAATATGTCTCTCTCGATGAAGTCTGCTCAGCGGAAGATTTGTGGCAGAACGCTCATCCTGCCTTGGCGGGCGCTGCACCTGAAACGCGGCGGCAAGTTTGCCGCGTACTGCTGGATTTCATGCGCCGCGAACTGGCAATCAAGGTGGATTATCTTGATTCTGCCTATCAAGAAAGCATGAAGCAGTTGAGCAGTCAGCGATTGGAACCGCCCTGGGCGTTGGATGAGACCGAAAAACTCGATCACTCGGCGATCCTATTTCCGCGCCCCAAAGGGCAGGATAACGATTATGGCGGCAATGTCTATTTGTCTGCCAAAGGCGGGTATGGACAATTCCTGAAAAGGAATACGACCTTCCCTGCGTACCAGGTTGCCTTAAAAACCGATGACGTCAGTGAGATGATCCAACAGATATTGGATGCCCTGCGCGTGGGTGGGTTGGTGGAGATCGTCCAGGAGACAAAAGATCAGAACGATGTGAATGGTTATCAAGTCCCTGCCTCGGCAATGGTTTGGAAGGTCGGAGATGGCAGCAAGCCGTTTCATGATGTGATCCGCGTGCCGCGTTTGCCTGCGGAAGGCGCAAGGACGAATCAGCATTTTATTGAGTTTTACAAAAGCGTCGCCAAAGACATGCATGGACTGGAAGCGCATGAGCATACCGCGCAAGTTCCGAATGAAGTACGCGAAGCGCGCGAACAGGCTTTCCGCGAAGGCAAACTACCGATCCTGTATTGTTCGCCGACGATGGAATTAGGCGTGGACATTTCCGAGTTGAATGTGGTCAACATGCGCAATGTCCCACCCACGCCTGCCAATTACGCTCAACGCAGCGGACGTGCAGGACGCAGCGGACAGCCTGCTTTGGTATTTACGTACTGCTCGACGGGCAGCAACCATGACCAGTATTACTTCAAGCGGCAGGACAGAATGGTGGCAGGCGCAGTGACGCCGCCGCGGCTGGATATTGCCAACGAGGATTTGCTGCGTGCGCATGTTCACGCGGTCTGGCTGGCCGAATCGAATTTGAGTCTTGGCAGATCGTTGAAAGACCTGCTCGATATTTCAGGTGACAATCCCACGCTGCATGTTTTGGATTTTGTCCAGAACGCTTTGGACTCTGACGACGCCAGAAAAAAGGCCTTCCAAAGAACCAAGAGAATTTTGAGCGAAGTGGAAGACGAACTCAAGAAAACAGACTGGTTCAGTGACGCCTGGCTGGAAGGCGTGATCAACCAAATCCCCAATAGTTTCAATCAAGCCTGTCAACGCTGGCGTGGATTGTATCTGGCTGCCAAAGGGCAGCAGACTTCCCAGCAGAAAATCATCAATGACATGTCACGCCCTGCGCAGGATCGAGAGCAGGCAAAGCGGTTACGCTCAGAAGCGGAAAGCCAACTTGAGTTGTTAACTGACTCGAAAAATCTGGTGCAGTCTGATTTTTATTCCTATCGCTATTTTGCCAGCGAAGGATTCCTGCCTGGGTATAGTTTCCCGCGTCTGCCGCTTTCAGCGTTCATTCCCGCTCGGCGGTTGCGTGGCAACAAGGATGAATTCCTGTCCCGCCCGCGCTTTTTGGCAATCTCAGAGTTTGGCCCGCAGTCCATCATCTATCACGAGGGGTCGCGCTATACGATCAGCAAGGTCAACCTGCCCGTGGCGGAAAACGCGGATGGCGTGGCGACCATGCAGGCAAAGCATTGTCCCGCCTGCGGATATTTCCATCCTGAAACGACAGGTAATCAGGACCGTTGTGAGCGCTGCCATGCGGAGTTGCAGCCGCCTATCACGCCGCTCTTCCGTTTGCAGAATGTTTCGACCAAACGACGCGACCGAATTAGCTCGGATGAGGAAGAACGAATGCGGCAGGGATATGAGATCCGCACCGCGATTCGTTTTCAGGAAACGCAGACAGGTGACCTTTCTGCGCAATTGGCTGTGCTGCTCAAGGATGGCGAAGAACTTGCCAGGTTGACCTATGCCAGCGCTGCGACGATTTCCCGAATCAACGTCGGGTGGAAGCGCCGCGCCAATCAATCGCAGTTGGGGTTTGTGCTGGATATCGAGCGTGGATATTGGGCGAAGGAAAAGGACGAACAAAAGGACGCTCAGGATAATCCGCTTTCGGGGCGCACGAAGCGGGTCATTCCGTTTGTGGAAGATACGAAGAACAGCCTGTTGTTCGAGCCGTCCATCGATTTGGATGAAAAACAAATGGCTTCGCTCCAAGCGGCGTTGAAATCAGCCATTCAGATCAAATATCAACTGGAAGATAATGAACTCTCGGCAGAGCCGTTGCCTTCTGTGAAAGTCCGCAGGATGATTTTGTTTTACGAATCCGCCGAGGGTGGCGCGGGAGTCTTGCGCCGTTTGCTCGATGACCCGAATGGCTTTGCGGACGTCGCGCAACTGGCTTTACAGCTATGCCACTTTGACCCGCAGACGGGTGAGGATAAATTGCACGCGGAAGGGATTGACGAAGCCTGTGAAGCTGCCTGTTACAACTGTCTGATGAGCTATTTCAATCAGGGCGAACATCGCTTGCTGGATCGGAAACTCATCAGGGATGTGTTGATGGATTTGAGCGGGGTGATGGCAAAAACTTCACCTTCGGCCTTGTCGCGCGAAGAACACTTGAAACGGCTGCATAATCTGTGCCAGTCTGACCTTGAACACGAGTGGTTGGATTTTATGGAACAGCGCAACCTGACCCTGCCTTCCCATGCACAGAAATTGATGGAGAATTGCAGCACTCGGCCCGACTTCCTGTATGAAAAGGATTGTGTGGCCATTTATGTGGATGGACCTCATCACCAATTCCCCACACGCGGAGAGCGGGATGCCATCCAGACAGAGTGTATGGAGGATATTGGTTTTTCTGTTGTGCGGTTTGGTGTAAAGGATGATTGGGAAGAGATCATTGCCAGGCATCCACATATTTTTGGAGTGAAGTCATGACCTTTGCTGTCGGCTCCCTGGTCAAAGCGCGTGGACGTGAGTGGGTGGTGTTGCCTGATTCTGACGAGCAGACGCTTGTGCTGCGCCCCCTCGGCGGGACCGATGAGGAGATTGCAGGGGTTTTCCTGCCGCTGGAGAAGGTGGAGCCTGCCCGTTTTGAGTTGCCTGATCCGTCCGAGACAGGCGATTATCTTTCGGCGCGCTTGTTGCGGGATGCGGTTCGGTTGGGATTCCGTTCCAGCGCAGGTCCCTTCCGTTCATTTGCGCGACTGGCCTTCGAGCCGCGGCCTTATCAGCTTGTGCCGCTGTTGATGGCATTGAAACTCGACCCTGTGCGCGTGTTGATCTCGGACGACGTGGGTATTGGCAAGACGGTGGAAGCAGGCCTAATTGCCCGCGAAATGCTCGACCGCGGCGAGGTGGATAGACTGGCCGTGCTATGCCCGCCCCAACTGGCGGAGCAATGGCAGGCGGAATTGCGTGACAAGTTCCATATCGAGGCGGAGTTGGTGCTGCCCGGCACGGCAGCAAGACTGGAACGCAACGCGTCACTCGGACAATCGCTCTTTGACTTGCATCCGTTTGTGATCGTTTCGATGGACTTCATCAAGACCGATAAACGGCGCGATGAGTTTTTGCGAACCTGTCCTGAATTGGTCATCATTGACGAAGCGCACACCACTGCTCGCGCGGAAGGACGCGGAAGGCACCAGCGCTATCAACTGGTGAGCGGACTGGCAAAGAATCCCAATCGGCACATGCTTTTGGTGACCGCGACCCCGCACAGCGGAAAGGAAGACGCCTTCCGTTCCCTGCTGACCCTGCTCGATGATGATTTCGAGAACCTGCCCGATGACCTGACGGGCGTGGAGAATGAAAAACACCGCCGCAAACTGGCTGCGCATTTCATCCAACGCCGCCGCGCAGATATTCGTCATTACATGCAGGCGGATACCCCCTTCCCCGATCGGGAGGAGGCGGAAGAGACTTATAAATTATCTCCCGAATACAAGCGGTTGTTCGATCGGGTTTTGGAATATGCCCGCGAGACTGTGCGGGATGTAAAGGACACCAGCAAGAACCAGTTTCATCTGCGGGTGAAATGGTGGTCTGCTTTGGCGTTGCTGCGTTCGCTGGCTTCCAGCCCTGCCGCGGCGGCGGCAACCCTGCGCAACCGAGCCGCAACCGTGGAAGCGGAAACGCCTGAAGAAGCGGACGAAATCGGCAAGCGCACCATTCTTGATATGGAGGATGAGGCGGCGGAAGGTATGGATGTAGCGCCTGGGAGTGACTTTGGCGGTGAAGAAGATGAGAATGTATCCAACCGCCGCAGATTGATGGAGATGGCACGGATCGCGGACTCTTTGAACGGCGAAAAAGACGAGAAGCTAAACAAGGTTATCAAGATTGTGAAGGACTTAATCAAGGATGGCTACCGCCCGATTCTGTTCTGCCGCTTTATCCCAACTGCGGATTACGTTGCTAATGCTTTGTGCGATGCGCTGCCCAAGAGCGTGGAAGTGGCTTCGGTAACGGGCACGCTCCCCCCTGATGAGCGTGAACTGCGCGTGGCGCAGCTTGCCGAGTCTGAAAAACGGGTGCTGGTATGCACAGACTGCCTGAGCGAGGGAATCAACTTACAGAGAGACTTCGATGCGGTCATTCACTATGACCTGTCATGGAATCCCACCCGCCATGAGCAGCGCGAGGGACGGGTGGATCGCTTTGGTCAGCAGACCAAAAAGGTGCGCGTGTTGACCTACTACGGCACAGACAACCAGATTGACGGCGTAGTACTGGACGTGTTGCTGAGGAAACATCGCACGATCCGCAGTTCGCTGGGAATTTCTGTGCCTGTACCAGTGGATACTGAAAAGGTGGTGGAAGCGATCTTTGAGGGCTTGCTGCTCAAGTCCAAGCCAAGCGCAATGGATAATTACCTGCCTGGTTTTGAAGAATATATGAAGCCTACTCGCGAAGACTTATACGGAAAGTGGGATGCTGTCACCGAGCGTGAAAAGCGTTCACGGACTTTGTTTGCACAGGAGAACATCAAAGTGGAAGAGGTCTCGCGCGAATTGCAATCGGCGCAGGATGCGGTTGGCTCAGGCGTGGACGTAGAGACTTTCACCCGCAATGCCCTGCAAATGGTGGGCGCTCATGTTCAGGCCAAAGAGACCCTGCAAGCGGACTTGACCGAAGCGCCGCAGGGTTTGAAAGACCTGCTCAACCAATCGCTGGGATCGGGATATAAGCCAAAGTTCTCGGCACGCTTTGACGTGAACACCAAAGACGGTGAATACTTCCTGACCCGCACCCACCCGTTGATCGAGAGCCTTTCAGCGTTCGTTTTGGAAAGCGCGCTCGATCCGTTGAATGGCAAAGACATAAAGAATCCCGCCCGCCGTTGCGGCGTGATTCGCACGAAGGCTGTGGAGAAACGCACGACGGTCTTGCTGGTACGTTTCCGTTACCACATCATCAAGGAAAAGAAGGGTGAGGAAAGCAGACCGCTGCTGGCAGAAGAGTGCGGACTGCTGGCCTTCACGGGATCACCAGAAAATGCGGTGTGGTTGGAGAAGGAAGAAGCCGAGAAACTCTTGCAAGCTGCTCCAGACCAGAATGTGAACCCCGACCAGACGCGTGATTTTGTGCAAAAGGTGATTGATGGTTTTGACGCTTTGCGCCCGCATTTGGATGAGACTGCCAAACAATTGGGCGACCAACTGCTGGACGCCCACCAGCGGATGAGAATTGCCGCCAAACAAAAAGGCGTGCAGACCCACGTGGAACCCAACCTCCCGCCTGATGTGCTAGGGATTTATGTTTATTTGCCCAAAATTTAAATTTGAAATGGATGTTTAGTATGCGTTGGTTGAAAGAAAAAACGAGCAAATTGCTTGACGAGATTTTCACTGGAGTCATTATCGCGCTTATTTTAAGTGCGCTGACAAGTGGTTGGTATTTGGTAAGAGGAAATATAACAAACCTCCCAGTTCGATCCTTGATAATTTTTGGAATCGTAGTAATTATTATTGCTGCTTTTATCTCCGTTTTTAGCATGCGGAAGAAGAGAAGTAAATCCACCAGCGGATTCAATTTGTCTGCTATTCAAAACGATAGAATCGAAAATCTGTTCACAGGAAGAAAAGATGAAATTGATATTTTTGATAAAAATGTTCTAAACCGCGATTCTTATCATGATGCGAAATTTTCAACGGTTAAAATATTATGGTTTTTCGGTATGGGAGGAGTAGGAAAGTCGTGGCTTTTAGAAAAGTTCACATCGCTTGCGTTGTCGCGCAAACTGCCAGTCGCCAGTATTGGTTGCGAAAAAGAGAACCAGATTGCTAATATCTTGAGAGTCTTCTCGGAACAATTGAAGCAGCAAGGATTGTACCTTGAAAAATTCGAGCGTGATTTAGCAACCTATTTGCGTATTCAGGCTAGTCTTCAAGAGACTGCGCTGAAAACAAGCGGGCAATTAGCGCGAATAATTACCAGCACTATTGGGGAAATTGGTATTCCAGGAGTGAGTCCGATTGCAAAAGCGGTTGGTCCAGAATCAGTCGGACAGCTAATCGACTCCCTTCGCTCTCAAATGTCCGAGGATGACGCTAAATTATATTTGGAGCCACAAGGTCAATTAACTTCCTCCTTTATTGAGGATATTAAGAAGGTAAGCCTGCGAAAACGTATCGTCATTATTTTTGACACCTTTGAACAGGCGGAAAAACTTGATTCCTGGGTCTCTGAATTGACGGAAAAAATATTATCGTCGAATGTTGTGGTCGTGGTTGCCAGCCGAACTCCGCCATCACTATATTGGAACAACTTATTAAGTTCTGTCCAAATTTTTGAATTGAAAACGATGCAGGAATCGGATGCGCTTGAATGCTTACGCCGTTATCAAGGCGAACAACCCATTCAGGAAATATCAGTTCAAGATCTAAAGGAGATCTATCGTTTTAGCAAAGGTCTACCGCTGGCTCTCTCTCTTTCAATGTATGTAGTGCGGCAATACGGGATGAAAGGCTTCGAAGCACAAGGTCATGATGTAATCAATAACCTGCTCGAAAAAATTCTAAGAGAAGCCAGGTCTAAGGAATGGGGGGAAGCTCTTGAATTCAGCGCGATATTACGAACATTCAACGAGGATACTCTCGCTGCAATGACAGATCGGGATATGGCAAAAAAGGCATACCGGGAGATCAGATCTTCTTTTCCAATTGTGCGGAGGGGAGATTATATGCTGGCGCTTCATGACAGTATACGCGATTGGATTTGCCAGGAATTATTTGTTCGATCCCCGGAGACTTATGACAACTACCATAAAAAAGCAGCTGCCCATTATGCAATTCAAGTAAGGAACCTGGAAGCTCAAAATCAAAAATTCTCTCAACTCTGGCAAACAGCAACAGAGAATTTCCTTTACCATAAATTTCAATCGGTTGATCGAGATGCACTTGAATTATTAAAAACTGCCATGGAAGAGGCTCAGCTTAATTATCCAGAAAATATGCCGATATTTTTGGGCCTTGCTCGCGAGTCTGAAAGGTTTGTAGATAAATACAAGAAATGGATTGCCTATTTTGAGGGAAGGATCAACCCGAAACGTTCTCGTAAAATCGAGGTTTTTACAAGTTTTGCCAACGATCCCGAGTTGGGACTCTTTGCACGTACAAGTTTGGGAATTACGCTTTTCAATATGGGCAAAGTAAGCGAAGCCGTCGATATTCTCTGGAAAAACCATAATCAAAACGAAAATGGCGAATTAAAGCAGCTTTCCCCTGTAGATGAATTGGTTTTGATGACCAGCAAAAGGTTCTTGGCTATTTACCTTCGAATCATTGGAGATTTTTCAGGCACATGTAAATTGCTCGAAGGGACAGACCTGCCCAGGATGCAAGTGGAGTTAGCCCGTGCTTATTATTTTCTTGGTAGATATTCTGAAGCTGAAGACATCCTAAAAGAATGCCTGATCCAATTCGAAAAACAATCACATCCAGTTCGATATTCTGCCCTGGCGAATAGATACCTGGCTCATATTTATATTCATGAGAATAGGCTCAAAGATGCCAGGCTGGCGTCAACGCATTCATACGAATTCGCCACATCTGCAAATGATTCGTACTTACAAAACCTTGCTCGCTGCAATATTGCTTTTATTGATAAAGATCTTCTTTTATTGAGAAGATTAACAGATGAGTTACTTCAGCAAGATACAGCACGATACGAACGAAAATCGATAATTTCAAAATATTCCAACCAAACTGGTATTCTGTTTTTGGAACATGAGGATATCGAATCTGCCCGTCACTACTTTAAAACAGCATTGAAATTATCGGAAGATTCTTTTTATTTGGTTGGGATCGTGCGGGCAGAGTTGGGGATGGCTGAATGTGATTATAGACAAAACATTCTCAACGATTTGTCTCCAAGATTACGGGTTTTGGAGAAAAAAGCTGTATCCGCTGGAATTTGGGATTATGTGGCACAGATAAGGCTTTTGAAAGCTAAGATACAAGTGACGTTGGTAAAGCAAATTCCAACTCTTACTCCTGAAGAGAAATCCAAAGCATTGGACGATATTCAAAAACTGCTTTTAGATACCTTAATTGCGGCCTTATCGTTCAATCGCTATATACTCGATCTCAATCTGGAAAATATCATTGCTTATGTGAGCAATGAAACTTTTTTCGATGGAGTTGACATTTTTAATCGTCTAGCTTCTCAATGGAAAATAGCAATAAATGAAAATCTTTCTTTGCCGGAATTGGAAAAGCGCAACCGAGAAGTTGAAAAAGGAGATGGTTCTCCACAGACTTTTCTTGTTGAGCGTTTGGGTAAAATAGCATGACCAATCATCGTACACCCTTTCTGACCATCCGCGCCGAAGATGCGCTCCTTCCTGTTGACCTGCTCCAGCGGATCGTGGAAAATGGTCTCGATCTCAGCGGATTGATGCCGGAGAAACAAAAAGGCGTGCAGACACACGTGGAACCCAACCTCCCGCCCGATGTGCTTGGGATTTATGTGTATTTGCCGAAGGTGTAGATTCAATATGCCTAATTCTAAACCTCAAAGCAAAATAGAAGATCGGTTTCCAAATTTTGGAAAACTTACCGTTGGAATCATCCAGCATATTGTTGAACCTGTTTTGGGAAAAGATGCGATTGAAGAAATTGCAAAACCATACAAAAATCACGAGTTGTATATCAAACTTAGTGGAGCTTTAGAAAGAGCCGAAAAGCGATTTATTAGGAAGTATCCAAATTTGGATGTCGCCAAGGGGCTGATTCAACTTTCCCTGTTCGACTTGGATTCTGCTCGCTCGCATTTCTGGGGATTTTCCAAGAACCCTGCAGATTCTGCTTTTCAAGAATATTTATTGCAGCAATTCCGTAGGGATTTTCCAAAAATTGAGGAGGAAAAACGGCAAGAAGCAGTTACTGCTTACATTTCCATCCTAAAAGCGGAAATGATTTCAATTGATGAAGAGATACGGCAAAAGATAGGCACCACCGCTCTTCTTGGAATCGAAAATGAAGTAAAGCAGATATCGAGCACCTTGGATTCCATAGACAGAAATACAAAAAACATTGCGGATGCTCTTCTCAATGGCTTGGGCCGTCCAATTATTGAGCAAGTTGGCTTCACTGAAGTTTCAGCGAATGATGCTTCAGCAACTCCTGAGCCCAAGAAAAAAGTTGGCGATATCCCCATCCATCTTAGAAAATACCTTGAAAATCTTCGCGCAAACATCTTGGAAGTTTTCCGCCAAGACCAACATGTGTTGTTATCCGTTGGTGAACTTTCCAATGAAGACCCAGACACTTTGCTTACTCTTCAACAAACCTTACGTTCAGCATACAGCATTCTTATCGAAAGTTATGAGGCGGAAACCCAGCCACTAGCGATAGAGGAATGTCTAAATGATCATCGTCGGATAGTGCTTCTCGGTGACCCTGGCGTAGGAAAGACAACATCACTGCGCTATCTAATTTTACGCCAAATTGAAAAATTCCTTAATTATGAAAGCAATCTGCTTCCTGTGTGGGCTTCGTTGAGCCATTGGCAAGAAAAAGAAGTACTCGCTAAAGATTTCTTATGGCAAGAGTTTATTGATTTATTTTATGAAAGTAAAGCACTTTCCCGTGACAAATTTGAAAGTTTATTGGTCGATGGGGATTTACTTATTTTCCTTGATGGATTAAACGAACTGCCTCACCGAGAACAAGAGAGCCAGGATTTACCTGCCAACTTGCGGGACAAAAAAGCATCAGAAAACAAGGTAATTGATCCAAGAGAAGGCAGTATTTTATCTTTATCCAAAGATGCAAACAGCCAATTGGTTCTTTCATGTCGGATTTCCGAATATATTCATTTACCAGGTTGGAGAGAATTCAGGATACTGCCCTTGAGTGATCAACAAATATCTGAACTTGTGAAAAAACACTTAGGAAGCAAAAGTCCTATGCTCGATGAGATTCTTGAAAAACAGCCTGATCTTAGAAATCTGGCCAGAAATGCATTCTTTCTAAGAAGTCTTATTCGTTTAGTGCAAGAAGGTTGGGAAAAAATCCCTTCAAATCGTTTTGAACTTGTTCAATTTACTTGCAGAGCAGCGTTGAACAGAGAATCTGTAAAACAGGGAAAAGACACAGATGAAATTGTTGGGTTGATTGGAAAATTTTCTTATGAGGCAATGGATGATGGTTTGATAGGATCAACCATTGGGATTCCTGTAAAGAATATTAAACCTGGTGAAAACAATACAGACACTTCTTCAGGAGAAAATCAGTTATTAAGTGCATTCATCTTTGCTGAAGCGGCTGGGCTGGTTATGAATGTCAAGAATGATGGCGACAAAGTTGTTTATCGCTATTTGCACCAATTAGTTCAAGAAGCTTTAGCTTTGATCTATTTAAAGAACCAAGCAAGCAATGAAACGGAATACCCTCAAGTACTAAGTATGATACAAATTGGAAGAATTCATCATTATTGGGGAAAAACAAAGGAAGCACAAGAGAACTTCATTGAAGCGCTAAACTTATGCCCTAGTATAGGGTTGGACAAGTACCGTGCCGTTATTTTGTTGAATTTAAGCATGATTTACAGGTCGTGGCAATTATCAACAAAGTCGATTGAGTATGCTGAGATGGCGCTACAGATCCTCGGCGACCTAAACGAAACACCCTTGCTTGCTTCGGTATATCATGAATTGGGCATTGTTTACGAACGGCTTTGGCAAAACAAAGATGCTGAAAAACATTATCTGAAGGCAGTCCATGTTTATCAGAAAATTGTAGATAGGCGAAATTATGCTTATGAAATCGTTTATGGCATAGGAGATTTTTATGGTAACCCAAAGACTTACCAATTTCGAAAAGCTATAAACTGGTATAAAAAAGCTCTTGAAACTTTTCAGGAAATTGATGATAAACATGGTGTCGGAATTACGCACTACTACATAGGTTCTGCGTTAAGACTCGTTGGAGATGTAGAAGGTTCGGAAAAATATTTCAAAACCAGCATTGAAGAGTTTGAGAAACTAAATGATAAAAGAATGATTATGAATGCTTCTCAGTACCTTGGATATCTATACCGAGATACAAGACAGTATTCAATAGCCCAACCGTACTTCGAAAAAGCCTATCAAATCACCTTGGAAACAGGCGATCTCTATCAACAATTAACCCTATTGGTGTTTGGCTTTGCGTGGATAAACTCTTATCAAAATAAGCACAACTTGGCTTTGGATTATCTTGAGAAAGCACTGAATCTAGCCAGACGTATTTCTGAACCTGAGGGATTTGAAATAGTCTATGGTGCGGGTTATGGCTTTGTTTGCTGGCGAGCCAGAAAATACGAAGATGCTTATCTCTATTTGCAGGAACATAAAAAGTATATCGGTGGAGAGATTGACATTTCTATAATTGATTTCCTCCTAATTAAGTGGTCTGATATCTTAGGTAAATCCATAGGTGCCAGCCCTGTAAAAAGGTTTATTACGGATATTTTCTTTTATATGCAGCTTTTGTACGTTCGCCTCAACAACCCTGCCACAAAGTTTGGTAAATTGATGTGGATATTTAGCTGGCGTTTTATGTATCTAAAAAATTGGGGCAAAATACTCTCGCCTAAAGGTTAAAACTTCAAATTTATGCCATCCTCCTCCCGCACCCCCTTCCTCACCATCCGCGCTGAAGGCGCGCTGCTCCCCGTTGACCTCCTCCAGCGGATTGTTGAATCTGACCACGATCTCGGCGGGTTGACGCCTGAGAGTTATCACCTTTCAGGCGAGAAGCTCAATGAGGCGATCAACCGTTCGTGGAATCGGTTGTTGGGGGCGTGGGCGGCGTTTTCGGCGGGGCGGGAGAGGTTGCCTGAGAATGACCCTGGAACTACCATAACACGCGAGAAGTGGTTGCTGCCGCTGTTCGATGAGTTGGATTATGGGCGGTTGCAGATCACGAAGGCGATTGAGATCGAGGGGAAGTCGTATGCGATTTCGCATGGGTGGAATGAGGTGCCGATTCATTTGGTGGGTTGTGGCGCGGAACTTGACCGTCGTTCGGCGGGGGTGACGGGGGCGGCGAAGGCGAGTCCGCATAGTTTGGTGCAGGAGTTGCTCAATCGCAGTCCTGAGCGGTTATGGGGATTTGTGTCGAACGGGTTGCGGATGCGGGTGCTGCGCGATAACGCAAGTTTGACGCGTCAGGCGTATTTGGAGTTCGATCTGGAAGCGATGATGAACGGCGAAGTCTATGCGGACTTCGTCGTGTTGTGGTTGGTGTGTCATCAATCGAGAGTAGAGAGTAGAGAGCAGAGAGCAGGGGCAGATTGCTGGTTGGAACAGTGGTCAAAAGCGGCTCAAGAACGCGGTACTTGTGCGCTGGAAGGGTTGCGCGGCGGGGTGGAGAAAGCGATCGAGGCGTTGGGTAAAGGCTTTATCGGGCACCCCGCTAACGGGTCGTTGCGAAGCGCTTTGAAGTCGGGCGCGGTATCCACTCTGGATCTGTATCGTCAGTTGTTGCGGCTGGTCTATCGTCTCATCTTCCTGTTCGTTGCCGAAGACCGCCAGTTGCTGTATGACCCCGCGTCGGATGCCGAAGCGCGCAAACGGTACGCGGATTATTATTCCACTGCCCGTTTGCGAAGGATGGCGGAGCGCGTGCGCGGGAGTCGTCATGCTGACCTGTACGTGGCGCTCAAACTGGTGATGGATAAATTGGGGAACGGGGGCGCGCCTGAGTTGGGTCTGCCTGCGCTGGGCGGGTTCCTGTTTTCGCGTTCGGCGATGAGCGCTCTGGCTGATTGCGAACTGTCGAATGCGGCGCTGTTGGATGCGGTGCGTTCGCTGGCGTTCTCGCAAGACGGGCGGGTGCGGCGCGTGGTGGATTATAAGAATCTCGGTTCTGAGGAACTGGGCAGTATTTACGAAAGCCTGCTCGAACTGCACCCGCTGATCAATACGGATGCGGCGACGTTCGAGTTGACGGCGGTGAGCGGGAGCGAGCGCAAAACCACGGGCAGTTATTACACGCCAAGCAGTCTGATTCAGGTGCTGATCGATTCGGCGCTGGAACCAGTTATCGGTGAGGCATTGAAGCGTGCGGGCACGTCCATCGAAGATCAGCAGGCGGCAATCCTCAATCTAAAAGTGGTTGACCCCGCTTGCGGTTCGGGACACTTTCTTGTGGCGGCGGCGCACCGTTTGGCGCGTCGGCTGGCAACCGTGCGCACGGGCGAGGGCGAGCCTGCCCCCGAGGCGACGCGCTCCGCTCTGCGGTCGGTCATCTCGAACTGTATCTATGGCGTGGATATCAACCCGATGTCGGTGGAACTGTGCAAGGTGAGCCTGTGGATGGAAGCGCTTGAGCCAGGCAAGCCGCTCTCGTTTTTAGATGCGCACATCCAGTGCGGCGATAGTCTCGTGGGCGTTTCGCCGAACCTGGATATTTCCGAAATCCCCGATGAAGCCTTCAACCCCGCCTTTGGCGACGATAAAGCCACATCCTCTGCCCTGAAGAAACGCAACAAGCGCGAACGCGGCGGAAGCCACGCCGATAAAGCGGGTCAATTGGGATTCCGTTTTGAAGTGACGCACATGACCAGCATGGATGACCTTGCGCGCTGGCTGGCAGAACGAGCCGAGCAAGTGGACGCCATGCCAGAGGATGACTCGACTCAGGTGCAAGCCAAAGCGAAAGCATTTGACGACTACCACGCCACGCGTGAATATCTGAAGAACCGCTTCGAACTTGACCTGTGGACTGCTGCGTTTTTCTGGAACATTCCCAAGGCTGACGGTGAGTCCATGCTCGCGCCGACCCAGCAGGAACTCATCCAACTACGCAACGGCGGCGAATTGGACTCGCGTCTGGTGGAACGCGTGAAGGAACTATCAGAACGCTTGAAATTTTTCCATTGGGAACTGGCATTCCCGAAAGTCTTCTCTGGTGAGAATCCAGGTTTTGATTGTGTACTGGGCAATCCGCCGTGGGAACGAATCAAATTACAAGAAGAAGAATTTTTCGCAGTCCGCGACCCACAAATTGCAAGGGCACTGACTAAAGCAATGCGACAAAAGCTTATTGATTCTTTGCGAGAGTCTAACCCTTTGCTTTGGAATGAATTCAAATTTGCAAAGCATGGACTTGAGTCCCAAAGCAAATTTATTCGTCAAAGTAATAGATTCCCCTTTACTGGCGTAGGTGATGTTAATACATTTGCAATGTTTGCTGAATTAGCGGTCAAAGGAATCTCAGAAAGTGGAGCAGCAGGAATTGTCGTTCCTACTGGAGTAGCTACCGACGATCAGTTGAAGGAATTTTTTAAATTTCTAATTTTCCAAAGAAAACTAATTTCTTTAACTGGATTTGAAAATGAAGATTTTATTTTTCCTGGAATTGCAAATGTTGTTCGCTTTTGTGCATTAGTAATGGGAGGAAAAGCCTTGAAGGCGGAAAAGCCTGTTTTCTCTTATTATTTAAGGTTTTTCCACCAAATGGGTCAAACAGATAGGTTCGTTCCACTGTCCCTAGATGAATTGAAATTGTTTAATCCTAATACAATAACATCGCCACTCTTTAGGACAAAATTTGATTACGCATTAACTAAGGCCATATACGATAGATTTCCAGTAATGCGAAATGAGGAAACTAAGGAAAATCCTTGGAAAATTTCATATAACAGAATGTTTGATATGGCAACTGATTCACACTTATTTAAGCAATCACAAGAAAAGGAAACGGTTCCATTGTATGAGGCCAAATTATTTTGGCACTTTGATCATAGATTTGCTTCATATGAATTAAAAGGAAAAATAAAAGGTAAAGGCGGAAGAGGATTGCCTGAGATGCCTTTAGAAAACCATCAAGACCCCTCCTATGTGGTAACACCACAATTTTGGATTGAGAAATCTGAGGTAGAAAAAACTGTTGGAAATAAGTGGGCCAAAAATTGGCTATTAGCTTATAGAAAAACCTCAAGTGCAAAACTTGAAAGAACATTTGTAGCTACTATACTTCCAAGAGTTGGAGTAAGCGACAAAGCGCCACTGATTTTTATTGAAGATGAATATATTCTCATGACCTCTTTTTTGTTAGCTAATTTGAACTCAATATGCTGGGATTACATTGCGCGCCAAAAAATTGGCGGTACTGACATCAGTTATTTTCATATAGATCAACTCCCGATCCTGCCACCAAGCGCATACACCCCCGCCGATATTGACTTCATCACCCCGCGCGTGCTCGAACTCGTCTACACCGCCAACGACTTGCGTCCCTTCGCCGAAGACATGGGCTACTACGGCGAACCCTTCCGCTGGGACGAAGTCCGCCGCGCCCAACTCCGCGCCGAATTGGATGCCTACTACGCCCGCCTCTACGGTCTCACCCGCGATGAGCTGCGCTATATTCTCGATCCCAAAGAAGTCCACGGCGAAGATTTCCCTGGCGAGACCTTCCGCGTGCTGAAGGAGAAGGAAGTCAAGCAGTTTGGGGAGTACAGGACGAGACGTCTCGTTTTGGAGGCGTGGGATAAGCTGATTATGTAAGTGTGCATTTAGCAGATTTTGTTGACTTTTCGTAAAGAGAAAGCAAACCCTGACCGGGATAAAATAAAAAGTAACCTTGCCAGTTTGGTTCTGGAGGCTGATCATGACGGATAACAATGTAGCAGTAAAAGCCCTATCCATAAAAAAGAGACAGAAATTAACTCCAATTGAAATTCAACAAATCAAAGACTTTCAACATACTTATGGCACAAATAATCTGATTTCGGCTATCAGATTTTCAAGGTCAGCCAATATGCAGGATGTTGCAAAAATGTTGCTTCAACACTGTGGTGTAAGGACAGTTCTGCCTCCCTCCATCAAAGGAGTTATTCCAGATAAAGAGACTGCAGAAAAAACATGGTCGCCCGAAAAGTTTTCTGTCGCAATCCGATTGGCGGGTGCAACCATATCATTGGAAAGAGAAGTGAAAGATTTGGCTGCACCAATTCTGTCGCAACTAAGGTCAAAAGCTGAACCAAGCAAGATCACTACTGCATTTGAGTCTGCAATTGTCGGAGCAATACGTAAATATGGTGTGGCTCTAGTTAAATGTGCCGTCCAATTTATTCCTTCAAGAACAGATTTGTCTGAGGAACAAATGGTAGAACTGTTTCAGGATTGGCTGAATTTTGCGAGTCTGAGAGACTGGGCTACGGTTGAAAAAATTCAACAAGAACTTGGACCATCAAACACAGCAGCGATCTGTGGAGTGCCCCATCCGATATCCTTGAGAGTAAATAAGTATTTTTGGGCAAAGGCAAATCGTGCTCCTACTGAAAATGAAAGGTCTACATTGTGGTCCATATTAAGAGAACATACTGTTGAAGATGTTATACATGCAATGAGTTGTATCCCTTCGGCAGAATTTTCCTTGCGCAAGATTCAAAAGCTTTTAACCCCCAAGGATCTTTGGGAATTATATGAATATGATATCGAAGAGAGGATCGCAACGCTGTTTCGTCAGAAAATTGGGCGCGCGCCGACAAAGGAAGAAGAGAATCTTTACGTCACACTTTATGAGAAGGCAGATTTGAATTCGTACGATTTCTTTAATTTGGCATATCAGCTTTCACCAGCGGACTTATCATCAGCTAATATATTGGATATATCCATCGAAGACTATAAAGAGGATTCCTCACTGGCAGTTGACGAAGATAATTCAATGTTGGATGACTCCGATATTGAATTTGCCCCACCAAATGCATACTATGATTATTCAACCTTTGATCCTGATGGGGAAGAAGATATCGAATAAAATGCGCTATATTCTCGACCTGAAAGAGCTCTATGGCGAGGATTTCCCTGGGGAGACGTTCCGCGTGCTGAAGGAGAAGGAAGTCAAGCAGTTTGGAGAGTATCGGACGAGATGGTTGGTATTAGAAGCCTGGGACAAGCTGGAAGGATAACGTATATGGCACTATCAGACTATCAACGCGAACGAGTAAACGATGTCCGTCAATGGTATGAGAGTATATACTGCCCATTGGATGGCTATGCTCCCCAAAGCATACGATATATGGCGCTTTGGGCGGTCTTCAATGCCCTGTATAACGTTGCGGATTACCCAAAAGTGAAATTGAAAAGGGTCAATAATGATGATGGAATGATCAAACCTGTTATTCGCGGAGGAAGTGAGGATGACAAGCTCCGTTTTATTTCCCGACGATTGGCACAACAAAATCAATTGATTGCCAATATTTTTAGAGATCATTCAGAGTTTATTACTTACTTGGGACGGCGAACTCCTGAAGTTCAGCAGCCTCCGCATACGCAATCCGTTCAGTTTCAGCATGATGGAGACGACTATTCAATTGATCTATCCAAGCTGCACGGTATCGCGAGCATAGACAGTCGAGTTTTTCTGAATGACGGTACGGTTCTATTTCAATATCATTCACTTGAGTTGGTTCTTGATGACGATCACCTGCCACGAGACAAACAGAAATTTTTTCGACAACTGATTTATGTGCTTTACCAATTACGAAACAATATTGTCCATGGTGGTTCCGCAGCCTTCTTCATGCGAAAGACTGAATTATCAATAGGAGCAATAGGCTTGCTAGATGATATTGTTCGGCATTTGTTCAATAATCCCGAATTGCTTGAACAAAATGCATAGGAAAGCAGAATGGCTTATTACGCCTGTCTCTACGGTCTTACCCGCGACGAACTGCGCTACATTCTCGATCCGAAAGAAGTCTACGGCGAGGATTTCCCTGGCGAGACGTTCCGTGTGCTGAAGGAGAAGGAAGTTCGCTTGTATGGGGAGTATCGGACGTCAAGGCTGGTGTTGGAGGCGTGAGACGGGCAAGGTCAACAAGGATGAAGGTGGAATAATCTATGGCAGACATTAGAAAACTGAATGTTTTTCTTTGCCATGCATCTGACGATAAAAAAACTGTCAGAGAACTTTATCAACGCTTAACTAACAGTGATTATGAAGTGTGGCTTGACGAAGCAAAACTTTTACCTGGTCAGGAATGGGAATTAGAAATTCCCAGAGCCGTTAAAAGTGCCGATGTAGTTGTTGCATGCCTTTCAAAAAATTCTGTTTCAAAAGAAGGATATGTCCAAAAGGAACTTCGAATTGCTTTGGATGTGGCTGATGAAAAACCTGAAGGCACAATATTTATGGTTCCTGTCCGCTTGGATGATTGTATTGTTCCTACTCGCTTGAATAAATGGCAATGGGTCGATTTGTTTGAAGAAGAAGGTTATCGAAAGCTCCTGTTATCTTTAGACCGTCGCGCAGAGGATTTAGGTGTTCAAGACGCAGGAAATGACCAACAGGCGATAAAACCCGAATCGCAAGACCCCGAACCAAATTACGATTTGAAACTCGCTTATGAACAAGCTGAACAGATTAAGGAGTTCAATCTTCGATTGAGGAAAGCAATGCCTGGTTCTTATGGTTATGTTCAAGCAAAAAGCAAGGTTGACATAAATAGAGTAATGGACACAATCGGTAAGGATTGCGAAAAATATGCCTTGTGGTGGAATTCTGAATATCAGCACCATAATGCAAATCCAGTCATTTACTATCCTGAAAAAGATATGTGGGTGTTCGATGGAAACGAATCGAAGATTGTTGATTTATGGGTATACAAGCACCCGACTACAGAAAGACAGTATGTCATCATACAAACAGAGTCAAATTCACCATTTGGAATATACGATCCACCAGGAAAAACAGTTGAAGAAGCTGCGTATTTTCAAGGAAGGTACGTGACTTACGATGAATATTATGATGGATATACACTGATAGACGGTCAATCAGTTGAGCTTACAGATGCAGAATATAGATGTAGGTACTTAACGTCTAAATTCTTTATTTTTGCACCCCAAATGAGTGTTTACATTTGGGGTAGAGAAAATCGGCAATTCAATGACGAAATAAAGAATGAAGTTCACGATGCTCTGCTAAGTGCAGGAAAAATTAATGTTGATCTCTTAAGACCATTAGAAAAACTTAAACGTGCTTATTGGATGACCTATCTTGATTGATTATTTCGATCACTCATTTCTGTTTATCGACTACCACGGCGAACCCTTCCGCTGGGACGAAGTCCGCCGCGCCCAACTCCGCGCCGAACTGGACGCCTACTTCGCCCGTCTCTACGGTCTCACCCGCGATGAACTGCGCTATATCTTGGATCCCAAAGAAGTCCACGGCGAGGATTTCCCTGGCGAGACGTTCCGTGTGCTGAAGGAGAAGGAAGTCAAGCAGTTTGGGGAGTATCGGACGAGACGTCTCGTTTTGGAGGCGTGGGATGCTCAGCAAGGATGAAGGCGGAATGATGAATGATGAATTTGGCTTACCATTTTTGAAGCAATCGGTATTTTTTCGCTGCTATTTTGATTCTGGAGGTTAAGAATGGATATTTATACTTCTATTGCTGGTTGGATAGGATGGCCTGCGGTCACCGCAATTATGCTTGTTGGCGGGGCATACGGTTACTGGATACTATCGCAACGTATAGAGCGGCTAAAGGAAAAAAACGTCGACTTGGAATCTCGGCTTGAACAGGAATCTAATTTCGCTCCTGACATACTCATCCAAAGACTGACTGCCAGACACAAATTATTGTCAGAAGAATTAGAAAGACTAGCCTCGGAAGTCAATCCTGACAAAGAAAAGATAAAAGCATTAGAAGCAGAAAAAGATCAATTGATAACTGATGGATTTGAGAAGATAATCAATACAATGAATGAATTGGGAGATTTTCTTGAAAAAATCTCTCCACCATATAAGTGCGCCTTTTGCAGCAAAATTGAGCGACATCAATTGAAGAAAAAAATTGAACTAGGAGGAAAGGAACTTCACTTCTTATTGGAAGCAAAATGTTATGGTTGTGGCGGCATGGAAACAATAATGCAATCCAGAATAAGCAAGGCGCAGTCATAGATGTAAATGTTGTGTTTTTGTGTTTAGGGATTCTGCTAATGCCGTACTACACTACCCAACTCCGCGCCGAACTGGATGCCTACTACGCCCGTCTTTACGGTCTCACCCGCGATGAACTGCGCTACACGCCTTTCGGCGTCGATCCCAAAGAAGTCCACGGCGAGGATTTCCCTGGGGAGACATTCCGTGTGCTAAAGGAGAAGGAAATCAAGCAGTTTGGGGAGTATCGGACGAGACGTCTAGTGCTGGAGGCGTGGGATGGGCAAGGTCAACAAGGATGAAGGATGAATTTGGATTTCCCTGGCGAAGACCTGTCCGCGTGTTGAATGAGAAGGAAGTCAAGCAGTTTGGGGACGCTTCGCGCAGGACGAGACGCATAGTGCTTGAGGCGTGGGATAAGTTAGGTCAAGGATGAAGGCAGAATTATGAATGATGAAATTTATCATTACATTCCCGAAGAGGAGACCTTTGCTCAACGTCTCAACGCGAGATTGGAAGATTGCGAAGAGGCAATCATCGCTTCGGCATTTTTTACATTTGGCGCATTTCAACAAATCAAGCCGTCATTGGAAACAGCGTTGGCAGGGAAAGCAAAAATAAAATTTCTGCTTGGTCGATTCGATTTCGTCACCGAGCCAAGAGCGGTAAAAGGTCTGCTTAGTTTGGCTTCAAAGTATCCCAATCAACTCTCCATTTACTTTGATGGCGATTTTGGCTTTCATTATAAACTGGCAAGATTTAAAAATGCTGAAGAGAGCGTGGTATTTATTGGATCTTCAAACTTAACGCCCAAGGGCTTGGCGTCCGCAGGGGAAGTCAACCTTGAAATAGTCAACAACGCAAGTGTGTTCAAACAAACTGGAAAAACCCTGAATGGCCGTATTACGATCGCACTTGAGGGTGGTAAATATCTTGATGAATATCAAGTCAAATACAATCAGGCGAAGAAGTATCGTAGGCAGCGGCGTAACTGGGAAAAATCAGGGCGAAGTAAATTGACTGGAAAACGCAAATTCAAACAAAAGAGATGGGTGGTGCCCTTAGGAGAAACGTATCAATTTTGCAGAGTGGGTGATTATGTTGACGATGAAACTTTAAAGGAGAATGTCAAGAAGACTCGCAAAGAAAAAATCGCTAGAGGAATGAGTTTCCCAAACCAATGGATTCATTTAGGCAAGAAAACGGATGCTCGAAATTATCAGGAGAATCAAATATTTTTTGTTTTGGACGATAATGCTCGCTGCATGGGATTTGCCCGATGTAATAAAATTATTTACGTAATGAACAGCGAGGGAAGGGAACAGTCGGTGTTGTTTTATAGATACTTGCAAGGATGGCGAAAAGAGTTTGACAAAGCCGCATATTCAGAGGCAAAAAAGGAACTTGGCTTAAGAGGTTACCCTGAGCAAATTGGAAAAACAGTGTCTGCCCGATTGAAAAAATATTTGAAAGACCATCGTAAATGACATTTGCGAAATTCAACTTCGAGGATAATCGAAATAAACCCCATGCTGAACTAGACCCTATTACGCCCGTCTCTACGATCTCACCCGCGATGAACTGCGCTATACGCTTCGCGTCAATCCGAAAGAAGTCCATTTAAAAATACGGATTTGTCTCGATACTATATGGACGGTCCGCCTAATCTGCCTTCATATAGACTGTGCTATTTTGTTACTACGATAATCAATAATTAAATGATTATCGTAGTAAAATATACAAATGTCTCCCGCCAACGTCAGTTACGCTCAATCTCAGGGACTTAAATTACTCCAGGCCGCTGTGGAATGGCACGGCCCGCTCTTCACGCTGGATGAACTTCAACGTGTGGCAGCAGAGCAGAGTCTCACCAATCGCCAGGTCACGAGCGCGGTCAGCAATTTGGCGCGTTCGGGCTGGTTGGAGATTCTCAAGCGGGGGGTCTACCTGGTCAAGAGTCCGCTGTTTGCAGAAGAAGTCCATCCTTTTGCGATTGCCGCCGCCCTGGTGCAGCCTGTTGCGATCAGCCACTGGTCCGCGTTGGCGCAGTACGGATTTACTACCCAATTGCCGCGCATGGTACAAGCTTCGACGCCCACCAAGATCGTCACACCCGAGATGCGGCAGGGACACGCTTATCGTCCGCGCGGGCGATCGGTGTGGCAGGCGGGAGGTGCGGAAGTGGAATTCATATTTACAGCGCCCGAACGATTTTTTGGGCATCAAAGGATTTGGATCAACCGCTGGCGGCAAATTGCGATCACCGACCCGGAACGAACCGCCCTCGATCTGATCGCCCGCGCGGACATATTCGGGGGCATGGTGGCGGCCATCGAACTATTCGAGAACGCCCTGGCCCAAATCCGCGTAGGGCAATTGGTGAAGTACGCGCTTCGCTATGGAGAGGGCGCTGTCATCAAGCGCCTGGGTTGGACTCTGGAGCAACTGGGTGTTTCACCGGAAAATATCGAGCCTTTGCGCGCCGTGGGGGTCAGGACTTATTATCGTCTCGATCCAAAGGCACGCTCCACTGGGCAGCACAATTCCCGCTGGCACATCATCGAAAACTTGCAAGGTGGGCGGAATGCCTGAGATCACGCGTCTGCTAAAAGATCGCGCCGGTGAAACTGGCGTGCGCCTGGACATTCTGGAAAAGGATTATGCCCTCAGTTACTTGCTGGCAGCCGTGGCAGAGTCGCCTGGGCTAGGGGAGCGGCTGGTGCTGAAAGGCGGCACCGCATTGCGAAAGCTGTATTATCGGGATTACCGCTTCTCCGAGGATCTGGATTTTTCGACGCGCTCGACGGGCGCAATTTCCGACCTGGAGCAGAGGTTGAACGAAGCCATTCGCCACATGAATGAATTGCTATATGAGCGGGGGCCGTTTCAGGTACAGTTGGAAGCGCTTCGCCTAAAGGAACCACATCCTTTCGACCAGGCCGCATTTCTGGTGCGTGTCCAGTTCCCTTCCCAGCGTCAGCCTCTATGCCGTCTCAAAGTGGAAGTCACCGTGGACGAACCCGTATTGGTTCCGACGGAATCTCGCCTGATCCTCCATGACTACAATGAACCCCTGACGGTTGCCGTTCAAACGTATACCCTTTCCGAAATTGTCGCAGAAAAGTTGCGTGCATTGTTGCAAAGCCAGGCCCGCTTGGAAGCGCGCGGTTGGGGCGCAAGCCGCGTTTGTCGCGATTACTTTGATCTCTGGTCCATCCTCCGCCGGGAACGGCTCGCTGTTCCGATCCCTGGGTTGGTTGAACGAAAATGCGCAGTGCGAAACATTGAGTTCAAAAGCCCTGCCGATTTCCTCGCCATGCCGCTTCAAAATATCGCACGGGCGGAATGGGCAACCCAGATTCTCCCCTTTGTTCCCAATGCTCCACCATCCGAACAGATATTATCCGAGGTCGAAACGTTGATTCGGCGATTGTGGGAGTAATGGCCTCCCTCTCCCAATGCTGGCAATGACTTAAAACAAAAAAGCCCCTGATCTTAACTAATCAGGGGCTTTGCGGTTTATATCAACCGATAGCGGGTCAAGTACTGCTGCAGCCGTTCATGGGGAATCACCCTTCCACTCGGATTTTCCTTCCAGTTGCCATCTTCCAGGGGTTCATACACCAGCGGCATTTTCTTTGGCAACAGCAAGCCGCATTCAAACGCCTGGCGAGTCTCGAAGGAGCGACGGCGCTTCTCGCGTCGCCTCTGATACAACTCCTTCCTGCTCACTCGTTTGGCTGGAAGTTCGCCAGTGAAGAGCAAAACTTGACTCTCACTCGTACCAACGCTCTGATATGCCTTCCCCGAATTCCGCTTTGCCCGAATAGGAACCGCTCTCTTCTGCTGTCTCACGGTCGCACCAGCGCAGATGGGCCCCAATCCCCGAGCAATACTTGCCATGGAATTTAGAATCCGTCCACACTTCTTGCATCTCGGTTTTTCTGTCATGATGAACCTCCATTCAAGAATACACGAGCCCAGGCATTATGTCTGGACTCGTGTCGTTTAGAACATCGATATCTGATTGAATGTTGATTGTTTGGCTCGGGACCGATTTGCAGGGCTTACTACTGCCTTTTGTGTCATCCAGTTTGCCCAGGTCGCTACTTGCGGCAATTCTGGGACTGGCAACGGAGCGCTGGGGGCAGTAAGACAACCCATTGGGGAATTGGAGACGACTACATCCTCTGCAAACAGGGATTGCAGGTCAGGCAGGGATGCTGAATCCAGAGCCTCCCGTGCCAGTTTCATCAAGATGTCCCCGTCGCTTTCCTGAACAATGGCCCCGCCGACCTCATCCCCATAGAGGAGTTGAGCCGCTTTCATCTTTTGCCCCATCAGAGCCAGCGCGCGCGCCTCCATCGCATCGTTGTAGACCGAAAAGATCGCCTTGACGGGTTTGGTCTGTCCGAGCCTCCATACCCTCCGAACAGCTTGCCAAAGGGTGTACAAGGAATATTCAATCTCGGCGAACACCACCGAGGAGAAGTCGACCAGATCCAGGCCCGTTTCCACCAGCCTTGGATTTACCACCAGCGCATCCAATCCAAATACCCGTTTTGCGATCCATTCCTCGCGTTTGCGTGGGTTCACACCGCTGGTCAGGACCTCGGCGCGCACGCTGCCATTCCGCAGGATGTGCAGGATGCGGTCCTGGATGTCGCGCGTTCCAGTCTGGCGCAGGTAGATCAGCACTTTACGCCCCTGCTGACGCTCGGAGCGGCAAAAGTCCACCAGCCAGGATTCCTTGGGCAGAGTCTCATCTGTTACCACCATTGGCAGGTCCATTAGCATTTGCTTTCGGAGGAACTCACCCTGTTGGTCCAGCTCATCCACTTCCACTACCTCATCCCGAAAGGCGGAGTTGGGACGGGCCAGAGTCCATTGCAGCCAGGTGGAGAGATAGCGACGGTTGTTGAGCGCCAGGTCGCGCAGCTTCTTCTCCATCATGCGGTACTGTCCAGCTAGGCCAGGAGTCATCGAGAACGTGACTACTTCCTCGGCGTAATGGGGCAGGGACAATCCCAGGTCTTTCAGGGAGAGGAATACCGTTGTATCCAGCAGGCGATTCACGATGGCGGGCGAGATGCCCGGTTGTTCCTTGGCCTGGTTCTGGTAACGACGGTTGCCCGTGAAGCCGTCTTCTTCTTCGTTATCATTCGCGCGTTTGCTCTTGCGTGTCATCTCCAGGACACCGTACAATCTCGCCCAGCGTTTCTCGTCGTTGAAGGCGAAGTCCCTGCGTACGCCAGCATTGAGACGGTGGAGCAGCCAGAAGATGGAGGTGCTCTTGCCGCCGAAGAAGGTGCCGGTCAGGGTCAGGGTGTAACGGGTTGCGCCTACCAATTGATGGAATGCCACACCGCGATCCGAAGACTTGGATTTGAACTGGTGGCAGTTGTGGACCAGGACTCCGTTGGCGAAGTAGTTGTTGTTTCCTTCAACCTCGAAATTGTAGACCGTACCGTCTGGACACACCTGTTCAAATCCTGATCCACTTCCTCGTTCCAGAATCTCAACATGTTCCACGCTGGAAAATTCAAGACCGCCGTTTTGCGGCGGTCCAGAAATTTCCAACTCACGAGGCAGCACGCCTACTTTTTTCCCAAGAACCTTTTGTGCTTCGACATAATTGTCCTTGTCCGTAAAAATGGGGTGATTGGGTGTGCAAACGATCCCTGCCGCACGAATCAAGTGATGGGGCGCAGGATTCTTCATGGTATGAAGCACCTGGCGGTACTCCATTTGACCGTTTGCATGGTTATAAGACAGCACCAAATCCCCAACATGAACATCCTGGATGGCTATTGGGCCTGTGCTGGTTTCGATCCGCGTGTCCTTCACGAGGCATTCGTCTGCGACGAGCATTTTGAACTTCATTTTGGCATGTTTGGCGATGTAATCGGCGGGCGCCCAGCGTCGGCCAGTGAACTGGAAGAGTGGTGCGCCGCAGATCCGTTTTCCCCAGACAGGCTTTCCGCCTTCATCGCGCCGTACTTTTCCGTCTTCGCCCAGCTCATATCCTATCCTTTCGGACTGACAGAACCGACGTTGATCTCCCAATTCTTCCATGGATGTGGCCGTCACTGTCAGCCCGCCTGGCAGGTTGATCTGAATGGGCGCGCCACACTCCGGGCACGACAGAGCTTGAAATAGCCTTTGGTCTTCTTCGTCCATGAACCACTTCTTTACAGGAGCGTGTTCCCAGCCGGCTCCATACTTGGCAGAAGTATGGGCCATAACGGCTACGGGCTTAGATCCCAACTTGCCTCGGGCGTGCAAATCCAGGAACTGACGGACATCGTTCACATCACCAGGGTCATCTGCGTTGCAGCCGATGCGGCTCAGTTCCATTGCTTTGGCACCAGGAATGGTTTCTTCGATTTCCCGAATCCATTTGGGAACGAGATGTGGTGGGCAGAGTACGATGGCCGGGTAGGCATTAAGTAGCTCCACTGTTGCCGCACCAATGGTTGTGTTATGGGTGACAATGTACTCATCGGTAACATAGAGCTGGTTTTCGCTATCCAGCATGATGCACTGGGCGTAATCCTGTCCAACGTGTTCTATTTTTACGATGGAGCGATGCGGCTCATATTTTCCACCAGGCTGATAAGCCTTTACCTTTCGAGAAAGACGGAATGGCATGATGGAAGAAGGTAATTTGATGTAGAGTCTGTAGGTAAGTTTTCCTGTTCGTTTTTCTCCTTTGTATGTGAAGGTGGGGAGTTTTTCTCGTGTTGTAACGGTGCCTCCCAATGATTGAACCAATTCCTTAACTCCAACAGCAAGGTACGGAGAGGTTGTTAAATATTCGACTGCAAAACCTCTTGCCGCATATCCATCTGTGTCAAAGAGCCCTTGAAGTAAAGACAACCGTTCAGCAATACCCGAGAAGAGATAATCCTCTGGGATAAACTTTTCATGGGAGCGGCAACCCAGTAGCTCCATCTGGCTAAGTAGTTCCTTTAGTGGATTGGGACCATTACCACGACCGACCGTCAATTCCCAGTCATATATCCTTGTATGGCGTATTTGGAGTTTTGCAGGTAGTAGATTCCTTATCTCTTCTACCAATTCAAGATCAGCAGAAGTCAGCCGTACTGATGTCTCTCCCATATGACCATCTCCAAGCATAACTCCCAAAAGATATGGATCGAGAGGAAGGTTCCTTTTATGGAATTCCACTGGCTGTGTCATCGGAATAAAGACCTGGTGGTTGCCGGTTGTGGGATGAGTGAGCGGTTCAGCCATAATTTGTCGAAGTGATTTTACATATCCTGGTTTTCCTTTCCATTTTCGTAGTGGTGAACGAACATACCAAAGATGATCTTCTGTCACATCAGTGTAACTACCATCACTGAAAGTCACCCGATAGATATCCACTTTGCCTTGAGGATATACGCCGATGACATTTGCATACCCGCCATCAGGGTTTATGACTTGATCACCAACCTGAATTTCTCCCATCAGTTTGTATCCATCGGGAGTGTAAATCCTGCTTGTAACTCTACTGGCCTTTCCCGCTCCCATTTCGCCTTGCACATTCCCAACCCCATGCTTCTTGATGGTCCTGGCGATTCCAGCCGCTACATGCCTTTGTGCCGGCAACAGCCCCGCCTTCTCCTGCCCTGGCAATGGCTTGCGCTTCGTGCCCAGCGTATCGAGAATAGCTGTCTCCTGTGGGGTCGGATCGAAGTTATACAACGGCCGATAGTTGGACAGGATGTGCGCGCCGATCTGATCCCCATACCTGTGCATGAATTTCGAGAGCGGCTCGACCTGGTCGATGACCTCGACACCGTCCTGGCGCAGAACAGCTATCGTCGAGACGAAGCGATCGCGATAGACCTCGGAGGTAACGTTGCCCTTCTTGTCGGTGTTTTCCTCCACCTTCTCGGTGACCTTCACCACGCGGCCTTTCACCAGCATGGGTTGGCCGTCTTCATCGTTTAGGCGAAGCGTGCCCATCATGCCCGAGGCCATCAGCATGGCGATATGGCCCTTCTTCAAGGGCATGACTGGCTGCTTGAACTCACCCAGGCCGCGGGCTGGGTTGAGCAGGTCCAGCCATTCCTTGCTACCCAGTACCCCGCGCTTCTGGGTGGCATCCACCACCTCCTCAGGCTGCCAGCCCAGTCGGCTGAAACGGATGACCTGCCCGCCAGCGCCCTTGTCGGGTGCAGGGAGTAGCTCATATAGAGGCTGCTCCTTGTCCACCAATGCGGGCGGCTCGATCTCGGCCCAGACCTGGATGCGCTGGATCTCCTCATGAGACGGCGCCTTGAACTTCAAGCGCTTTGTCCCCAGCACGATCACCTGATTGAACTCGGTCTCAGGATAGCGATGAACCGTGAGATGATCGTAGTAACCCGCCAGGTGGGAGGCCACCTCCAGATCGCGCAGCAGCCGATGCGGCACGATGTAGACCAGTGCCCCGCCGCGCAGCAGTTTGGGCGTGCTGGATTTTAAGAACTCCAATTCCAGGCGCTTCTGATCCCCCAGACGATCATGACTGTAGGGTGGGTTGAGGAACAGTAGGGTGATGGTCTCATTGGTGAGGTGGCACGTACTCCAGGGCGAATTGAACAGGCGGTCCATGACCTCGCCGGCCAGTGCAGCACGCGCGGGGGACAACTCCGCGCCCCAACTCTGGCAGTGCAAAGCCCTGGCCAGGGTGGATGCGGCAGTGCCTTCGCCGGCACACGGGTCAAGAAGACGGCCGGACTCGGCGGGCAGGAAATAGGTCTTGAGCAATTCAGCAACGTGCAGGGAGGTTGGATAATAACCAGCCTTTTCAAGGGCAGGGGGACGCATGGGAACTCCTTTTGAAAATAAAATCCCCCACACCGTTCGATGTGGGGGATGAAGTGGAAGAATGGGATTATCTGACCTTGCAAAACAGGCGCTGGGCGATGTTCACGAACCCAAGCGGTTCGTTCTTCGCCAGATCGACGAACTCTGGAAGGCCGCGGGACCAGTTCATCTCTGAATGTCGATACTGGATCACCAGGCCGCGCTGGCCGGCTCGCTGCAGATCGATCCAGGTCTGCCAGACCTCGGAACGGCCTTCGCACAGAGAGAACTCAAAACGCTCCAGAGCAGCGGAGGCCAGCACCTGCTTGCGGACCGAATGAGGCAGACGCAGGTGCTCGAACTCCAACAGAGCCTGCCAGTCGGCCTTGCGCAGCTGTGCCAGCCAGTAGGCGGGATGGGATTCGGACACGACCCAGTGACGCGGGTCGAAGATCTGTTGAGGGTGAAGGCTTTGAAACATGACATCTCCTAAAGGGTCACAAGCTGTTGATCGAGCAGACTCTGCACAAGCGCCTGCCAGTCGCGGGTCAGATCAAGGCGCACCCCGCCGCGGCAATCTCCGCCGGTTTCGAGACGCTGGATGTAACCTGCATCCAGGCCGTACTCCCACAGGATGTAGGCCCACTCATCAGGCAAGGGAAAGACCAGCGCCTCCTGCAGGCGGCGCAGCGCCAGCAAGGACAACTCCTTTTCCGTGTCCTCGCTCCCGAAGACCAGGGCATAGGCGCTGTCATCGCGCGCCTCCCATTGGCCAGGCAAGGCCTTGCGGCAAATGATGCCCGCGTGCAGGACATTGAACTCGGGCAGGGATTGGGTGAGCAGTTTCACCTCGCCATCGGCCAGGACCGAGGTGCCGCGCAGGGAGCAGCTGCCACGGCCGCGGATCAGCGAGGCCCACAGACTCTCCACGCTGGTCTTGTGTGCGGCCAGGCCTACGTAGATCAGGGTGTGCTGATGGGGGCGGTCCTCCAGCAGGGCAAAGCCCGTGACGTCGGCGCGCGTGTGGGCGTTGCTCAACACGGGCACAGCTCCTTCGGGATACAGATGGGGCACGGGACAGAAGGAGTCAGGCTGCAGCTCAATGCGCCAGGCGTACACCCCGGCCTGCGCCCGCACCAGCTCGCGGTTGACCTCGCGCAGCAACTCGGAGGGGCTGAGGCTGATGTTGATGCCCGTAAAGGTGATCTCGATTTCTGCTGCCTGGATGTGCGCCGAACGATGGGCCAGATCGATCTGCACGCTGGCAGGCGTCCAACTTTGGGCAGAGCGCAAGGCGGGCGGCAACTCCATGCCAGGACGGGGCGTGAACCACATGGCCCCGTGGAAGGGGGTGTTGGGTGAGGGAGCAAAGTACCCGTAGGGCGCGCTGTAGTGCTCCCGCCCGCACATCTCCACCTCGGGCAGGTCGGACAGGATCGGCAGCCAGAAATATTCGTAAGTGCTGAGCAGCAAACTGCCCCCTTCGGCCGCGGCCTGCTGCTCTTCGTTGAGCAGCTCGATTTCCTCCTTGATGTATTCATCTTCGTAGGGTTCAGTCCAGGGATACATGGGTTTCCTTTACAGGTGCAGGTGGGAATAGGTCAGGGCGTCGTTTTCGATCAGCGAGTATTGAATGGCGTACACCTGGCGCAGGTAGTGGCGCGCGCCGATCTCGAAGCGGAACAGCGGATCGCCGTGGTACTCGAATTTTTTGGGCGTGCGATGAAAGAGCGTCCAGCCAACGGCCAGCGGCGCGCCGGGATAGGAACGCTCGATGCTTAAAGTTCGGCTCTGACGCCAGGCTTGCAGGGCCTGGTCGAGGGTCAGGAATTCCTGGGAGTCCTTCAGGGCGGCCTGGAAGGGCAAGATCACCAGTTCGGGATTGGACTTATCCATTTGAGTCCTCTGCATGTTTGAGAAGCGAGCATTTCATATCTGCCTTCTGTTGTTCGAAGACCTGGGCCAGATCCGAGCGCACGCGCGTTTCATCCCAGCCTGCGCGATGGGCGGACTCCAGTTCAGTCAGGAATTCGGTGATGTCGCGATGATGCTCATGCTGCACCCAATGCTCGGGGTCACAGGGCGGCAGGTCGCTCTCCTCCACATAGGTGAATTCGTGCCAGGGATGATCGTCCTGGGGATCGGGCTGGTCGAAGAAACATTCCTCCAACTGCACCTGGCGGGCGATGAAGAAACCGTCGTCGTGCAGGCAGGAGAGGATGCGGGCCTCGACCTCGACCAACGGCAGATGCGTGTGATTGCTGAAGACCACCTCGCCGTGCTGCTTGTAGTTGCTGGCATCGCGGTACAGGTAGATAAAGCGCAGGGTGGGGTTAGCACCGGTCATCTTGCACCTGACCTCTCTCAGCCCAACCTTGGGCCCGGATATTCCTGGCCCAAAGGACCAGGAAGGCGGAAACCTCCTTGTGGAAGCGGGTGTCCACGTAGGTCTGCCCGTCCCGCTCGAGGAACTTTGGGCGGTAGCCTCCGAAGGCCTGGGTGATGGCAGTCGGCACCCAGGTGGGATAATGCAGCTCCACATCCGGGTCGGGGACCAGGTCGCCGTTCTGTTCATAGTAGTGCGCGACGCTGATCAGATCCCCGTGACGCTCGATTACCAGCCGTTCGTAGCCGGGCTGGTCGAGGCGCACGTGGAAGGAGTCGTTTTGCTGGAAGGCCTCCAGCTGGCCGTGGGCGGCGAGCAGGCCTTCGATGGTGGATTGAAAGAGGGTAGTCATGCGAGTCTCCCAAAAAAGAGGAGGGCGCCAAAGGCGCCCTCCGTGTGGATACTATTCTTCCCAGCCGCTGATCGAGTCTTCAAAGGCGGCTTCGAGCCAGCCGTCGTCTCCCAGGCGGGTGGCGTTTTCGTACCGCTCGACCAGCGGCCCCTCGTCCGGTTCAATGGCGGGTTCGGCCTGGCCTTCGTCGGGACGCAGGGGCATATCCGTGGGAAAGTCGTCGGCGTTCCAGATCGGCAGGGTCTGGAAGAGCTGGTAGCCGTCCCGGCAGAAGTCCTGCGGGTCGGAGTCGGGCGAGACGATCACCACGTATTCATCCCCCTCGGAGAGGTAATGGGCGAGTTGGAAGGCGGGCGGGTCGTTTTCGGGCAGTGGCTCATGGACCAGGGGCGGCAGGGGGATGCCGACCTTTTCGAACAACCAGGCGACCTTCTCCGCCAACCAGGCCAGGTCGTCCGGACGGTTGTGGATCGTGGCGTGTGGATCGCCGTCCGCGGGTTCGAGGTGCGGGCCGTATTCGTCCGGCTTTTGGTCTATCAGGGCGTAGGCGCAGGTCCCGACCTGGACGGCCACGATTGCCTCGTCCTCCCATATCCAGTGGACCGAGCCCACGTATTCACAGGGCTTGGAGAAGGCGCCGGCCTGCATCCGGATATCCTCCCAGCCCCGCGGATGATCCTGGGGGGTGCACCAGACCTGGAAGCCGCCGCTGCCGGCCTCATACAGGGCGGAGGGATCGGGGTTGCCGGCAATGTCCAGGGCGCGGGCCAGGTCGAGCACGGGCTGCATGCGGTGATGTTCGGAGGTGTACGACATGAGAGTCTCCTTTTGTGGTCTAGCCGCCACGCGGACCGTCGTAGTTGGCCTGGTGATCGAATTCCTCGCATCCCCGATCCCAGCGGATATGCCCGCAGAACCCCATGCCGCCTTCGTAATATTTCAACTCGAAGGCGTGATCGGGGAACATCGCGGCCAGTTTTTCGATCACGGGAATGGGGGGACACCAGGCAGTGTCGAACTCCAGGAAGGCCCGCAAGGGTTCGGCATCCGGCAGTGGACTGCCGCATTGGCGACAGATCAGTACTGACAGCCCTTCGGTCTTCTGGACCGTTTGGCAACAGGGACATTTGGATGTCTTTCGCATGGGACGGGATGGGTCGGCAAAGGTGGTGAGATGAACATGGGAGGCATTCCACTTCGTCGCCCAATTGTCACAGGACCATTCATAACCGCCCGAGTTGTACCCGTCCTGGATCCACGGGGTGCCGGGCTCGACCCCATATTCCAGACCCAGCGCCTCGAGCTTTTGCCGGCGTTCGGGGTCGTCCCGGGGAATGGCCAGCAATTTTTCCTGATAGGCAGCCGCGCGCAGGTCCAGGTCCCGATAGATCTGCGGGTAGGGAATGATTCGGTTGAAGTCGAACAGGCGGACCTCCTGATCTTGGTCGTTCTCGGACCGGATGGCTTCGAGCACCCGATTGACATCCGGGCCGGTGATGGTCAGTTCGTTTTCACACCAATTGGGCATGAGATGGCTCCTTGTGAATGATCGAATTTCCGACGGGTTTCCTCCGTCGGGTTGGGTTGAAAGGCGGATTCGAATTGGTCTTCTGCCGCGCATTCCAACGCGGCAGCCAGGTCCTCCGCGCTCAGGCCTTCCTCGGCGAGGAACTCGTCCATACGTGGGTCGGCGCGGGCCAGGCGTTCGGCATCGGCGGTCGTGCGCAGGTGCGGGTTGTTCCGCCCGTAGCGGGCGAAGTAATGGGCGCCGACGCGGCTGAGAAAGGGACCAATCACCGCCGTGTAGAGATGGCCGTGCGACTCCTTCGTCGGGGTGCGCGGGCTGTGGAAGAGGGTGAGTTCCTCGCGATGCCTGCCGAGGTAATAGGGCATGGGATCTCCTGAAAATCCTGGATCAGTCCGAGGCGGACGGCATTGGATTGCAATTCGACCCGCAGCCGCAGGTCCCCATCCTTATGGGAAAGGAGGAAGGTCGCGGTGCGGGCCAAGTCCAGGGACAGTTGGAAGTGCGCCAGCCAGAGGGCGTCGAACAGGCGCTGGTCATATTCGGCGGATGGGTGATTCAAGGCATCGTGCAGGGCCAGGCTGATCTCGACCGGCCCATCCAATCCGATCCCCGTAGCCGAAGAGCAGACATCCAGCCAGGGCCGATGCAGGGAGGGACGTGCGGGCGGGGACAGGTTGAGTTGCAGTTGCATCGCTTCTCCTAGTTGAAGCCCAAGCCGCGCTCCTTGAGCGAGACCCAGCGGCCTTGGCCGATCACCAGGTGGTCCAGCAGGCTGACGTCCAGGAGCTTGCCGGCCTGCACCATGGCGCGCGTCACGGCCACGTCGTCGGGCGAGGGTGTGGGGTCCCCGCTTGGGTGGTTGTGGACCACGATGATGGCCGGACTCAGGCGGCGGATGGCGGCCTGAAAGACCTCGCCCACCCGCACCTGGGAGGAGTTGATCGAGCCCTGATAGATCTCCACGATGTCCAGCACGTGATTGCGGATGTCCAGCAGCAGCACACGCAGGTGCTCCTTTTCGAGCAGGGACATCTCAGGCTGCACCAGGGCGGCGGCGTCGGCCGGGGAGTTGATCGTGGGGCGTTCCTCGGCGGGCAGGTTCATGCGCAGGCCTAGCGCCAGGGCGGCCTTGATGCGGATGGCGGTGGCCTGGTTAATGCCCCGCACCCGCGCCAGTTCGGCCGGGTGGGCCTGGTACAGGCGGCGCAGGCTGCCGTCGAAGTGGGAGAGCAGGTCCTGGGATATCTCGATCTGCCGCTGCCCACCGATTACGGCCGCCAGCAGTTCGGTGAGGTTGCAGGCCGAAGCGTCGCGGGTGATGCGGTAGGCGGGCTGTTCACTGAGCGGCAGACTGCGCAGTTGGGGGCGTTCATAGGGGGTGGGAGCCTGCAGAAGGGTCGGGTTGGATTGGGTCATGGGACTCCTGGTAAAACGGACGGCGCCTCAGGGGCGCCGTTTGGTCGGGGTCGGTTCATGCTGCGGACATCTCGGGCAGCTGAATGGCGAGAGCCTCCTCCTCGGGGAAGGGGTCCTTTGCACCCTCGAGCAGCAGGGGCATGATCAGGACCGTGAAGGAGCCGGCCTCGGCCAGGATGGGTTGTTGGGGCATGCCCAGACGCAGGCTGGTCTCGCCCTTCACGGCCTCCGCAAAGCGTTTCAGGTAGGCGGCAGAGAACCAGGCCGATGCGGGTTGTCCCTCGGTGCTGCCTTCCAGCAGGTTGCGCGCCCGGCCGGTCTCCGTTTCAGCCGAGGCAATGCGGGCTGCGCCGGCGCTAATCTTGAGGTAGGTATTCTGGGTGCCCATGGCCTGCACCATGCGGATGGATTGCATCAGGCTGGACTGCGGGACCAGCAGGCGCGCCCGTTCGTTCTGGCGGGCGGTCTCAACCAGGGCCTCGATCTGCTCGGACGGGAAGGCCTCGGAGACAGCCAGCGTGGCCAGGGTGAGGTTCTTGTCCCCCTGTGGATTGGAAACACGGCAGTGGAAGCGCGCCTCATCCAGGGGATATATCTGCACCAGGTCGCGCTCCTCCACCAGCGAGGCCAGCAAACGGGCGAAGCCCAGCGGCAGGCAGGCGGTAATGGACTGCTGCGGCCCTTCGATGGTCTCGCGGACCCGGCCGGCCGAGTAGCCGTCGGCAGCCAATGCCGTGGCCCGGTCGGATTCCAGGCACAGGTGCAGGACTTGCAGGACGGTGCGGGAGCAATCTGTGGAGGCGAAGGGCAGGACGCGCATCAGGCTGCGCAGGAGGCTGCCGCTCAGGGTGGCTGCGGGAGGACTCTCCTGCTCGCCGATGAGCGGCAGTTCCTCCTCCACCTGTCGCAGGGTGGTGCGGTTGGCGCCGCATTGCAGCACCAGTGCGTTGTCTTCGACCGACAGGCGTACCTCGCCGGCCAATGTTTCGACTACGGCGTGCAGGATCTGGGCGTCCACATGCATCGAGAGAGCCTCATTGCAATCGGCGGGCAGGCGGGCCTGGGCGGCACTCTCCCCGTTGAAGCAGGACAGACGCATTTCTCCGATGGGGTCGGCATCCAGGCGCACCAGGGAAAGGGCGACCAGCGAGTTCTTCGTACTCGCGCGGGTGACGGACTTCAGGGCGTTGTGCAGGAGGTCTTGTGAAATGGAGATCATGGCGGTCTCCTAGCGTTCGAAGTCCCGCATTCGTTCATCCATTTCGTATTCGCCCGAGGCGATGTAGCGGACGAGTTCGATCACGAACCACAATGCCCAGCCCAGCAGCAGGGCGGCAAGCAGGATCAAAAGTGGGAACATGTTGGGTCTCCTTGGGAAACAAAATCGGGGAGCAGCGCGATTGCCGCTCCCCGATGGGGAAAGGGTGAATTAGATTTCGGACGGCCACCAGCCGTCCAGGATGGCTTCGTCTGGATCGAGAGAGCCGGGTGGGCGGATGGCGTGTGCCTGGCCGCCGCCGTGTCGGATGGCGGCCGATACGGTTTGGATCCATTCCTCGCCGGCCGGGTCCGGGTCGGAGAGCAGGATGTATTCGTAGCCTGGGTGGCGGCGGAACCAGTCCAGCATCTTCGCGGACGGGCTGGAGCCGTTGGTGTAGACCGCGACCGTGTCGGCGTCCCGCCCGAGCTGGTGCAGCTTCTGGGCGGTGAGGAGCAGGTCGAAGAAACCTTCCAGCACGATCAGGCTGCGCGTGGCAGGGGTGATGCGCCAGCTGCCCAGCGGCTGGAGTCGGTCGCCCCAGGTCTTGTGATTCGATTCAGGGGTGAAGGGGCGCGCGCTGTCTGGGAGCAGGTCCCCCGGCAGGTAACGCACGTTGAGAACGGTGGGATGGCTGGGCGGGTCGGCATACAGGACGCTGGCGGCCCACAGCCAACTGCCATCCCTGCGCACCAGCAGGGAGCGGCGGGCGGCATCCAGGGTCTGGCGATGCACTCTGGGACGGGGCAGTCCGTATCCCAAGCCATAGACCAGAGCCGTGTAGGGCAGCACTCCGCGCGAGGCCAGGTAGGTCCAGGCGGGTGATTGATGCAGGGCCGAGCGGGCCTCGGACAGGGCCTCGTCCAGCAGGCCGACCTGGGAGGGCGGGCGTGTCGGGCGGGGAACCGATACGGGCGGAGTCCAGTCGTCCCCGGCCAGGTGGAGTTTGGTGCGCAGGGAACGCAGGGAGCCTCCACTGGCTCCGCAGCGCAGGCACTTCCAGTAACCCTGGCCCAGGTGGACGCCGAAGTTGGGTTGGCCGCCCTGTCCCCTGCGGCCCGCGTCATCATGGAAGGGACACCAGAAGACGGCCCAGTCGCGGTTGCGCTCCACCTTGACCGCCGGACCGAGGAGTTCTTCCGCGGCGGAGAGGATGTCTTGCATGGCGTTTTCTACGGCCTCCTTGGGATCGGGGAAAATGGGACCAGGCGGTGGGATGCATGATCACGCATCCGCGCGGCCCGGGCGGGCGGCGCCTCATCCGACCTCCACGCAGGCCCAGCAAGGGGCGGTGGTGTAGACGGCGGCGTCCTCGCGCAGGAGTGTAACGGTGGCGGAGTAAAGGTAGTCCCCCTGCTGTCGGCCGGCAGGTGCGGCGATATCGAGCAGGCGCCCGTCCACGAGCACGCGGCGCTGGGCGGCGTTCAGGCGGAAGGGCGCATAAATCTTGACGGTCTTGCTGGTTGTGGTATCATTCGAGTTGAACATTTGTTCGATCCTTGGCGCCGTCCAGTTGCCCCTGGGCGGCGTCGTGTTGTACCGGGCCTCGCACCCCGGTGAGTCCTCGCTGGAAAACGAAAACGGGCGCCGCCCTGGAACAGTCCAGGATGGCGCCCGTTTGGTGTGGGGGGATATTCGATTGTGGGTTGGAGTCAGGCCTCCTTGTGGGATGTGGATGGATGCCGATACGGAGTGTTCAGGCTCTGTATCGGGGTGCCTTGGCCTGTCATGCGGTGTGGATGGGTAAGAGGCGCATTAGGCAGATTGGACGGGGCAGAGGGGCGGGGACCTCCTTTCTGGATGAGGGGGAATACGACGAAGGAAGCCCGGCGGTCTGCCAGGCTTCAGGAGAGGGGAATGGATTGTGGGAGTGGGAACGATTGGGAGTATAGCGGCGCGGGCAGGGATTGTCAAAGGACGTAGGCGGCAGTTTCACGCCCCCTTTCCCTAGGGGTGGGTTTGGGGGCCGGCTTGATTTTGTCTTCCCTTTTGGGTATGCTGAATGCACTGGATTTGATTTGCGGGAACGCCATCCGCCTGCCTGGTCTTGGAAAGGAGTTCCGATGTTCAAGATGATATTCCTCCCGGCCCGTTTCGGGGATTCGATCTGGATCGAATATGGTGATGAGCAGGCTCCCCATCGCGTGCTGATCGACGGTGGCACAGCCGGCACACGCAGGGACATTCAGCAGCTTCTGGATGCCCTGCCGCCCGAACAACGCAGGTTCGAACTGGTGGTGATCACCCACATCGACCGCGATCACATCGAGGGCATTCTCGGCCTGCTGGAACAGGCCGACCTGGGCTTCGAGGTCGGCGAGGTCTGGTTCAACGGCTGGTTCCATCTGCCGGACAAACCGGGCGCCGTCCCCTTCGGTGCGGTCCAGGGGGAACGATTGTCCGGGGCGCTCCTCGATCACAAGCTCTCATGGAATCGGTCCTTCGGTGAGAAGGCGGCGTGCATCCCGGAAACGGGAGACCTGCCTGTTGTGGAGTTACCCGGGGGGTTGAAGTTGACCCTGCTCTCCCCGACGCTTGAGAAGCTGATCGAGCTGAAACCGATCTGGGAAAGGGAGGTGCGTGAGGCCCGTCTCGAACCCGGTTTCGGGACTGTGGAGGAGGGAGGCGCGGAGGGGGCGGTGGAGTTCGGCATTCCCATGCTTCCTGATGTGGAGCGCCTGGCCAATTCACCCTTCGAAGCGGACGCCTCGGAGGCCAACGGCAGCAGCCTGGCCCTGTTGGTCGAGTATGAAGGGAAGCGCATTGCCTTGACCGGGGATGCGCATGCCGACATCCTGCTGGAGTCGCTGGAACGCCTCTCGCCTGGGGGGCGTATCCATATGGACCTGTACAAGCTCTCCCATCACGGCAGCAAGTTCACCACCGATCGCAGCCTGCTCGAAAAATTGGATTGCCCCTTGTATGTCTTCTCCACCAACGGTTCCATCTTCCACCACCCGGATCAGGAGACCGTGGCACGGGTGATCATGGCGGGTGGAGACCATCCGGAACTGGTCTTCAACTATCGCACAAAGCACAATGATATCTGGGATAGCGAGGAGTTGAAGCAGCGGCATGGATACACCGTTCGGTATCCGTCAGGCTTGGAGCAGGGCATCGAGATCGATCTGTCCGCTGCGGATTGAGATATATCAGGTCAATGGGGGGAAATCATCCCGGAAGCATGCCCCAATGCCTTGATGAAAGTGGGGGCGTGTGATCGTATTCCGGTGCCTTGAACGCCGTTTTTAGATTGTGATCTGACTGAAATTGCGTCGAATTCCAAGAGGCAAATACCGACACCCCACCCATCCCTCGCCTTATGGGCCGATATTTCCCCGATTGTCCGAGTCTGCCACCTTTGCCCTTTGGGGAGACTCCATGCGCTCATCGGGCCGCGCAGGACGGGTTATTCATTATTCTCCAATGCCTGAAAAATTTCCTTTGCCAGGAAGATTCGATTGCGTGCATATCCTGTTGTTTCCAGCAGGATCCCCGCATCCACGAGCTTTTCGATATACCGCTTGGCGGCCACATAGGGCATGCCCAACCCGGCTTCCAATTGCTTGATGCTCAGAATGGGACGGGAAAAGAGAAAATCGACCACGGCCTTCATGCGTGCAGCATTACGATCCGCCTGGACCAGGCTCTCATATCGGGTGCGAATGCCCTGCAGGTGGGTCATGCGGAAAACACTGTCCTGTGCCTGGAGGCTGATGCCGCGCAGAAAAAAACGCAGCCATTGCTCCCATTTGCCATGCTGGGAAACGGCCAGCAGATGATCGTAATATTCCTGCCGATGGTGTTCGAAATAGGCGCTGAGATTCAACAGCGGCTGGGAGAGCGTATTCCACTCCTGAAGCAGCAAGATCATGATTAATCTGCCCAATCGTCCATTGCCATCCAGGAAAGGATGAATGGCTTCGAACTGATAATGGATCAGGCCGGCTCGCACCAGGGTCGGAATTTCCGTCCCGGCATGAATGAAAATCTCCAATTCATGCAGCGCCTCATGCATCTCGTCCACGGGTGGCGGGACATATGTGGCCGTTTCGATCGTACTGCCGGCTGGCCCGATCCAATTCTGACTCTTGCGAAATTCCCCAGGGGTCAGGTTCCCACCGCGGACTCCTTCCATCAATTTCGCGTGGACCTCACGGATCAACCTCAAGCTGACAGGCAGGGTTCTCAATCGTTCGACCCCATAATCGAGGGCCAGCACATAATTATGGACTTCGTGCACATCATTGGAGGGTTCGAGAAATGTAAGTTGGGCGGACTCGTATTGATACAAGTCGGTAAGCGAGGCGCGCGTCCCTTCGATGCGGGAGGATAAGACCGCCTCGCGCCGGATAAAAGGCTGGGAAAGCAGGCGTGGAAAGGGAAAATCTCCCGCCAGGGTGTTCAGTTTGCTGAGCTCACGTTCCGCGTCAGACAACGCGGAGAGTAAGGGATTGTTCCATTCAATGTGGGGAGGGAGGGGAGCCGGAACAAAGGCCCAATATCCATTCCTGGTGAGGATGGGGCGGCCGACGGAGGGAACATGAAATTCATTCGGTTTCAAGAAAACCTCTCATCCGTGACGGGTGGTGTTAATATATTTTACCTTATTTACACTTAAAGTCAAAAGTGTTAATAAGAGTGGGATGAAATGCCTTTTATTCGTTACCGACACATCCCCTTCTCCCCCAAAAACACAATCGTATATTCCCCCGCATGAGCGAGACCTATGCCGCCAAGCGCGAACGCTGGCAGCGCCTGTCTGAGTCGCTGCCCGAGGGCCTGCGCGGGCAGGTCTCTTTGCGGAACGTGGAGGCGGTGGCAGGCCTGCCCCCCGCGGCGCAGACCCGCCTGGTGGAGGCCCTGCAGGCCGGGCTCAAGCGCCTGCCGCAGGCCGTGGCGCAACTGCGGATCGATCCGAACACGCCGCTGGCCGACTTGTTGCATCCGGCGCCCCGCACGGACGCTGCGCCGGATGCGGAGACACATTCAGAATTGGCCGGGGTGATCCAGGCATGTTTCCCGGACATGCCGCCCATCTCGGCGGAGGCCCTGGCCGGGTCGGAGGTGCTGGACATCGCCCGCCAGGTTGTGCAGGTCCACCAGCGGTTGTTCGAGTCGGCCCACCTGCGCACGGACTTCGTGGTCACGATCCTGCATGAATTGCTGTGCCGGACCCTGGCGCGACTCGAAGCGCACATCGAAGAAACGCCTGCCCTACGGCAGGCCCTGGGACAGGCTCCCGGGAAAGATCAAAATTGGAGAAACCAAGATGCTTAAACGAATCGCCTCGACCGGCGTGAACCTGGTGGTGCTGGGGGTGTCGGTCGCCATCTTCCTGGCGGCCTTCCTGGCCTTGAATGCCCTGGGCGCGGCCCAGCGCCCGCCGACCCTTTCCGTCCTGAGCGCAGCGCGCGACCTGAACATTGGGGACGTGATCGGCACGCAGGACGTGGTCGTCCGCACGGTCTTCCAGGATGACCTGGCAGATCTGTACATCCCCGCGGAGGAAGTCGCTGCGGCGGCCGGCGGTGTGGTGGCCCAGCCGATCTACAGCGGACAGCCCCTGCTGCGTTCGGCGATCCTGGCCCGGGCGGCCGAGGGCACGCGCCTCTCCGCGGTCCTGGCCCAGTACCCGGGCCACAGCCTGTTCCCCCTGCCCCTGGACGCCATGAACCTGGTGGCACCGGACGCGGAGGCCTTTTTGCCCGGGGATCTGGTGGGCATCACCCTGGTGATCGCCAGCCGCCCGCAACAGCTCACCACGCCGACGCCTGTCTCCACCCCGGTCCTGAGCCCGGACTTCGTCCCCCAGCCCGGCCTGACCCCCTCGCCTGAGGAGGCCGCCCGGGCCGGGGCCCTGAACCGCGCCCAGCCGCCCCTGGCCAAGGACCTCTTCCCGATGGGCGTGCGGGTCATGGCGGTGCAGGGCCTGCCGCAGTCCACTTCCTCCGAAGAGGAGGGATCGGGTTCCGCCTACCTGGCCGTGGACCGGCCGCAGATGCTGATCCTGCTCGTCCCGAACGAGGCGCGCGAGGTGCTGTCGCTGGCCCTGCAGCAGGGCGACCGCCTGGTGGTCTCGCTCATGGCGCGCGGCGATGACTCTCCCACGGCTGGCTTCACCTATTGGGATTTCGAGGACCTGTTCCAGGCGGACCGCAAGGATGCCCTGGGCGGAGGCCGCTGATGCAAATTCTCCTGTTGGGCGCGGGGAGCGTGACCTCCCGCCTGAATTTGCAGCTGGCCGAGCAGGGCCATGCCGTCGTGGCGCAGATCGCGGCCTTCACCCCGCAGCATCTGGACCTGTTCGATTTCCGCGCGCTGGTGGTGGTCTCGCCTGAGGCGTCTGTTGCGCCCGAGAGCCTGGTGCAGGCCGCCGAGCGCGGAAAACTGATCTTCGTCATCGCCGGGGTGGGGGACGGGATGTCGGCCTGGGCCAACGGCGTGGGCGTGCCGGCCCTGGCCTACCCGCCCTCCGAGCTGGACGTCAACAAGCTGTTTGAGGAACTGCGCCGCGCCGGGGCGGGCAACCTGGCGGCGGACGAACAGTACCGCCGCGCCGTGCTGGGCAGCGACCTCTCAGCCCGCCTGCAGTCGGGGATGGCGGTGCGTAAGATCGCCATCACCTCGCCCAAGGGCGGCACGGGCAAGACCACCGTGGCGGTCAACCTGGCGGTGGCCCTGGCACTCTCGGGCATCACCACCTACCTGGTGGATGCGGACGGCAATGCGGGCGCCCTGCAATATCACCTGCGCATGGAACGCGTGCAAACCACCATGATCGGTCTGCTGCGGCGCGAGGTGGCCAAGGCCGGGCGGGGGGTGATGGGCGACGTGGCCTCGGGCGCGGCCTACCTGAACGCCTTTACCCCGCTGGAAGACCTGCCCACCCTGCGGGTCCTGCCCGGGCTGATCACCGACGACCTGGGCGACGAGGTCCTGCAACAGGAGGACAAGATCGCCGAGGTGATCCAGGGGCTGTATGAAGCGGGGGTGGCCGCGGGCGGGGTGGTCATCATGGATGTGGGCATCAACCCCGCCCATGTGGTGCATCGCGCCGCGCTCAAGGCCGCTGAGGGCATCGCCATCGTGATCAAGCCCGAGATCCCCGACCTGGCCGAGACCCGCCGCTGGATCGCACGCATGATCCGCTCGCTGGCCGGCCTGGTGGGTCGCGGCAGTGCGCAGGAATTCGTCGGCAGCCGCGTCAAGCTGTGCTACAACCATGTGGTGGGGGACGGCTTCAAGTCGGCGCACAAGTTGCTGCAGCAGGCCTTGAGCGAGGACCGCATCGAACTGGCCCTGATCCCCAACGGCATCCTGCCCATCGTCGACCCGCGCCTGGCAGCCCAGGCGGTCAACTCGGACCGCCGCGAGGACATCCTGGTCTGGCGTTACCGGAAGGAGAAGTTGGAGGAATTGGGGCCCTTCGCGGATGCCCTGCTGGGCTTTGCGGCGCATTTCGTGCCGGCCGTGCGCGAAGGCGCCGCCCGCATCGGCTTGCTGCCGTCTGCCCCGCGCAAGCGCGGCTGGTTCAGGAAATAAGCCATGTTCGATATTGCAGGCAAGACCCTGAAGCCCGTGACCGAGGCGCGTCCGGCCGGGGAGCTGGACCACTGGTGGAAGCTCCTGGCGGAGGAGGCCCGCGCCAGGAAGGCGGCCCAGTCTGTGCAGCGCAGCCTGAGTTCGACCGAGATTGAAGCCCTGGCCCGTCAGGTCTTCGGGGATATCCAGGCGCGGGCCGTGGAGGCGGGCGTGGCCCTGCCGCAGGAGTACCTCCTGCGCCTGATCGGGGACCTGTCCGGCTTGGGGCCGCTGCTCGAACTGATCGCGCGCACGGACATCGAGGACATCGCCATCAACCTCGGGCACATCTATGTGTACACCACCTCGCAGGGCTGGGAATATGCCAGCCCCGCGCCCGAGGGTATCGGGGATGCCCTGCGGGTGATGATCGACCGCGCCGGCCAGCGCGCCCCTACGCCCGACTACCCGATTGCGGACGCCATGCTGCAGGTGATGGTCCCGCTCGCGGATGGTAGCCTGCGCCGCAAGGGCGTGCGCATCAATTACGTCATGCCGCCCGCCTCCCCCTACGGGGACACCATCACCCTGCGCATTTCCAACTATCGCACCGCCGCGGACCTGAGCCATGGCAGCCTGGCCTTGTTGTGCCAGAAGCGCCTGCCGCCCATCCCGCGGCCGCTCTTCGACGCCAAAGACTTCCCACGCGGAGACGGCATCCTGACGCCCGAGGCGGCCAATTACCTGTTGAGTGTGATGGTACATGGGGGGACGCTCGTGATTGCGGGCACCACGGGCTCGGGCAAGACCTTTGTCGGCCAGCGCATCCTGCAGGAGATGCTGGACTACTACCCACGCGGGGCCATTCGCCTGTTCATCGTGGAGGACTCGAACGAGATCATCCTCAACGGCTGGAACGGGGACGGCCAAAGCGACACGGGCAATCTCGTCTACACCGTGACCCGCCCCGAGATCCGCGGCGGACCGCCGCCTGTGACGATGTATGACCTGATCCGCGCGGCCCTGCGCTCCCGTCCGCACGGGGTGGTGATCGGCGAGGCGCGCGGGGCCGAGGCCTGGGAGTTGATTCGCGCCGCGGCCACGGGGCACGGCCATTCGGCTTTCACCATCCATGCCACCAGCGCGGAGCACGTCTGGCCGCGTTTCCTGCAGGTGGTGCAGGCCCATCCCGATGCGGCCCGCATGTCCGAGTTCCAGATCGCCCAGTCCTTTGCCGAGGCGGTGACGGCGGCGGTCTACATCGAACGCAACCCGCAATTGGGACAGCTGGTGCGCGAGATCGTGGAGGTTTCGCCGATCGTGGAACGCACGGCGGCGCGGCCCTCCTTCTCGCCCCTGTTCCGCTTCGAGGCGGGGCGCGGGTTGCTGCCCACCGGTAACCGTCCCATGCGGGCGGGCTTTCGCGCCGCGGACCTGAACCTACCGGAAGCCATGTTCAAGGCTTGCCTCTAATGGCCGACCAAACGATTGGCTCCACACGCGACTTTGTGCTGGCCAAAGGGTTTACCCAGGTTGGCGCGCATGCGGCCTTGATCGGCGAGGATGGCACCCGCTGTCTGTTCGCTGAAATATATGCCGACCCCGACCGCCCCGAGGTGCGGCCACAGGAGGCCTACCAGGCCATGCTCTCCTCGATGCAGCCGGGTTGGACTCTGCGCCTGCTGCAATTGTTCTGGCCCGATCCCGAACCGCGCCTGGCCTTCCAGCGACAGGTACAGGCCTGGCAGAGCCCTGCCAATGAAGGCTTGGACATCCTCTTGCAGGGCCTGACCCTGGCTGTGCAGGAATCCCCCCTGCCGTTTGCGCGTCGCACGGTCCTGGAGTTTGTATTGCCTGGCGAGGAGGGCACCGCCTGGTGGGAGGGGCTGACGGGACTGTGTACCGGCTTCGGCCTGCGCGTACGATTTCTCGATCGGCAGGAGGTGGAGGAATTGGCGCGTTGGGTGTTGAATCCGAGCCTGGAGTACCATTGATGAACATGGTCTTGAATGGGGAGCGATGTTTTATACTTGAAAGTATTATACTTTCAAGTATAATAAATGAAAACAAACCAGGAGCCGCTCTATGAAATTCGCATTCCAAGGCAGACAAGCTGAGTTGGACTTGCTGGACCGACTTTGGGCCTCCCCTCGCTCTGAATTCTTGATCGTATATGGACGCCGAAGGGTGGGCAAGACGGCTCTGCTAACCGAATGGATCCGTCGGACGGGTAACCACGCCCTGTACTGGGTCGCTTCCCCCATGTCGGCAGCCGCCCAGTTGCGTTCCTTCTCGCAGGCAGTGTACAATTTTAAGAATCCAAACTCACCTGCGCCGGACGTGTTCACCTATGCCAGCTGGGAACAGGCTTTTCAGCAGGTTGCGCAAATGGCGGGAACGGGGCGTTTGGCGCTTTTCATCGATGAATTCACCTACCTGTTGGAGGTTGATCCCGGGATTGCGGGTTTGCTCCAAAATACATGGGATCACGTCTTGCAGGGCGCGGGCATTTTCCTGTGCCTATCCGGCTCACACCTGGGGATGATGAAACGAGAATTCCTCTCCTACCAAGCGCCTTTATATGGCAGGGCTTCTGCACAAATACATCTCCAGCCGTTTTATTTTGGGATGACAGGCAGTTTTTTTCAAAGATATTCAGCCGTCGACCGCGTCGCGTTGTATTCGATTTTTGGCGGTGTACCGGCGTACTGGGAACGGATCGATCCCTCCAGGTCGATCTCCCAAAATATCAAGCAACACCTGCTTACTCCCAACAACTTGATGCAATCAGAACCGCGCCTGCTGTTGCAGGATTTTATTTCCGACCCTCATAATTACCTGTCCATTCTTGCGGCGATTGCCAATGGGGCGCACGTGGCCCGTGAGATCGCAGAGTTTTGCGGGCTGCCCAGCGGTCACTTGCCGAAATATCTGGGGGTGTTGATCGAGACAGGGTTCGTCGAGCGGCGGGTGCCGGTGACGGAGAGCGGGGTATCCCGCGCTGGTCGATATCACATCACCGATCCTTATTTGCGTTTTTACTACCGTTTCCTGGCGGACCGTCAGGATCAATTGGCCCTGGGGGCGCAGGATATTGCCCTGGCTGAGATCAACCGCCACCTGATCGACTTCATCGGCAAATATACCTGGGAGGAGTTGAGCCGCGAGTGGGCGTTGCGTGCAGGCACATTGGGCCTGTTGCCGGTCAGACCAGACCACGTAGGCAGCGCCTGGAATGCAAAAACGCAGGTGGATGTGGTTGGGATTAATACCCGCGAGAAAACGATCCTGTTGGGAGAGTGCAAATGGACGCTGTCTGCCAATGACCGCAAGGTGATGAAGGAGTTGGTGGAGGAAAAAGCGGTAAGGGTGGTTCCATCCCAGGGGAAATGGAAAGTCCATTTCCTTGGCTTTTCACGCAGCCGCTGGACTGCGGGTGCGCAGGCTTATCAGGAGGAAATCGACCGACAGCCAGTAC
>CALFXA010000031.1 GCA_937928015.1 uncultured Anaerolineales bacterium | reverse complement strand
GGGGTATCGTTCATCGATCGCATCGGCGGGACCCTCCTGTTCCCGTTCTTCACACTGTACATCACCCAGAAATTCCACGTGGGCATGACCGAAGCGGGTACAGTGCTGGGCACCTTTTCGCTCTTCGGCATGTTCGGCAGCGTGATCGGGGGTGCGTTGACCGACCGCCTCGGCCGCCGTCGCTTGATCCTGTTCGGGTTGGTGTTCAGCGCCGTCAGCACGCTGGCGTTGGGGGCTGTCAACACGCTGGCCATGCTGTATCCGCTGGCGGTGCTGATCGGTCTGCTGTCCGATGTGGCGGGCCCCGCCCACTCGGCCATGATTGCCGACATCCTGCCCGAGGAAAAGCGCCAGGAGGGCTTCGGCATCCTGCGCGTGGTAGCCAATGTCTCGTGGATGATCGGTCCGATCATCGGCGGCTTCCTGGCCAACCGCTCCTATCTTGCGCTGTTCATCACCGACGCGGTCATCAGTTGTATCGTGGCGGTGCTGTTCTATCTCTACATGCCCGAGACCAAGCCACAGGTCCAGGCTTTGGCCCATGAAGAAGTCGAACACGAGAGTATGCTTCAGACCTTCGTCGGCTACATCAAGGTTCTGCGTGACGGCCCGTACGTGGCCTTTCTGGGAGCCTCGATCCTGATGGGGCTGGTCTATCAGCAGATGTATAACTCCCTGTCATATTACCTGCTCAAGAACCACGGAGTCGAGCCCTCGGGCTACGGTTTCCTGATGACCTCCAGCGCCATCACGGTGGTTCTCTTCCAATTCTGGGTGACGCGTCTGATCAAAAAGCGCCCGCCCTTCCTGACCATGGGGATCGGCGTGCTGTTCTACGTGCTGGGATTTACGATGTTCGGAGTCGTCTCGGCCTACTGGCTGTTCGTGACCGCCATCGTGGTCATCACCATCGGAGAGATGATCATCATGCCAGTCAGTTCCGCGCTGACGGCTGGATTCGCCCCCGCAGATATGCGCGGCCGCTACATGGCGATCTTTGGGATCTCGTGGGGTTTGCCCGCCATCGTCGGTCCCACTGCCGCGGGCCTGATCCTCGACGGCCCCAACCCGAACCTGCTCTGGTTCCTCGGCGGCGCGCTGACCCTCGTCTCGGCCGCTAGCTTCTATTTCCTACACCTGACTCTCGGCAAACAGGAACGCTTCATCCCGCAGGAGGAGCCGACCCAGCCCCTGCCCGCCGCAACCGACTAAAAAGAAGTCCCGCCTTTCGGCGGGACTTCTTCATTCTAGTGGTGATGCCCAGCTTCGTGGACGTGACCGTGTTCCACTTCCTCTTCGGTCGGGGCGCGCAACGCCACCACCTTGACCTTGAACTTCAGTTCCTGGCCCGCCAGCGGGTGGTTGAAATCCAGGCGGACAGAGTCGTCGCCGACTTCGTCGATGCGGGCGTAGTGGGCCTGGCCGTCGTCGCCGCTGACACTCAATTCGAGGCCTTCCTCGATGGACATATCGTCGGGAAATTCCTTGCGCGGCACATCCATGAAGGCGGCCTCATCATATTCGCCGTAACCGTCGGCGGGAGCCACAGTCACTTCCTTCTCGTCGCCGATCTTCATGCCCATCATCTCCCGTTCCAGGCCGGGGATGATGTTCCCCTGTCCCGCCAGGAACTGCAAGGGACCCTGTCCGTCCGAAGTGTCCAGCACTTCGCCGCCGACCCACAGGGTGTATTCCATCGAAACAACCTGGCCGTTGGTGACTGTATTCTCGCTCATGGTTTATCCTTTCAAGAGTAACCGAATAAGATTTGCTTTTGGAAAAAATCAACCCGCCTTTCGGCGGGTCATAGTGCCGAGGGTGAGATTTGAACTCACGACCAAGGGCTTATGAGTCCCCTGCTCTGCCACTGAGCTACCTCGGCGTTGTGGAAAGAGCGCGGCAAATATACTATGGGTGTTTGCATTTGTCAACAGCGGAACGATTCCAGCCGTCCGCGATTATAATTCGAGACAAAAGGAGAAGGCCATGCGAATCCTCGTCCTCAGCAATGACCCTAACGAACGTGCCACCATGCTACAGGTGCTACAGGGCCGTAAGCATGAAGCGTTGATTTGCGCCGACAGCCAGTCAGCCTGGGAACTTCTCCTCTCGGGCCGTGTGCGCTACGTCATCGCTGACCGCACCAACACCGACGTGGACGAAAAACATTTCGTGGAGCACATCCGCGCAG
>CALFXA010000030.1 GCA_937928015.1 uncultured Anaerolineales bacterium | reverse complement strand
CAGTAATGGCATATCGGAGCTGTTCGCCACCGACACGCCCATCCCCCTGCCCACGGCGCACGTGAACGTCACGCCTGCGCCCGATGCACGCGCCGCGGACGGCGCCTCTTTGGATGCGCTCAAGGTCGGCGATTATGCGGGCATGTATTCCATGCTGACCAAGATCAGCCAGGAATCGATCACACAGGACGATTTTTCCAAACGGTACAACGATGCGCTCAACGAGATGAGCGCAGGCTCCATCGACTATCAGGTCACGGCGGACAAGAAGAGTCCGTACTCGGCCGAGGTCGCCTTCAGCATCATCTACAAGACCGCCCTGGTCGGCGACGTCCAGCGCGACATCATCATGCACCTCGCCCTCGAAGACGGCCAGTGGAAGGTCCAGTGGGAAGAGGGCCTGATCCTGCCCGAGTTGGTGGGCGGCAACACCCTGAAGATGGACTACCAGATCCCGGCCCGCGGCGATATCTACGACCGCGCCGGTCTGCCGGTCGCCACGCAGAACGAAGTCTACGCCTTCTGGCTGGACACCGGCCTGGTCACGCCCGACTCGCAGGAGACTCTGGCCAACGAACTGGCCCGCCTGTGCGGATACAAGGCCGATGACATCCTCAACCAGATCCTGGCCTCGGGCCCGGGCTGGCGTCTCTCGATGTGCGAGTCCACCAAGGAAGAAGCCAGCCGTCTGCTGGGCATCTTCCCCGCAGGCCTGCAATACACCACCTACACCACGCGTTATTACGCCAACCAGGGATTCGCGGCCCCGATCACCGGCTACATGCTCTCCATCAGCCCTGACCAGTTGAATGAGTACCGCCGCCGCGGCTATCGCGGGGACGAGCGCATCGGTCAGCAGGGCATCGAGAAGTGGGCCGAGGATTACCTGGGCGGACAGCACGGCGGCTCGTTATACGTGGTCAACCCCGACGGTCAGATCGTCACCCGCCTCGGCGAAAGCGACCCCAAGGCCGCCGACTCGGTCTACCTGACCATCGACACCAATATGCAATACTATGCCGAGCAGGCCGTCCGCAACTTCCGTGGGGCGGTGGTGGTGATGGAACGCGATACCGGCCGCGTGCTGGCGATGGCGTCCTCGCCCAACTACGACCCCAACCTGTTTGACCCGAACACCCCCAACAGCGACCTGTTGACTACCCTGCTCAACGATCAGAACAACCCCCTGCTCAACCGTGCCGCGCAGGGACAGTATCCGCTGGGTTCGGTCTTCAAGATCATCACCATGTCAGCCGGGTTGGAAAGTGGGCTATACCTGCCCGAGACGACCTACGACTGCCAATACGAATTTACCGAGCTACTCCCCTTCGGCGGACCGACCCTGCACGACTGGACCTGGCAGCACTGCCAGGACCGCATCGCCTCGGGACGGACCTGCGAGACATCCGACAGCCAACCCTCGGGTTTGTTGACCCTGCCCGAAGGCCTGATGCGTTCGTGCAACCCGTACTTCTATCACATCGGCCTCGACTTGTATCGCAATAACCGCGCCAACGACATCGCCAACATGGCGCGTGCCTTTGGCCTCGGCCAGCCGACCGGCATCGACCAGATCCCCGAGGCGTCCGGGAACATCCCCGTCCCCGCCAACGAAGTGGATGCCACCAGCCTGGCCATCGGACAGGGCGATACGCAGGTCACGCCCTTGCAGGTGGCGACCTTCATCGCGGCCATTGGCAACGGCGGAACCCTTTATCGTCCGCAACTGGTCGAAAAGATCACGGACGTGAACGGCGGCATCGTCCTGAATTTCAAGCCCGAAGCGCGCGGCACCCTGCCTCTGCAGCCCGACCGCCTCAAGTTGATTCAGGATGCCATGATCAGTGTGATCGAGAATCCGCGCGGCACGGCCAACTTCCGTTTGCGCGGATTGAACATCCCTGCGGCAGGCAAGACGGGCACCGCCGAGTCGGGCAATGGCAAGTCGCACGCCTGGTTCGCGGGCTACACGATGGACGAGCAAAACTCGGGCAAGCCCGACATCGCCGTGGCAGTCATCGTCGAGAACATCGGCGAGGGCTCCGATTACGCCGCGCCGATCTTCCGCTGGATGGTCGAGACCTACATCTACGGCACGCCACAGTCTGTTCCGTGGTTTGGCCCCATCGGCGACCCGTACACCCCGACCCCCATCGGCGGCATCCCCACCAAGACGCCGAGACCGTAACCTAACTCTTTCCTCTTTCATCGCGCAAGAAGATGAAAGAGGAAAGAAGAAAGATTGAAGACTTCGTCCCCTTTGAGTAACATCCCCATTCCCGGTTTGATCGTCAAGGCCCAGTCTGGTTTCTTCTTCGTGGAGACCGGACAGGGCCTCGTCGTTTGTCAGTTGCGTGGACGCCTCAAGCAGGGGCGCGCCGTGGGCGACATCGCCGCGCTCGGCGACCATGTGCAAATCACGAACCTGACCGACGGCTCGGGTGTGATCGAAGAGATCGAGGAGCGGGAGCGGGCCATCGTCCGCTTGGACCCGCGCCCACGCGGGGTCTACCAACAGGTCCTGCTGGCCAACCCCGACCAGGCGGTCTTCGTCTTCGCCTGCGCCAATCCTGACCCCAAACTGCGCATGCTCGACCGTTTCCTCGTGGTGGCCGAAAAGCAAAAGGTCCCGCCCATCATCATCGCCAACAAGACCGATTTGCTGTCACACGCCGAAGAACTCTTCGGCCTGTACACGCAGCTCGGTTACCGCGTCATTTATACGTCCGTCAAGGAAGGGCGCGGCATCGAGGAATTGCGCGAGATGCTGCGCGGCAAGATCAGTGCCTTTGCAGGGCCGAGCGGCGTGGGCAAGTCCAGCCTGCTCAACGCGTTGCAGCCCGGGCTGGGGCTGGCCGTCAACGAGATCAGCGTTGCCATGAACAAGGGCAAGCACACCACGGTCGCGCGCCAACTCTTTCCACTCGAAGGCGGCGGCTACGTGGCCGACACGCCTGGTTGGAAGAGCCTGGCCCTGTGGGACACCGAACCCGAAGAGATGGATGCCTACTTCCCCGAGTTGGCCCCGCTGGTGGCGCAGTGTCAGTTCAGCGACTGCACCCACACCCACGAACCAGGCTGCGCCGTGCTGGCCGCCCTCGAAGCGGGACGCATCCACCGCGAGCGCTACGAGTCCTATCTGCGCCTGCGCACGAACTGAAATACGTCCACCACAGAGTACACAGAGGTCACAGAGAAAATTATAGGCTCAGTGCGCTCTGTGTCCTCTGTAGTGAAGTAATGGTTCTGTTTTCCTCACTCCACCTATTCGCAGTAAAATACATCCCATGAACTGGAACCTGGTCGGACACTCCTGGGCCGTGGACCTGCTTCGCCGTCACGTGGCGAACGGCGAAGCGCGCCATGCCTACCTCTTTTCGGGACCGCCCGGGCTGGGTCGCCGTACCCTGGCCGTGCACCTGGCCCAGGCCTTGAATTGCACCAACCCGCCCGCCCCGGGCGAGTTCTGCGGCGAATGCCGTGACTGCCGCCAGATCGCCGCCATGCAGCACCCCGACCTGGCCGTGATCCAGGCCGAGAACGAAGGCGGCACCCTCAAAGTGGACCAGGTCCGCGCGGTGCAGCATTCGCTGTCGCTCAAGCCGTATCAGTCAAAATATCGTGTGGCGCTCTTCCTGCGCTTTCAGGAAGCCAACGACAATGCTGCCAATGCCCTGCTCAAAACGCTGGAGGAAGCTCCCGCGCACGCCATCCTGTTGCTGACGGCGGACACGCCCGAGTCGCTGCTGCCCACCATCATCTCGCGCTGCGAAATTTTGCGCCTGCGCCCGCTGCGCGTCGAGGAAGTCGAGTCGATGCTGGCGGCCAAAGGCGTGGACCCTGACCGCGCGCGCCTGCTGGCCCACATCAGCGGCGGACGGCCCGGCTACGCCAACCGCCTGCTCGAAGACTCGAGCCTGCTCGAAACTCGCGCCGAGCGTCTCAACGACCTGCAAGCCCTGCTGCAAAGTACGCGTGTCAAGAAATTCAGCTACGCCGACAAGCTCTCGAAAGACAAGGACGGCATGCGTCAGGCCATCACCTTCTGGCTCTCGTACTGGCGCGATGTGTTGCTCAAGGCCAGTCGTGCTTCCGTGCCCATCACCAACGTGGACTATGCCGCCGAGATCGAATCCCTGGCCGCCCGCCTGACGCTGCCTGCCGTACGCCGCACCGTCAGCGACCTCGAACTGGCCCTCGACCGCATGGACCGCAACGTCAACCCGCGCCTGCTGGCCGAGGTCCTGTTGATGGATTGGCCGAAGTAAATAGAATTGGCCCTCTCATTGCTAAAAGAGCCTCACCACAAAGGTCACAAAGTACACAAAGGGAAAAGAGCAATCCTGCAAGCATTAACCCTTCGTGACCGTAGTGTCCTTTGTGTTAAAAAACGATAGTAGCTAAAAGGCCTATACGGATTTTCGTACCACCCTGCGAAATCCGCCCAATCTGTGTACAGGGGGTTGGCAGGCAGTATAATGTCGGGGCGATTTTGCAAATTGTAGTCACCTCTCATGTCACTCATCACCGTAAGTTCCCTGTCCAAATCCTTCGGCGCAGAAGACCTCTTCGCCAATGTTTCCTTTTCGGTGGCCAAAGGCGCCCGCCTCGCATTGGTGGGTCCCAATGGCATCGGCAAGACCACCTTGTTGCGCATCCTGATCGGCGAGGAAGAGCCTTCGGGCGGGCAGGTCACGCGTTCGCGCGGACTGCGCATCGGCTACCTCTCGCAGGAGGCGGATTTCTCGCTGCAGGGCGTCCTGTGGGACGTGTGCCTCGAACCGTTCGCGGACCTGATCCGCATGCAGGGGGAAGTGGAGCGGCTCGAAGCCGAGATGTCCGACCCGTCGAAACGGGAGCAGGCCCTGGTCCGCTATGGGCCGTTGCAGCACGAGTTCGACCGTCTCGGCGGCTACGTCTACCAGATCCGTATCAAGCAGGTGCTGACGGGCCTCGGCTTCGACGAACCCGACTTCCG
>CALFXA010000029.1 GCA_937928015.1 uncultured Anaerolineales bacterium | reverse complement strand
CGAGATATCCACTCGTGACTGGAGTTCAGACGTGTGCTCTTCCGATCTTGCAACACGGAACTGATGCTGACGCCCCTTTGCAGGCTCATTTGCCGCACGGATGGGATGCGGTCGCCTGGGCGGTAGGTTCCTTGCTCGATCAGTTGCATCACCTGGTCCGCCACTTCTTCGTAGCGGAAAGACTGTTTCTTCGACGGGGGATGTCCAGCCATGTGCCTCCTAAAAAACAATACAGTTGCCGCAATTTCTGCAAGTACAGTTTATTTTATCATCAACTGTTATGATAACAATTCCATATTTTTGCATCTGTACTTACATTTAGATTTCGGCGAAAATAGAATAAATTATTGGCCTATTCAACAAAGGAAAACCATGGACACCAACACCAAGAACGCAAAGCTCGACCTCCACTTGCACCGCCGCGCTTTCCATCATGTCGCCAAGGTCAATCCTGGCATGACGGTCGCCTGCGAAGAGGGCCTGGTCTGGGTGACGGAAGCCAACAACCCGCAGGATTACATGTTGCGCCCGGGCAAGAGCATGATTATTCGTAAGCGTGGCGACGTGTTGATCGAAGCGCTCTCTGACGCCGAGGTGAGCATCATCCACCCGAACTAGTTTGTAAAGCTCCTCCGAGCTAGGACTCCGAGATTTGGTCATCTCGGAGTCCGTTTATTTTCAGCGGGTATAATCCATTCACCATGACCGACCCTATCTATCTTGACTATGCCGCCACCACTCCCGTGGACTCCCGCGTGCTGGAGGCGATGCGACCTTATTTTGCGGATTCTTTCGGGAACCCTTCGTCTGTCCACCGTTATGGACAGGTTGCCGAAGCTGCGGTCGATTCCGCGCGCGAGACGATTGCCTCTGTGCTGGGTTGCCGCCCCGACGAAATCCTCTTCACCTCCTGCGGTTCCGAAGCCGATAATCTGGCCCTGCGCGGATCCGCCTTGTCTCGCCGTGAGCAGAGGGGGGCGACCCGCATCCTGACCGCGCGGACCGAGCATCATGCCGTCAGCAAGACGGCTGAGCAACTCGAAAAGTATTATGGCTTCCAGGTCGAATGGCTGAAGGTGGATGAACATGGTCGCGTCACGCCCGAGGCCGTACAGAAGACCATCGGTGCAGAGACAGCGTTGGTTTCGGTCATGTACGCCAATAATGAAATCGGCACCGTCAACCCGATCCGTGAGATTGCGGCGCTGTGCCGTGAACATGGCGTCCCCTTCCACACGGATGCGGTCCAGGCGGCGGCCTATCTCGACGTGGACATGTCGGCCCTCAGCGTGGACCTGCTCTCGCTGGGCGCGCACAAGTTGTACGGCCCGAAGGGCGTCGGCGCGTTGTATGTTCGCAAGGGGACGAAGCTGGTTCCGCACCTGACGGGCGGCGGCCAGGAATTCGGCCTGCGGGCGGGGACGCATAATGTGCCTTACATTGTCGGCTTTGCAGAAGCACTGCAGCTGGCGAAGGAAGAACGCGAACAGCGGATCGGTCACGTCCAGCCATTGCGGGATCACATCCTTGGCCGCGTGCTGGAAGAGATTCCCGATTCCAGGCTGACGGGACATCCTGCCGAGCGCCTGCCCAATCACGCCTCCTTCGTATTCCAGGGCGTGGATGGCAATCTGTTGTTGACCCTGCTCGACGCGGCGGGTTTTGCCTGTTCGTCGGGGTCCGCCTGTAAGACGGGCAATCCCGAACCCAGTGAGGTCGTCACCTCCTTGGGCTTCTCGCGTGACTGGGCCCTGGGTTCCCTGCGCGTCACCCTCGGCAAAGACACTCAACCCGCCGAAGTGGATATTTTCTTGCGGGCCTTGCCGTCTCTGGTGGAGCGGGCCAGAAGTTTAAACCAGAGATGAACAAAGATACCCTTAATGAGTCAATGACTCTAGCCGTTGATGGTACGGGGTCAGGAGACTTTGGACCTTATTTTCTGGTGAATTTATGACCAAAGTTGTCGTTGCCATGTCGGGAGGGGTGGACTCCTCCGTTGCTGCCGCCCTGCTCAAACAGCAGGGCCATGAGGTTATTGGGATGATGCTGCGCTTGTGGTCGGAGCCTGGCAAGGAAGACTCCAACCGTTGCTGCACGCCCGACTCGATGGCTCAGGCGCGGCGCGTGGCGGCCAAACTCGACATCCCCTTTTATGTAGTGGACGCGAAGAACGTTTTCCGCGAGACGGTGGTACAGTATTTCCTGGATGGCTACGCCCGTGGCGAGACGCCCAATCCGTGTTTGCTGTGTAACCGTCAGATCCGCTGGACCTTTTTGCTCGATCACGCCCTGGCCTTGGGTGCAGACTTCATGGCGACGGGACACTACGTGCGCAGGAAGGAAGAGGACGGGAAGATTGTGTTATTGCGTGCGGTGGACCCGTCGAAGGATCAGTCGTATGTGTTGCATGTCTTGACGCAGGACAAATTACGGCGGGCCTTGTTTCCTGTGGGGGAATACCCCAAAACAGAGATTCGCAGAATCGCCGAGTCGTTTGGGTTACCGACCGCCTCGCGGCCCGACTCGCAGGACCTGTGTTTTCTGGCAGGCGAGGATTATCGTGGCTTTCTACAGCGCAATGCGGCGGAGATGCTCCGCCCGGGCGAGATCGTCACCCGCGATGGACAGGTCGTGGGTCATCACAACGGCCTGCCGAACTACACCATCGGTCAGCGCAAGGGACTGGGCGTAGCCTCGCCCGTGCCGCTCTACGTACTGGGCAAGGATGCGGCGACCAACACGGTCATCGTCGGTGCGCAGGACGAACTCGGCATGTCCGAGTTGACGACCAAAGACGTCAACTGGATTCGCGGCGAAGCGCCGACCGAGCCATTCCGCGCGGAGGTGAAGATCCGCTACACGGCGCGGCCCGCCTGGGCGTGGATCACGCCCTTAAGCGGGGGCCAGACCAGGGTCCAGTTCGATGCCCCCGCGCGGGATGTGACCGCGGGTCAGGCGGCGGTGTTCTACGTTGAAGAGGAAGTACTCGGCGGCGGAATCATCCAATAAGGAGCAGCCATGTCTATTCCAGCCTTGGTCCTCGGGTTCGTCATCGCAAGCCTGTACGGCGCGTTGTATCATCTGGTGCGGGACGGCGGGATCTGGCGGCTGATGTTTTATCTGGTCCTGGCCTGGGCGGGATTTGCGGCAGGTCATTTCGCGGGGGCTTGGCTGGGCTGGGAGTTTTTCCCGCTTGGGGAGCTAAACCTGGGGGCGGCCACCGTGGGGTGCCTAGCCTTTCTGGGGGCGGGGGACTGGTTGAGCCGCATCGAGAGGCCGCGGAAAAGCAAGGTATAATGGCGGCTTGCTAATCAATCAAGTGAGAGTGAAATGGAAACCATTAAATTTCTGATCGACCTGTTTCTGCACCTGGACGAATATCTGAGCCAGATCATCACCCAGTATGGCATGTGGACCTATGGCCTGCTGTTCTTCGTGATCTTCATGGAGACGGGCTTCGTGGTGACGCCCTTCCTGCCCGGCGACTCGCTCTTGTTTGCGGCGGGCACCTTTGCTGCGCTGGACGCGCTTAATATATGGGTGTTGATCGGTTTGTTGATGGTGGCAGCCATCGGTGGCGACACGGTCAATTACTGGATCGGTCACACCCTGGGCGACCGCGCCTACAACATTAAATGGATCAAGAAGGAATACCTCGACAAGACGCACGCCTTCTTCGAGAAGCACGGCGGCAAGACCATCTTCCTGGCGCGTTTCGTGCCCATCGTGCGCACCTTTGCGCCTTTCGTGGCGGGCATCGGCAAGATGTCGTATGGCTATTTCATTTCGTACAATTTAATCGGCGGCATCGTGTGGGTGCTGTTGTTCACGCTGGCGGGATATTTCTTCGGGAACATCCCATTTGTGCGCTCGAACTTCGAATTCGTGATCATTGCCATCATCCTGATCTCGGTCCTGCCGATGGGCTACGAGTGGCTGAAGGCAAAACGCGAGGCCAAACAACCCAAAGCGGAAGCCACAAACTAGAACGAGGAGACGCCCGCAAGGGCGTCTTTTTTATATGACCAAATGGCTGGCAATTTCTTTCTCGATCTTTATCATTGTGGTGATTGTCCTGGCGGATATGGGGACTCTGCCCGGGCTGATTCGCGGCCTGTACGATTTCCCCAACGGCGACAAACTGGGACATTTCATCCTCTACGGAATCCTGAGCCTGCTGCTGAACCTGGCCTTTACCGTCCGCCCTGGCGTGAACCTACCCCGCACCATCCTGACCGTGAGCCTGATCCTGGCCCTGTTGATTGGTCTCGAAGAGTGGAGTCAGTCCCTGTTCGATAGCCGCACCATGGACATCGTCGACCTGCTGGCCAGTTACGCGGGGGTGACGGTCGCCGCGCTGACAGCCTGGCAAGTGAGGAAACGGTCCTTGCGAGCTTGATTGCAACTTTTCCGTCTCTCGTGCATCCAATTCTTGAAATTTTCATTCAGGAGCCGATGATGCCAATTTATGAATTTGCATGCAGCCAATGCGGACGGGCCTTCGAGGAGCTGGTCAGCATCAGCAAGATCAATGAAGTGGTTTGCCCTCAATGCGGAAGCGGACAGGTCAAGAAGAAGATGTCCACCTTCGCGTCCAAACCAGCGGATGGAGGCGGAGGATTCTCGCTGAATAGCATCCCATCCTCTTCATGCGGCACGGGCAGTGTCTGAGGGGGCTAACCTGTTCGGCCGTGCGCCGATTTTGTAAAAAAGTGACGGTCACCTTGACGGTGACCGTCACTTTTTTCTTTACGGTTTCAACACCAAATGTCCTTCGGCATCCTCGACCGCGGATTGTTGCTCCCACCACATCGGGTAGTATTGCACGTTGGCCCACAGCGGAGCCATGTCGGCGTAATGCTCGTTATAGGCGTGGCCCGACTGTCCAGTGGTGTGGACGGTGAGCGAGTTGTTCAGGTTGCTCAAATCCACGATCATGCGCATCGACGGCAGCCAGTCCACTTCAAAGGATTCGCCGATGCTCCAGCCCGTGGCGTTGACGATGGATTTTCCGCCGCCTGTGGGGAAGGGTCCGCGATTGAACAGGTCTTCGATCAGGCTGATGCCCGATTCACCCAGGGTTTGATTGCGGAAGGTGGCGGTGTGCAGCTTGCCCCAGGTCGGCCATTTGGCTGGGTCCTTGCCGTAGTCCTTTTCCAGTTGATTGACGGTTTCGACCAGCGAAGCGACGAAGATGTCGTCGCGGGTCTCCACCTTGTCGGCGGTGGATCGGTCATCCCAGAAGGGATCATTAGGAGCCTGCACCAGGCGGCGCATCACCTCGAAATCCTTGTCGCCACCCGAGACGGCATATCGTTCGGGCAGGTCATCGTTGAAGGTGTTCTGGTCGAGATTCCACCAGAATTGCTGATAGATAGCCGCCGCCTTCGAATCGGCTGTGCTTTGATCGTCCCATTTCTGCAGGAGGTCGAGCGCGTAGGCCTCGTTCGGGCTGGCGGCCTTGTAGTTGATCTCGTTCCAGACAGGCAGGAGCGCCGCAGCGCTGGCATCGTAGGCGTCGCCGTGCATCTTTTTGATGTAAGCGATGTCGATCTTGCCAGGCGCATTTTGGATCATCTCGACAATACGATTGGCGCGGAAGCCGTAATCCCAATCCGCGGTGACCAGGTAAGGATAATTGCGCGGCGGGACGCGGTTGTTGGCGGTGACGATGTAGCCCTCGGCGGGGTTGAGGGTATAGGGCTGTTCTTCGAAGGGAATGTACCCCGTCCAGTCGTATTCGCTGTTCCAGCCAGGCACGGGGAAGCGGCCGTCGCCCTTCTTGCGGATCGGCACGTCGCCAGGCATTTGGTAACCGATGTTGCCGTCCACGTCGGCGTAGAGCAGGTTTTGCGCGGGCACGTGGAAGTTGCTGGCGGCGGCGCGGAACTCATCCCAGTTCTGGGCCTTGTCGAAGCCCCAGATGGCCTCGAAGGGCGTGGAGGGCGTCAGCGCCGTCCACTGTAACGCGATGACGTATTGCTGCGGCAGGTCGATGCCCGCGCGCTCCTTGAACGGGACAAATTCCTTGTCCTTCGGGTCTCCCTGATCCTTGAGCGGACCGTAGGCATCCGAGATGACGGGGCCGTGACGCGTGAGCCGCACGGTCACGTCGACAGGTTCCCCGCCGACGACGGCCACCGTTTCTTTACGCGTCTCGAAGTCGACCCATTTCCCGTCGACCTCGTACTGGTTCGGGTCCTCGGGGTTGACCTTCTCGATGAACAGGTCCATCACGTCTGGGCCCGTGTTGGTGAAGCCCCAGGCGATACGGTCATTGTGGCCGATGACCACGCCAGGCACGCCCGCGAACGAGAAGCCCGCCATCTCGAATGGACAGGCGTCGCTCTTGGGCATGCAGTGCATGTCCACCTGATACCAGATGGATGGCATCTGGATGCCGAGGTGCGGGTCATTGGCGAGGATCGGCATGCCCGTATCCGTCAGCTTGCCCGAGACGGCCCATGAGTTCGAGCCGATGCCGTCGCTGAGTTGACCAAGCAGCGGGTCGAGCAGGGCAATGTTCGATTGAACGGAATCAAGCGGCAGGGCGGAGAGCAGCGCGGGGTCCGTGGGGGTGGCGGGAACGGCCGAGGCGGCGGTCCCATCCCCGATCTTGTTGACGATAACAGGATGATCCTCAGGATACGGCGGATAGAGTTGATCCACCTGCTCGGGGGTGAGCGTCTTGAGCAACACGGCGCGCGTGATCTCCTCGTCCATGTTGCCGCGCAGATCCCAGGCCATGGCCTTGCCCCAGGTCAGGCTGTTGACGGGTGTCCACGGCTCGATCTTGTAATCGGGGCTGAGCAGGCCCAGCACGGCATACTCCAGGCTGAGGGCCGTGCCGTTGTGATCCTTGAGATAGGCGTTGACCCCGTCGGTATAGGCCTGCAAAATGGCGAGTGAATCAGGCGAGAGCTGTTTCAATTCGGCTTCGGCGGTCACGCGCCAGCCGAGCGTGCGCAGGAAGGTGTCGGTCTCCACCTGGGCCGGGCCGAACATTTCCGAGAGCGTGCCCGAACCGATGTGCCGCCAGGCGTCCATCTGCCAGAAGCGGTCCTGCGCGTGGATGTAACCCTGCGCGAAAAACAGGTCATGCGCGCTGGCGGCGTAGATGTGCGGGATGCCCATCGAGTCGCGGTAGACGTCCACGGGCTCCTCCAGCCCCGTCACCTGAATCTCACCGTCTATCTGCGGGAAGGATTGCTTGGCCACCGTGTTGGGCAGGTACGACTTGAAATAGAAAGCGCCCCCCGCACCCAACACGAGCGCGAGGATGACCACTGCGATCAATCCTCGCATTAAAAAACGACCTACTTTTTTCATGAACTCTCCTCCAATGGCGTTG
>CALFXA010000028.1 GCA_937928015.1 uncultured Anaerolineales bacterium | reverse complement strand
GTTAAAATTTAGAGCTATATCATCAAATGTTGCCTTTAAAACTTTAATTACGTCCAGATTAATGGGGGTACTTTTCCGTTTACATTCAATTAGTATCAAAGTTGGTTCGTCAAAACTATGGTCTATAAAAGAAACATCTATCTGATGCTTTTGCCCACAAATTCCTTGTATTCTGTTATTTTTACCAAACTGAATATCTGATATTTTTCTTCCACTAGACGTAATTCCATTCAACAATATTGCAATAAATTTCTCATACTCAGACCATTCTTTAGATTTACCCATACTATTTCCTCTATGGATTTGGCCACTCCAAACAGTATACAACCGCCTATGAAGTCTTCCATGTCGCACACATATCTTTTTAAAGCTGCTATTGATTATTCCACTTAGGCAGTATACAACAAAACAGATACACCGCATGGCATGTGTCGGGATAAATTCCTCCCCAATTCATGGAAATCCATTGCAGGCAAGGCAAAAAGCCAGGGTAGCTTTGTGGGGAAGGCTGATGGTGGAGTAATCTGTCTAAGGCTTCCACTGAAACACGGACTGGCTCTTCTCCGTGGTTGAATACTCAAAACGCTTCCCCATTATTTCTTCACAGAGTCCTGACAGGCGGGTCACAAGCGGCGGCTATCATGCAGACTGTACGCACATTCCACACAGGAGATCTATATGAACCGCAAAACATGGACCACGATCCTCTCGCTGGTCGCCATCCTCACCTTCCTGTTGGCCGCCTGCGCCCCCGCCGCAAGCGCCACACAGACCACCACGTCCGCCACCGAGGTCACCGCGCAAGCCGACGACAGCGCAGGCTCGACCACTGCATCCGCCACGACCACTACCGACAACCAACCGCCCGCCCCGCCCGATGGCGCTCCCCCCACGGGCGGAGCTGGCAACCCGCCGCCTGGATCAGGCACGGGCGGCGCGAGCATCGACGAAGGCCTGTCTACCGCGACGGGTGCCTACACCCTCGACGGCGGCAGCGCCAGCGAGTCGGGCCAGACCTACACAGCCAGTAACGAAGACCAATCGGGCGTGTACGTCAACAACGGCGGCCAGTTGACGCTGACGGATGCCACCGTCGACACCAGCGGGAACACCTCCTCCGATGAAAACAGCAGCTTCTACGGCCTCAACGCAGGCGTGCTGGCTGCCAACGGCAGCACCGTCGACATGACGGGCGGCAGCATCACCACCAGCGGCACGGGCGCCAACGGCGCGTTCGCAGTCGGCAGCGGCTCGGTTGTCAACCTGACGAACGTGACCATCAACGCCACGGGCGACGGCGGCCACGGTGTGATGACCACCCAGGGCGGCGCGATGACACTGACCGACGTCACCCTCATCACTTCGGGCGCACACTCCGCGCCTGTCGCCACCGACCGCGGCGGCGGCACCATCACCACTTCAGGCGACATCATCACCACCTCAGGCACGGACTCGCCCTGCTATTACTCGACGGGCAGCATCACCGTCAGCAATGCCACCTGTAACGCGCTCGGCTCCGAAGCCGTGGTCATCGAAGGCGCAAACTCCGTCACGTTGACTGACTCGTCCCTCTCCTCCAGCGTGGACGCCAAGTGGGGCGTGATGATCTACCAGAGCTTCTCGGGCGACGCACAGGGCACGGACGGCGTCTTCAACATGACGGGCGGCTCCCTGGCCTATACTGCCACGAACGGACCGTTGTTCTACATCACCAACTCGACGGGCAACATCACGCTCAAGGGTGTCACCGTCACCGCGGCGTCGGGCACGCTGGTGCAGGCGGCCGCCAATGACCGCTGGGGCACAAGCGGCTCCAATGGCGGGACCGCCCTCCTCGTGGCGGATTCGCAGACGTTGAACGGCAATCTCGTGGCTGACAATCTGAGCACCCTCACCATCACCCTGCAAAATGGTTCCACGCTGACGGGCGCGGTCAACGCTGAGAATACCGCCAAATCCGCTACGCTGACCCTCGACTCCAGCAGCACCTGGAACGTCACCGCCGATTCGTACCTGTCCTGCCTGAACGGCGCAGCCATCTCGGGTACAAGCATCACCAACATCGTCGGCAACGGCTTCACGGTCACCTACGACCCCAACTCCTGCCCCGCGCTCAACGGGCAGACCTACACCCTGAGCGGAGGCGGCACCTTACAACCCGCGCAGTAGCAATATCCACCCAAAGGACCGCTCCGCATGGAGCGGTCCTTTGTTAGAATGCATGGAACTTTTTTAGCGTGAGTTCGTCCATGCTGGGTCGAATTTTAGAAAAGAGGTATTCATGACTCGTTGTCCCCAATGCAACCGCAAGCAGCCGCTCTCCGTCCTCACCTGTGACTGTGGCTACGACCTTCAGACCTATCGTCAACAACTCGCTGAACGCGAACGCGTCTCGAGCCATGTCCAGCGGCCCTACCAGGTCCTGCCCCTGCTCCAAAGTGGACTGAGACTCCTGGCAGGCTTGTCCCTGCTCAGCGGATTGGTCGGCGCCATTACGCTCTACGTGCAGGAATTCTCCATCTGGTTGGTTTTCTCGGCCTTCCTGGGCGGGGTGGCATTGGCCATCCCCTATCTGGCGGGAGCGGAGTCCATCCAACTCCTGCTCGATGTCAGCGAACGCCAACACGAGATCCAACAGAGATTGGATCGATTGGAACAAGGTGAGAAATAAGCAACAGGCCTCGGAATGAATCCGAGGCCTGTTAGTCTGAAGACAGTTTTTTTGCTTAGAACGGCAGGGGCACGCCCAGCAACTTCAAGCCCGCATAGATCATCAGCAGGCCGACCACGGCGGGCCAGGGAGCGCGCTTGGTCAGTTCCAGCAAAATGTCCCAGAACGTGGCGGAACGCAAGGCCCGAATCTCACCCTCGGGCGTGATGACCTTCAGCCAGACCAGCACCGAGATGACCTCCATCGCGATGCCGATCAGGATCAACAAATAGGCGACGACCGTTTGCATGCAGCCTCCTCGCAGTGAAAAGAATGTACGGTTTCAGTATAGGCAAAATGTCGGGGCAAATCAAGTGGAGTGTCCTCGGCTGGGGATTGAAAATCCCATACCCGAAGAGTATACTGAACTTGGATATTTTCTGTCCAAATCAGAAGGAGATTTTATGCACCGCCATGCTTGCGTCTTGTGCATCACTCCGCCGCACCTGCTGCAGGAAATTGCCCGCAACGGCAGCGACCTGCAGCGCGAGACGGCCCTGCGTACCATCATCACCTCCGAGCAAATCCGCGGACAACGACGCGCCGTGCGTTCGGTGATGAGTTTCCTGGCCGCGGTCTCGGCTGGGGCCAAACAGCGACTCGTGTACGACGCCAAACAAGGTTCCCAACTGCCTGGCACGCTGGTACGCAGCGAGGGCGACCCCGCCGTCAGCGACCCCGCGGTCAACGAAGCCTATGACGGCTGCGGTGCTACCTACGACCTGTACGCCGACGTGTACAGCCGCAACTCCATCGATAACAACGGCCTGCAGCTCAAATCCACGGTCCATTATCAGAAGGGCTACGACAACGCCTTCTGGGACGGCACCCAGATGGTCTATGGCGACGGTGACGAGGACCTGCCCGCCGAGCAACGCCTGTTCAACCGCTTCACCATCTCGCTGGACGTCATCGGCCACGAACTGACTCACGGTGTCACACAGTATGAGATCGGAAGAGCGTCGTGTAGGGAAAGAGTGTAGATCTCGGTGGTCG
>CALFXA010000027.1 GCA_937928015.1 uncultured Anaerolineales bacterium | reverse complement strand
CCACCGAGATCTACACTCTTTCCCTACACGACGCTCTTCCGATCTACGACCACCGCGCTCATCGAAAGCAGGGTGTAGAGTGTGACGGTCTGTGCTGGGACTTCGTATAGCACGCGCTGGTTGATGGGCAGATGCAGGGCATAGAGGATGGCCGCACCGATCATCATCAGCACACCGACCAGGTCGGTGGAGCTGGCAGAGAGGTCGGTGAGCAGGATGACCGCCACCGAGGCCAGCCCAATGCGGATCAGCGTCAGGCGGCTGAGGGTCTGTCGGTCGAGGATCATCCAGACGGCCAGAAAAAGCGGATAGAGCGAGTAGAGCATCTGCCCGAGGCTGGCGGGCAGGCGGTCGAGTGCCATGTAATAGAGCAGGGAGCCGAGGCCGTTGATGGCGCCCGCCAGCATGCAGCCGATCAGGCCCACAGGGAAAATGTAGAGATATTGGCGGCCGAACAGGGCGACGATCAGGAAGAGCAGAGCCGCGGCCAGACTGGTGCGCAAAGCCACCACGGCCAGGGGACTCAGCCCCTGGGTGATAGCCAGCTTGCCGAAGACCGGCGAGACCCCCAGAAACAGGGCCGATCCCAACGCAGCGATGACGCCTGCTGTTTTTTTATTGACCAAACCGATCTCCCAGATAGAAAAGACAAAAGCTCACGAAGGGAATGCCATGATGCCAGAATCGCCCCGTGTCGTTTGAAGCCTTCGTGTCTTGTTCGGTGGCAGGCAACGAGAGAGCGAGAGGAATCCCGCTCTACTCGTCCGCGCCGTCCCCAAAGCGATAGACTATTTGATCAGCGAACGCACCTCTTCAAGGAATTCGTCGTTGAGGAAATCGCCCTTTTGCATCAACGCCTGAATCTGCCCGCCGAGCAGGGTCTTTTCCTGCGGGGTCAGTTCTTTGGCGGTGGACACGATCACTGGAATGTTGGCGGTCTCGGGACGGGCGCGCAGGGCGTCCATCACGGCGAAGCCGTCCATTTCGGGCATCATCAGGTCGAGGATGACCAGGTCGGGCAGCTCGCGCTGGATCAGTTCCAGACCCTCTCTGCCGTTGGTGGCTTCGCTGATGGTGTAATTGCCCTGCGATTGCAGAATGCGGCGGATGAGGCGGCGGGCCTCGGCGGTGTCGTCCACGATGGCCACGCGCGGGAAGCGGTCGGGGGCCACGTTGTTGAGCGCGGCCAGCAGGCCATCCTCGGGAGTCTCCTCCTTGGGCGGCAGGACAATGTTGCGCGACCAGTTCTCGCCCAGCACGAACTGCTCGGCGGGCATGGTGTGTCCCGTGGCATTGACCACCACCACGTCGGTCGGCTTGATGATGCCTGCGCGGATGAGTTTGAACAAACCCGCAAACGCCACAGCGGCGGCGGGCTCGGCGGAGATGCCCTCCATTTTGGCCAGCACGTGCATGGCGCGATAGGCTTCCTCGTCCGTGACGCTCTCGAAGGCGCCCTGCGTGGCATTGACCTGCTTACTCAGGATGTTATATGCGCGACCCGGGTCACCCGTGGCCAGGGTCTCGATGCGGGTGCGGGGCGAGGTGACAGGCTCGGCGTTCTCCAGCCCGCGTTTCCAACTACTGACCATCGGCGCGCAGCCGTCGGCCTGGATGGGGGCCATGGCGGGCATGCGGTCGGTCAGGCCCATCTCGCTCATCTCGCGGAATCCCTTGTAGACGCCGATGGGGCCCATCCCGCCGCTGATGGCCTGGATGTACCAATCGGGCGCACGCCAGCCGGGAGGCTGGTTCCCGTTGACGGGCGCGGGCGGACCCAGCAGGGCGGTCAACTGTTCGGCGATCTCGAAGGCGATGGTCTTCATTGCCTCAATGGAGGTGATGGTGCGCGCACCCATGTCGAGGTACAGATTGCGTTGACGGGCGAATTCGGCCGCCATCTGCTTGACCTGATCGTAGGACCCCGTCACCTTGATGACCTGGCTGCCGTACAACGCGATCTCGCGCATCTTGACGGCGGGCACCAGACTGGTGACGAAGGCCCATAGTTTGATGCTGGCGCGTGAGGCATAAGCCGAATAGGCGATGGCCACGTTGCCCGTGGAAGCCGCCACCATTTCGGTGATGCCCGCCTCCTTGAGGGCTGCAATCGTGACCGCCGCCTGGCGGTCCTTGAAGGAGCCCGTCGGACCCTGACGCTCGTCCTTGATATACAGGTTGGGACAACCCAGCATCATGCCCAGGTTGACGGCCTGGATGAGTGGCGTGCCGCCTTCACCCAACCGCAGGCTGGGAATGGGGTTGCGGATGGGGAGGAGTTCGCGATAGCGCCACAGGTCGAAAGGGCGGTTTGCGATCAAGTGTGTGAAGTTTTCAGCAATGTTCTTGTAGTCGTAATCCGCTTCGCGCCACTGGCTGTTACAACGCGGACAGTGGATGGAACTGGGATGGTATTCTGCGACATAGCCGCAGTCCATGCACTTAATGGTAAAGGTCACAGAGTGTGTTTCTCCTAAGCCGAGCCTGGTTTGACACGCTGGAGGGCGTGTTCGAGGCTGGTGATAAGTTCCTTCTCGCTCATTCTGCTCTTGTTGACGAATTGCTGTCCGTAGTCTTCGAGCTGCTTGCGCTGCTCGGATGTCAGGTCGCCGCTGCTGACGACGATGATGGGAATCTCGCTCAGGCCCTTGCTGGTGCGCATCTTCTCGAGGATTTTGAAACCGTCCATGTCGGGCATGAACAGGTCGAGGATGACGGCCTGGGGTGCCTGGTTGAGGATCATCTCCCAACCCTTGGCCCCACCCTGGGCCAGGAGCGGCTTGTAGTTACCGTTGTCGGTGAGCATCTTGCCCATCAGGCTCAAGTCATTGGGATTATCGTCAATGACCAGCACTTCGCGGATGGACCCGTCGGGGTTGATGCGGTTGAGGGCTTGAACCAGGTCCTCTTCCAGGATGGGCTTGACGAGGTAGTCGGACGCGCCCAGGTTGAATCCGCGCTCCTGTTCCTCGATGATGGAGCAGATCATCACGGGGATGTCGCGGGTTTCGGGGTTCGATTTTAACTCAGTTAAGACCTGCCAGCCGTCGATTCCAGGCATCATGATGTCGAGCGTGACGGCGAAGGGCTTGAGTTCGGCCACGCGCTTGACCGCCTGTGACGGGTCGCTGAGCGGGATGACCTGGTAGCCCGAGGATTGCAGATAGCGTTCGTACAGGCTGATGACCTGCGGATCGTCGTCGATGGCCAGGACCAGCTTGCCGCCATCCTCGGCGGATTTGGGTTCGCGGTAGACGGGCAGCGTGAAGAAGAAGGTACTACCCTTGCCGACTTCGCTCTTGAGGCCGATCTCACCGCCGTGCATGTGAATCAGGCGCTGGCTGATCGAGAGGCCCAGGCCCGAGCCGCCTGTCTTGCGGGTGGGAGCATCGTCCACCTGGGAGAAGGGCTGGAAGAGTTTGGCCTGATCCTTTGCGGCGATGCCAGGACCCGTATCGGTCACGCCCACGTAGATTTCGGGCTGGCCCGAGGAATTGTTCTGGATATAGGCGTCGACCGTGATGGAACCTTCGTCTGTGAACTTGGCAGCGTTGGAGAACAGGTTGATCAACACCTGGCGCACGCGGATCGGGTCGGCATGGGCATGCGGCAGGTCGGCGGGGAGGTTCTTGAGCAGGCGAATCTGCTTGTCTTTGACCAGGCCTGCCACAGTGGACATGACGCTGGCGATGATGTCGTTCATGTTGACTTCCTCGAAGGCCAGTTCCATCTTGCCTGCTTCGATCTTGGAAAGGTCGAGGATGTCATTGATCAGGCCGAGCAGGTGCTGGCCCGAGTTATAGATGGCGGTCAGGTCGCTTTGCTGTAATTCGGTGATGGGACCGTCGATGCCTTTGAGAATCACGCGTGAGAAGCCGATGATCGAGTTGAGCGGCGTGCGCAATTCGTGGCTCATGTTCGCCAGGAAGGTGGTCTTCAGACGGTCGATCTCGCGCATTTCCTTCACGGCTTCGATGGACAGCTCGTAGGAGCGCGCGTTGTCGATGGCGATGGCCACCTGGTCGGCCAGGGTCTGCAACACGGCCACATCGTCTTCGCTGAAGGCTTCCGTTTGTGTGGACTGGATGTCCAGCGCACCGATGACGCGGTTGCCCACTCGCAGCGGGATGGCCGCCTCGGCGCGGGTGTCGGGCAACAGCGGGTTGAGCTTGTGCATCGTGCTGGTCTCGGTGTCATTGACGATGATGGGCACGCCCGACTGGGTCACCTGGCCTACGATGGACTGCGAGCCCACCTGCAGGTTGTGTCTCTGGGCCTTCATGGCCGCACCCGCCTCGCCTGTGGCTTCTTGCAAGTGCGCGGTAAAGCCGGTCTCTTCGACGATGAAGATCGAAGCGTGGTAGAAGCCGAATCGCTCACGTACCAGGTTGACCGTACGATTGAACAGAGTGTTCAAGTCGAGGGTGGAGGTCACCAGGCGGGCAATGTCGGATGAAGCGGCCAGATAGGTGTTGCGGCGCTTCAGGCTTTCCTCTGCCAATTTTCGCTCGGTGATGTCACGCGCCACCCAGAAGACTTCGTTCTCGTTTAGCTTCGAGAGGGTCGCCAGGAACCAATAAGTCATGGTGCTGATGGGCAGGTCGTATTCGAACTGGGTACTGTCACCCGTTTCCAAGGTCTGGCGAACGAGGGAAACGAAGCGGTCGGCCGTCTCGCGCGGCAGGACCTCGTGCATGAGTTTGCCGAGCAGTTCATCGCGCGGGCGGACGAGCAGGTTGGGGCTGGTCGGCGCGATACGCGTGTAACGTCCCTCACCGTTCACCACCAACACCACGTCTTCCATCGCGGAGAATAGAGTGCGTAAATCCGTCTCTGATTTAGCCAGTGCGTCGCGGGCCTCGAAACGCTCGATGGCGGCGATCACCTGGGCGGCCAGCGGGACAAGCCCCTGGATGTGCCCCTCGTTTAGACGGATTTTCGGGTCATAAGTCTGAATCGTCATGACGCCGCGCACGCCCCCTGCCGAGCGCAGAGGAATGCCCAGCCAGTCCACGCCGGGCGCGCCATCGGGAGTGACCTCACCTTCCTGTTGGAGTTGCGCGTATATCTCGGGCGTCACCAACAGGGGGGCGGCCGTGCGGATGACATAGCTGGTCAAGCCCAGTCCATACTTCATCGGCGGAGGCGGCGGATCTTTTTCGTCCACAAAGTACGGGAAGCTGATCATTCCCTCGGAAGGATCGTATAGAGCAATGTAGAAATTATCGGCGGGAACCAGTCGTCGGGCCGCATCGTGGATGGCGCGCAGCAGGTCCGTCAGACTGGCGGCATTCAGTGCGGCTTCCGTGATCTGGGCCGTGGCGTTCTGCACCAATTGGCCGATCTTGCTTTCGGTGATGTCCTGGTTCGCGCCGAACGAGCGGACCGTGCGTCCCTGCACGTCCTTTTGGATGCGGAAGCGCACGGCCATATAGCCCAGCGTTCCATCCCCAAAGGTGACGCGATGTTCGAGGCTGGCGCTGAAGTTCGGGTCGGTGGTCTCGACCGACTTCTGAATCTCCATGCCCACCAGCGGCGCATCCTCGGGATGCACGAAACGTTCCGCGTAACGGGCGGCATTCATGGTGTAGCCACCCTCGCGCTCGGCGGTGGTATGCATCACGTTGTAAAACTGGTCGTTGAAGGTAAAGGTGTCGGTCAGGAAATCGTATTCCCAGTTGGCCAGGCGTGCAATGCGCAATGCCTCACTCAACTGAGCTTCGCTGGCACTTACCTTTTGGAACAAGCGCGCGTTCTCAAGAGCCAGCGAGAGTTGATCCGTCACCTGTTTGACGAGCATCTGATCGTCGGAACTCCAGGTACGGGTACGTTCCTCGTCCACTACGTGCATGGTGGCCCAGTTGGTTTGATCCACCTGGAAACCGATGGAAATGCTGGGCGGCACGCCCATTTCGTTGCCGTTGTCCACCACGAGGGAATCGACCCGCTGGGTGAGAATCCCTGTGGCGGCCAGAGGCTGACGTGCTGACGGGCGGGCCGACGCGGTCGACTTCGAGTCGACGACCTGCCTGCCGCCTGCTTCGCGCGGAGCCTTGGCTTGGCCTCGTTTTGGCTTCGACGGTGCCTCCTCAGGCTGGATCCCGTCAAAGAGCGTATCAATACGCTTGTCGATTTTCTGTTTCTTCTTTGGCATATTCCACCAGTTCCTGGGCCAGGTCACGGTATTGGACAGAGCCGCGGGTGTTGGGTCGGTATTGGGTAATGGGCAGGCCTGCGATGGGACTTTCACGCAGTTTGGTATCCACTTCGATGACGGTCTTGAAGACGCCTTCGCCGAAAGTGCTGCGCAACTGTTCGTTGATATTGCGATGCGTGCGGTTGCGGCGGTCGAACATCGTCACCAGGATGCGATAGGCCAGGTCGGCATTGCTTTCCATGCGGATGCGGCGGATGAGGTTCATCATGTTGCGCAGGGCGTAAGCCGAGAAGTATTCCGCCTGGGTGGGGATCACCAACAGGTTGGCGGCGCTGAGCGCGTTCATGGTGATGGCACCCAGCGCGGGGGGGCAATCCATCAGGATGTACTCATATTTTATATTGCCCGCACTCTGAATCGAGCGGCGCAGGGTGGAGATATACCCTGTCCGCACGGGCAGGAAATGTTCGGCGCTCTCGATGCGCGAGTTGCACGGGATGAGGTCGAGGTTGTTGATCTCCGTCGTACGTACTGCCGTCATTAGCGGGGTGGCCTCGATCAGCACGTTGCTCGACGTATATTCGCTCTCACCGATCTCGATGCCCAGCGCCAGCGACAGGTTGGCCTGCGGGTCGAGGTCGATTAACAGCACCTTGTGTCCCAGTTCTGCCAGGGCTGCCCCAAGCGAGAGGGTGGTGGTGGTTTTGGCCACTCCGCCTTTTTCATTTGAAATGGCGATTGTCTTGGTCATGGTTATCTCTCACTAGGATTCGGGCCGCTCTGAAACGGATTGCGGCAGGACTTCGATGCGGTTGACGCCCAGGGCGTTCTTCAATTCCTGCATCGCCAGACGGATCATTTCGTTCGGGTCGTTGGTCGAGCGGATGGTCGAGGTGATTTCGGACACCTTGCGCTCGCGTTCAGCGCGTCGCAGAGAGTCCTGAAGCAGACGTGCATTTTCGAGCGCCAGCGCCAGGCGGTCGGATGCGGTCTGCACGAGCGCCACTTCCTCTTTGGCCCATTGTCGACCCTTTTGCAGCGACATGACGTTTAGCACGCCGAGCAATTCGCCGCGCAGTTTGACGGGCATGACGATGGCCGGCTGGTCTGCGGCTTCGCCGTCGATCACGACCACTTCACCACGTTCCAGCGCCCGTTGCATGGTCTCGTTCTGGACGGGCTTGTTGATTAACCTGCCGCCGTTGATCGACTGGTAATAGCCGATGCTTGCGCTCTGCTGTGCGAAGCCCTTCCACTCCTGCCGCAGGTACTGACTGTACATGCTCTGCACTTCTTCGAGGGCCTGTTGGGTGCGTTCGAACAAGCGGGCGTTTTCGATGGCGATAGCCACCTGGTCAGCCAGGGTGCTCAGCACGTTGGCATCGTTGTCGGTGAAGGCGCCATGCTTCTCGCTTTGCACGTCCAGCACGCCGATCACTTCGCCGCGTACGACCAACGGCAAGGCCATTTCGGAGTGGGTATTGGGCAGGTCAGGGTTGTTGAAGAAAGCCGAGTCCGCGCCCACGTCGAGGGTGATGCGCGGTTTTCCTGCGTTAGCCACATAGCCCACGATACCCGTCTGCCCAACCTGCAGGCGGTGACCACGTGCCAGCATGCGCTGTCCGCCCTCGCTGCTGGCCGCTTGCAGAACGGCATAGGTGCGGGTCGGGTCCAGCAGGAAGATGCCCGTATGATAGAAGCCAAACTTTTCACTCACGGTATGAGCGATGAGCGGAAGCAGCAAGTCCATGCGCTGCTCGGCAGAGATGGCTTTCGAGACTTCGCTGATGGTTTCCAGGTTCCTGGCGCGTTCCTCGCTTTGCAGGCGCGCAATCTCCAGGTCATATGTGCGCTCGGCCACGCTGCGTTCCAGGCTTTTTAAGGTGTTGGAAAGCTGACTTACGGTCTGGTTTAGCACATTAGCCAGGGTGCCGAGTTCATCCGAGCGTTGAATGTCAGCGCGGGCCGTGAAGTCACCTGTCTGGATGCGTTCAGCAGTCCTGGTCAACGACTGAACCGGGGCCACCAGCATCCTCGAAGATAGATTGGCCAGCAGAAAG
>CALFXA010000026.1 GCA_937928015.1 uncultured Anaerolineales bacterium | reverse complement strand
CCAGGACGCAACCCTTTCAAGGTTAAAACCGGAGTTCGAATCTCCGTGGAGGCACTGGGAGAAGCCGCTTGTGCGGCTTTTTTGTTTAAAACCTTATCCTTTGACAGCAGTCCGGGGTCGGTTAGGAAAAGCCATTCGCGTAACACATGGGTCTGCGCCTGGGGGTTTCGCACCAAAGGCGCAGATCGGGTGCACAATATTGCGAGGTAAAAAATCAATTAAGTCCTGGAAAGATAATAAGAGGCATATTTTTGTCCGTCTTGCCAATGTGAGAGATAATCCATGTGAAAGCGTCACTCAATGCCCCGCGAAAGGCTGCATCATCCGATGCTTCAAGTAATGGCTGTTGATTTCGAAAAGAACGCCTGAAGTTTTCGTGGATTCTTCGATGCTCTTCGAGAGCGGGATAACCAATATTCCTCATGAATTTTTCTTCATTAGCAAAATGCTCATCTACGTAGCTTGCCAGCGTCTCGTTGAAATACTGCCGCGCCTCACTCTTTTTCCCCGCATTTAATAACTCATGGACCGTATTGAGCATGTCCACAAGTTTGATGTGTTCATTATCCACGTCGTCGATCCCCAGCCTAAACTCTGCGTCGAAATCAAATAATTTTTTGGCCACTGCAAAACTCTCCTACAGACAATTTTAGCGCCAAATTCTACACGAGAATTTACAACTATGTTAAGAGAATCTTGCAATGGATCGCTAATATCTGAACTCACAATCCACCTCTTACGGAAATCAATTGACTTGTATATCGAATACGGTTCTCGGCGAGTAGCGCGGGGACGTTGGGCGAAAGGCCGTCCACGCAGTGGCGGGAGCGGGGGTAAAAGGCTGTCCGCACGGGTCGGGCATGGCCTTCGAGGCCCGCCTCGGCCAGGTTGATGTTGGTGGCGGCCGCGCTGTCCACGCCTGCACTGCCTGGGTCCTGCGGGTGGCGGATGATGAACGGCCCCAGTTCCTTGTAGAATTGCTGGCCCAGTTCCACCATCTTCTGTTCGCGCTGGAACGAGGACCACTGTCCCTTGGCCACGTGCTCCACGTAATAGAAGCCGTCCTTGCCCTTGCTCATCAGCACGCCTGAGGATCGAGCCCCACCGCCTGCGGTAGCGGCCTTGTCCCAGGCCATCACCCGCGCATTGATTCGCACGCCGTCGATCATGCGTGTGGCCACGTCCCTGCCAGGTCCGCGGTCCACGATCGTGAACCACTCGCGTTTGAACATGCCGCCTTCGCGCAGGTACGGCATCTGCTGATACAGCGCCGCGAAGTCGTACTTGCCGATGTTGGCTTCCTTGGCCACCAGCCATTCCTTGCCGAAGCGGCTCGGCCATAGCGCAGCTCCATCGTGCTTCCTGCCGATCGGGTCCTCGATCGGCAGGAACATCCCGTCGCGCATCTTCTGGCGCTGTTCTTCGAGACTGCTGGCGTAGCACTCCGCCCGTGAGAGGGCGGGCAGGTCCACGATCTCCCACTGATCGGTCATCGGGTCTTCCACCATCTGCTTCATCATGCGGCCCACCAGGTCGTCGGGATGCCAGTGCGTGAAGAACAGGATGATGGCCGAGTATTCCATCTCGAGGCGGGTATACGCGCTGGACTTGTACCAATCGTGCACCAGCTCACGCCTGCCTTCCGACTCGGCCTCTTCGCGATTCTTGAACAGGTCGTCCAGGATCAGCAGGTCTGCGCCCAGGCCCGTGATACCGCCGCCCACACCCGCCGCCACCACTCCACCGCGGTGCGGCTGCGCCAGGTCCCAGGCCGCCACTGAACGCGAATCACTGGAAAGCTCCACGGGCTCTCCCCTGGAAGACATGCCACCGAACAAGGCCTGGTAGCGTTTGCCTTCGATCAGGTCACGCACCGCGCGGCTGTTCTTGCTGGCCAGATCTGCGCCGTAGGAGGCCATGATGATGCGCGTGTCGGGCAGGCGTCCCAACAGCCAGGCGGGGAACTTGCGGCTGGCCATCTCGCTCTTGCCATGCCGTGGTGGCATCAGGATCATCAAGCGCCCGATGCCTTCCTTCCCACCCGTGCGCAGGTACTTCTCCACCTGCTCGAGCTTCTCGGCGATCAGTTCCATGTGAGCGGGCGCCTCGAACTTCGGGTCCACGTACTTGTTGAAATACAGGAACTTGGCCCGCGCCAGTTTGCGGCGGTCTGCTTCACGTTTCGCCTCTCGCGGCGAGACCTGCCCAGAAGTGGGGAGCATTATGGATCAACCTCCTCGGTAGTCTCATCCTGCCCGCGCTTGGCCTGGTATTCCTCGTAGGCACTGGCCAGTATTTGGATCTCGTCCTCGCTCAGCTCGGACGGGTCTGTGGACAGTTTCTTCTTCAACTCGGCCATGTACTTCGAGGTGGGCACGTAGTCGCCCGTCATCTCCATGTAGAGTTTCAGGTGGGCAAAGAACTTGTAGTCCGAGCCCGCCTTCTGCATGCCCTTGATTAGGTTGTCATAGGCATCCGCGCGGTGACGCCACAGCGGTGCGGATTGCAGGAAGGCGATGGTCTCCAAAATGGCAGGGTTTCGCTTGCGCCAGGTGCTGATCGCGCGGTCGCTGGTAAGGCCCAACTGTTTTGCAAGTTCCTGCTGGGTTTTCGGATCGCGCTTGTCGCTTGGTGTAGAAGCCCAGGCAATGTACGCGGCCTGCCGCCACGGCCAGCCCTTATCCCGCAGCGCGAAATATTCGTCCAGCCACGGAGCAGGCTTGCCGCTTTCCACTACCCTTCGCGCGGCCTCAGACCGTTGGCGTGCGACCTCAGGAGTAACTCCCTCTATCTCTACCTCAGGCAGGTCCAGCCCGAGCGTAAGTTGTCGCGCCTCATTTTGCTCAGGATCATTAAGATCGAGTATTTCGCGCTTGGGAATGGGCATACGGATCTCGATCTACACGCGCAGGCCTTCAGCCAACTGCACGGCCTGACCCACGCACTGATACAACTGCTCCGCGCCGTGGATGTCGGTCCGCAAGGCGGGCATGTGGATCACCATCCCGCCCAGTTCGGTCTGGAACAGAGAGATGGTGTAATCACCGTAGTTGAAGACCTTGATCAGGACGTTGCCATCCTCGTCCATGCTGGTCCCGCCAGGGTTGCCGCGAAAGCCTCCGCCGCGTTCCTGGTTGGTCATGAAACGCGCGTGGTTGATCGTCATCTTGAGCGCCTCTTCCACCTCGCGCATCCCCAGTACGTCGGTCGAGATCTCGGGCACCTGGACAGTGGCCACGAACAGGCGGTAGAACTTCTCCCGCCAGGTGTTGATCGTCTTGCGCACGGCGGGCACCATCACCGCCGCGCCGTTCTTGCCTTTGCTTGTGAAAAATGGCTTTGCCATCGGAATCTCCTTCTAGGATTGTTGCGGTTGCTTCTCAGCATGCCGCCTCACGAACGGGACGGGCGTCCCGCCCAGGTCGATCACCTGCCTGGCCAGGCGTTCGGCCCAGCCACGCAGGTCCTCGATCTCGTTCTCCTGGTCGATGACCTTGGTCTCCAGGTCGCTCAACCGATCCATCAGGGGCTTGGAAAACTTCTCCCAGGCCGCAGAGAGGTCGAGTGTGTTCTGCGCTTTGGCACGCTTCAGCCCCAGCAAATAGGACAGGATGCCGCCCCCGCCGAACAGGACCGCCGCAATGCTCAGGATTCTGTCTATCGTGTCCATCCTGTCCCCTTTGGTTTACTTACCGACAGGCTGAAAGCCCTTGACCGTGCGCGCGATGCCGAAGGCCGAGAGGATCGTGACCAGCAGGGTCAGGCCAACAGCCACAGACGGCTGGGCGGGCGCGGGCACGGCGGAGAGCAGCGCGTTGAAGAAGAAGATCACGCTGGTGGTCAGGCCTCCCGTGATGACCGAGCCCCAGCCGCTGATGTCGCTCTTCAGCAAGGTCGAGAGCGACTTGAGGCCAGCGGTGACGAGGAAGCCGATGCCCGCGGCGATCAGCGCCTGCAGCGGCATGGGCAGTTCAACGGGCGCGGTCGGGATGGGCGGTTGCTGGCCCTGTGCCAGGACAGGCGTCACAGCCGCCAGGGCGGTCACGGCGACGATCAGAAGGACGGATACGATCTTGTTGCGTTTCATGCGAAATACTCCTTTGAGTAGGTCTCCCCCGCTCCGCTCGGATGGAGTTGGATTAAACGAAAAACGCCGTCGTGCATCAAGCACGACGGCGCTCATCTCGTCAAACGTTGGCCCGCCAAGTTGCTGGCCCTGCGGAGTTATTTATTTATAGAACAAATTTAACATTTTACGAATCGCATGTCAAGGGGTATCTTAAGGCACTCCATTCGGCTACAGGCTCTTAAGAAATTAACCAACATGAACATGATAAAAACAAAACTCTGCTGTACTATCATCTGCTTCGAACATCACTGGCACATATTTTGAATCGATTTTTCATTAATATATCGATATATCCTGATCCCATCAGAGTTATATATCAATACATAGTTTTGAAGGTTATTTCTCATGTCTTCTTCAAGATCTCCATAAGCATTACCCACATATACATAATGATTTTGCACGCATAGGGAGTTTATAGAGTTTGTGAGAGGCTCTTTCGTAAAAATTGATCGATTCGCAAGGAAGGGAATCCATCCCCCACCATCAGATGGGGCAACATCGCCGCCCCATAAGAATGAATTGATGGTAAATACACTTGAATTAGGGGTATTTTCCTCAATCCATCTCATCGCCTTGAAATCTGCTTTTTGAAACAAAACTAGAGAAGGTTCCAAATTTCCACTTAAGTTGTATGTCCCACCCACGGCAAGGATTATTAACCCTACAAAGTATCCAATCTGCCGACGAAACCCACTACAAAGTAAAAATTGTTTGATAGCCAAACCGCCTAACAAACTTAAAGGGATGGACAAAAAAATAATAATATTGGCTGAACTAGAAATAGTAATTCCAAGACTCATCTGGATAATCTGGAAGACCAGGAGTATGAATAACCAATTGACAAGAAAGTAAAACTTCACTTGGACTCTCGTATACATAAAAATAAGGCCAAGATATCCGAGTATCCAGGGTAACCATCCCCCATTCAAAAGCGAGACTTCAAAAACACGGCGGATATCCTCGAATGAAGAAGTGATGGAATCCTGCCCATGAACGCCAAAAGCTAGAGATCGAAATAGTCTCCATCCTAACAATAATAGTAATGGATATGAATAAACCAATAACCAGGAAATTTTATTCCAGGCACACTTAATCCCACGAGAGGACAGAAGATCAAACAATACAACCAAAATATAGGCTATTAAGATAAGAAAAGTTCCATAATAGGTAAGCCCAATCGCCGCTGTAACAATTACAAAAAGCACACGGTAAACACGGGAAGAAGACAATATGCTTTCCTGTAGGAGGTTTATGGCAATGGGTAAAAGTACCAAGCCCTGGAGAAATGGATAACGTCCCCAATTGAACAAATAAGATGGAAAAGATGACCAAAACCAATATAAGCAGACGGAAAACAAGGCATAAGGCGTCTTCAAGTAATGACGAGAAAAAATATAGAACGTCAAACCCGATATCAGACTCAGCCATTGGCCAATCAGCAAAGTTGATTCTGGCAAGGCCCACCCACTCAAGAGACTCCAATAAATTACAGTAGCATGAAAACCCTTCGGGTATATGGAGTCAATAGGCATATATTGCCTCTCCATGATACGAGCCATAAATTCTTGATGAACGATTCCATCCACCCAACTAGGCACATATAAACTATGAATTTGCACTACACGCGTCACAGCAGCCAAAAAGAACATTAACCCTAATAGAAGAACTTCACGCTTTTCATACTGGGGAGGTTCAATATGAGTTCTCTTAGACGCTATTTTGAGTCGCTGTATCACCGTAGCAATGGCTAAAACAATCACGCTGCTCAATAAACTAACCGTGTTAATGGGCAAGCTCAAGCAATTCAAAATCGGAAATAGGAGAGGAGGAATAGCGAGACCAATTCCAGCGGCAAGGGCAATCCACTGAATTGCATCATAAACATGCAATTTCAACAACAAACACAAAAGGACGCCAGGCAACAAAAGGGCGACGCCAACAAATATCAACTCCAGAAAACGTTCTCCGTCTACTTGAACGAAATCAATGATCCAGGCGATAAGAGGTGGTCGCGAGTATGTTCGGAATGTAAGGTCGAAGGGCTGAGGGATGCCATTGATGAGCGCATCTCCCTCAGGGTAAGGATTAAAAAGAGAAGTAAAAATAGCTGTAGAGCGGAGGTCTGAAGAAATAGTTAAACGATATCTTTCATCTTGCGAGTCAGGTTGTGGTAAAAAAGAAAACTCCAGTTCTCCACTCTCTGAAACAGCATTAGTGGAATATGTCTTGGAGGCTATCATTTTTCCTTGGTCATCCTCAAGAAAAAATGATAGGTGCCCATCTTTTAAAAGAGATTTTGGATCAAACAGTAATTTTATAGAAGTCAAAAAGGGACGGTGAGATATGAATACCTGACCAACTGTACTATTTTCGCCTAATGCTCCAGAAAATGGAATGTCATTTCGAATCTGTGCTGCCGTCAAATCGGGAAATCTAGAAAATGAAACAGCATAAGAAGCTAATCCAATGCAAATAAAGACCAAAATTAAACCCTGAAAATTGACGGGGATATGCTTTAATAACTTAGTTTTCAATTGATAGCGCCTTTAGGTTATGTAATGAATTTGAGGCACCCCTATTTGTGGATGCCTCAAATTACTCGCAACATTACACGACTTGTTAGAATAAGATCACGGATACTTCTTCTTGTCTTGCTGAGGGGCAGGTGGTATGGATGCCGCTTTTTGATCGGCGGTTTCCTTTTGTCTTTCCATTTCAGAGGCAAAGAAACTGGCGCAATCCAGAGCGCTGCTGAAGTTGATACAACCAACAGCACTTAAAACCTCGTTCAACTCAGCGAGGCCACCCACATTCATATTGAAAAGATTGCCTACTCGCTCCACAGTTTCTAAAATCGGACCCACACAGGCCTCGCCCAAGGCCGCTGTAATCAGTCCCGCAGATTGGTAGGCGGCATACACACATGCGCCTGCGCCAAGGATATACAATGCGGTTTTGACTTTCCCCCAATCCACATCAATAGGATTTTTCATCCTTTCTTGCCCTGGCAATTTATAGGACACTAGGCTGTCCGACATAGGGAACAGAGCTGAGATTTTATTCAGTAAGTCTTTCTTCAGGGTTGCACGGACAAGCTCCCGCCTGCCATCAGAATGAATGATTGTCAAATCAACAGTAGTACCCGTATAGTTAGAGTATAGGATGATTTTATCTCCAACAATTGCGGTCTTTGGAAGCCCGTTATTGTCAGCATATATCACAAATGACAGCCCATTAGAGTCCGTATGAACGATACCTTCTTCTGATCCTTGGATTAAGCCAACCTTTTCCCCGCTCTCATGAAGTAAAACAAAGGGGATATCTGATAAATTTGTCGAGCTTGCATACATGGAGTATATTTTGGGTGGGTCGGTAGGAGGAACATACTCTGTGGGAGTTGGGCGAGAGGGAGGAGGACTGGTTGGTCGGGAAGTTGGCGGAACAGATTGTTCCTCCACCACTTGTTCAGGGGGTGGGGTCATATTCACTGTAATGCTAATATCACAAGCGGACAATAGAAGCGAAAGAACTACAAGTAGCAACAAGCTTCTCTTCATGGGGTATCCTCCTAATTTGTCAACAATGTGATTTAAACTCTGTTTTCAGAATTCCAATTGTATGTAGTGTACAACAGTTTTAATTCTAAATCAACCTAAAATTACGCACTTGTAAGGATAGGATAAGACTTTTGTCCACATAAAATGCCACCGTTCGGCCTGAGGGGGGCAGGTCGAACGATGGCAACTTCGATTATAGGGGATTTTCCCCCGACGTCAACCCAGCACGCTCATCCCCACAGGCGCGGACATGTCGCGTTCGAAGACAGGTCCGTAGGGGCCGTAGAACTCGCTGCCCACTTCCGCCATATGGTGCGTCAACTCCTTCAGATTGTCCGCGATGCCCATGTTGACGTGGAAGCCCACCAGCCCCTGACCCTTCTCGATCTCGCCGATCCAATCCACCAGGGCGCTCAGCTCGTCCAGCAGTTCGATGGCGGCGGGATCGGCCTCGCAGCCCATCAGGTAGGTGCGCAGGGCGTGGAAGCCCGTGTCCTTCACCGCCTCCAGGAACGATAGTGGGTACAGCGGACGCTCCAGCGGCTTGCCGTCGCGCTCGGCCTTGATCAGCGCGAACTCGCGGAACGAGGCCAGCGTCTCGTGCCTGCCCATCGTCACGATCAGCTCGCGCAGCCGTTCGTGCGGGTCCGTCTCCTGGGGCGCCCTGGCGGGGTCGCCCAATAGAGAGTCTTCGATGGCGCGTTTGCGCCTTGCGGGGATTTTGCCTTTCTCATTCATTTGACCGACTCCTTTAAAACAAAGTCCTGCCACAGAACTGACATCGTCGGGAGTCGGTCAACTCTGGCGGCGACACATTTTTCCGTGGCAGGACGTTGCCTGCGAATAGATGTGATTGTAGGGAAAGAGCGATGCCAGTTAAATGGCATGCGCCGCCTTCACAGGAGAGTTGACCGACTCTATGGCGGGATTGTACAACTGATTGAGTCGGGGGTCAAGGCGGCGCGGGGTATGGGATGGGCAATTGCCAAGCTACGGACAAGGCTTATTTTCAGAGTTTGACACTTCTATGATTTCATTAACTAATATACGATAAGGTGCTGATATTTCAACATTATTATCTACAATAGAAACAAAGCCGCTTTCCCAAGTTTCTTTACGCTCCAAAGTGTACTCAATATTTTGCTTTGCTGGAACAGTAAGAGTGGTTGCATATGTGGTGATTTGTTTATCCGATATACCGTAGTGTTTTTCTATTTCTGCCACAATTTTTAACCAATCAAGAATTGGGAGTTCAACACCCAATTTGTATATTGATTCATCTATAATTTCATGAATATATGTTTGACTAATTTCTTGTTTAACTTCCGACAAACCACCGCAGTTATTAATGGGAAAGACCAGTGGAGGAGAGGCATTAATCTGCTGTGTTGCCGAGTCAAATTTCACAGCACTATTCGAAAAAGATAGCTGCGCGTTTTCAGCATCGGGAGTATTTGGGTCTATCGCAACAAGTCGGTTACCTTCAATTAGACTAACTGAACCTGACTGCTGAATCTCGACTGGGAGCTGTGATATATCTCCAGACAATACTACAAGAGTATATTTCAAATTCTTAGCTGGAATATAAAATTCCTTCTGCGACCCTTCATAAAAAGGGTCCACTCATGAAGCCAATGTCGGTCGCCCCGCGTTAGCATTTTTGCCATCAGGATAATATATACCTTCAAAGATTTCTAAATTATCTGGAGGAACTCCAAGTTTGGAAATAGTAAGCTCGTATGTGTTAGGCACAACTATATAAAAGAGGCCATCTGTTACCCCATCGCTTCCTGCAAAACCTTTTCCTTCAGGCTTTCCAATATAATATGCTCTAGTAGATGTGGTTGCACGCGCAATCTCTTTATTTTTTTAGAAATAGAATAACTAGTCTGTTATTTACCCATTCCCCCGTATTCTGATTTACTATTTTTCCAGTGAATAGTAAATAGTCAACTTTCGAATAATATTGCTGATCACCATCTTGAACAACTAAAGCGCAACTGACTACAATTAGAGCGGAGATAATTAATACAAGATACCTATGTAGTTTATTCATGTTCAGTCCGTAGATTTTGGATTAGCAAAATAATGACTTATTTCATTTTCCCTAAGGACGCAAGCGGGCCACCTACTAGCGGGTTGCGTGGGGTGTACCGCACCTGGGGGAATGGCATTACCCATGTAAAATGCGAACAATAATCACTGGTACAGCAATAATAATTATTATAGCCAATGGAGCTAACCATATTCCATTACCTGTAAGAAAACCCAGAAGAAAAGAACCTACCCACCCATAACCATAATTGTCATGTAGCCATGCGGCAGCTAGTGGTGTGAGGAATAGCCCAACAATCACTAAACATAGGAAATAATCTTGAGTTCCACCTAAAGGGCCATCACCTGTGGAGAATGGACGAAAAGTCAAAAGTAAAATACTAAAGTAAATACTAGCCCAGATAAAAGAGCCAAGAATCGTCCAGTAGGGGTCAAGATTATGAAAAATACTTGCCCAGACCAAAAACAAAGGTAATGTAGCTCCAGAAACAAAACCATATAATACTCTTTGCCCCGCCACATTCAGAATGCTCAAAAGGGCAAACACAAAAAGAGTGTAAACCAACATTAGTAAGGTGATGGTTTCAACATACAACGGCACTTCGACAGATGGGATTTGGGGCGGGGACGATGTAATAATATCTACAGGAACGTTATATCGAAATTTGACAAACCAATTGATAAGCGTGACTGCATCAACGAGGAAGCCAGTGATGCTCCCAATTAGCGAGACTATACCGAAACAACCTTTGGTGCTGTCTTTTTGGGGAATGAAGTCTCTATCTCGGGTGTCATTTGGCTCGATCATTTCCATGGAAATCCCTATTTTCGCAATTTTTATGTACTCAGATTTTTTTGTAGGGCTTTAAATAACTACAGATTAAAACTATTAAGTAGAATACAAACTAGTTAATATAGTGTTCTTACTATACCCCCATACTGCATGAAATTATAAGTCGATTCCCAGAGAAGTACAATAATGTAGGCTTACAATTTTGGCGCAGGCCTCACGACCTGCGCCTCTTGATCAGCCGCTCCAGCGCGGGGTGCGTCGGGCGAAAGGCTGTCTGCGCGGGGCGGGGTGTGTTGGGCGAAGGGCTGTCCGCGCCTGGGAGGGCAGCGTGTGTCGGGCGCGTTTTAAATTGGAAAGAATGCAAATCTGAAAAGACAAACGCACTCCATAAAAAAACAAATCGAACTTATGCCGATGGATGGGCATTATGGTACAGAAACAAAAATAATTAGATGGTACTCTCCTGCTTGAGTGCTAGCTACTCCATCGTAGATTGTCTTGGATAAGAAGTAACTCAACTCAAGTTTTACAGTAGTGCTGGATTGCCAACCAGAAATTAAGGTTGCCCATCTGTGACATACCCACCCATTGACCGTTTCATCGAATTCTAATATCTGATTTTTATCGACGATTTGCCCATCTATTAATAGTGTCATCGTTAAGGGTTTTATGATTTCTCGAAGTATTTGCTTGCTAGTTCCACACCAAACCGCTCCCCATCTATATTTGTAGTTTCCTTGAATGGTAGCATTATAAGTAAGAGTTGTTGGATGCGTAGGATTTTCATATTTGAATAAACCCCAAATATTCGGGCTATCTGCCAATTCTTGTAATGTGGGCAGAGATACTGCAATTCTTGATACTATTGGAGATGTGGGAGAAGCGATAACAGATGTAGGTGATGATATATCAAGTGTTGGAATAGCATAAGTTTCTTGATTTTGTGTAGGCGGCTGATTTGGAACATTATTAGTAGATTCAGGCTGATGCGAATTCCTGGTGCTCATGAACTGGTTCATCGCTCCTGTGGTAATTACAAGGAAAATAGTTATAACTACCAATACTGCAGTAATTAAAACGCATCCCACTCTGAAAGTATCTGATATTGTCGTTGTGTTGAATAATAAGATGGTAATAACTATAGCAATTACGACAAAAGCCAATAAAATCAATAACCATCCATACTCACCTAACCATAAGCGAAAATAGGACCAGACTACCAACAAACTTAGGAATGTTCCCCAAATAGAAGGCCATAAATCTCCTCTGGATTTACTTGCGGTAATAGCAAGGTAAATTGTGCTAACTATTATGAATACAGTAAAAAAACCAGTTAAAACAATAGCATCTGATATACCAATAATGCCAAAAACTTTAGTTTCACTATATATTATGCCAGGAGTGTAAACTGGTTGAGCATCTATAGACTGTTGTTTGAAGTTGAACAGACTCCAAATAGCAATCAGGTCGGCTGCTACACTTATAGGGGCGGCCCACCAAAAAGACTCTTGAAATTTTCTCTTAAATTCGGGAGTAATTTTGGAATTGTCCATTGGAGACTTAACTTTCTTTGAACAGATATTTACCTTTAGCGCGCAACGGTTAGAAGCGAATATGAACTTCCCCCGTAGGGTTTGGAGGTTTTTCTAGAAAGCAGACTATATGTACAACTTACTACTCTCCAAGCGCCCAACGGTTTGCGTTACTTGCAGGCGGGGGCGGGGTGCGTTGGGCGAAAAGCTGTCCGCGCAGGGGGGAGTTCCGCGCCAAATGGGGCAGAATCCCCAGCGTCAGGTCCACGCTTTGTTAGCCTGCATGAGTCAGAGGAACCAACTTCTTGTAACCAGAAAAACATTTGAATGCGCAGGTTGAAAGACTCCTACCGAAATGCCCTTGTAAAGGCACCTGCTGTACACAACAGACAAAATGTCACAATCTTGTTATGAAGAGGGTGTGCTTCAATGTGTAGTTAGCCTGCATTTTCAGCCATTCTCAAATTGCCAATCTTTGCCTCTTCCATCTCAATTACAATCGTTGTATCAGTAACAATTTTAGAGACTATCGATTCTCTCGGTCCTTCCTTCCATTCGGAGCTTCCATAGAATGCTTTTTCGCTATTCTGTAGATCATTTAGATCTAAATAGGCACGGATTAGATAACAGGAATCATCATCATGAATTGATGAACCATAACTCACAATATCAAAACCCCAGCGCCTCAACATTGGCAATGACTCTTCAGTCATAACTTTTAGGAATTCATCCCTTGTTCCAGGCTTAAGACAATAAGAGCGAATTTCAATCACTTTTTTCATAAATCTCCAATCAGAGTTTAGCTCATCTGAGAAAGTTGTGCAATTTTATTTGCACGTAGCGGACATTACCTAATATCTGGACAAAGATTACGTGTGTGCCAAGTAATTTGCACGGGCGGGCTAATGGTTTGCGTTACCCGCGCTGGGCGGGCGCGGGGTGCGTTGGGTCAAAGGCTATCCCGCGCAGGGCGGGGTGTGCTGGGCGAAAAGCTGTCCGCGCTGGACGGGAGTCCGCACCTGGGAGCGCAGAATCCTACCCGTCAAGTGTACGCTTTGTTGGGCTGCCGATCTTAATTGCTCCAACTTCTTCCATGTCTCTTTTCAAAAGATAAGTTTCTCTACACTATGCCAACCTCTGATCTTGGTCACGGTTCAAAATATTCTCGTACCTCAACAATATAGCCATTATGAATTCGAAGTAGCTGTACGCAAGGTGAGGATACTGGTTCCTTTTGGTTCTCGATAAAAGCTGTCAGTACAAATACGGCCAGAAAAAGCCCAGCCTCATCTGTGGCATGGAATTCGTACCTATCTGCCGCGAGTTTTATATTGTTCTTACGCCTTCTTTCCCAAATCGGCTCCATTACTTTTTGAAAAGCGTCACGCCCCTCAATCAGTTTCGGTCTATCGGTTGCAAATGGGAATTCGTAACGCAGATCTTCTGCATAAATTCCCATTTGTGTTTTCTTGTCATCATTCACAACACATTGGAGCTGAAGTTTGAATACCTCAAGTGCATTTTCGTAATCGTTACGAACTTCAGTCATTTAGTTCTCCTCTAGGAAGTTCTCCAGTCATTTCACAATCATGGCAGCCCAACGGTTTGCGTTGGGTGAAAGGCTGTCCGCGCAGGGCGGGGTGTGTTGGGTGAAAGGCCGTCCGCGCCTGGGGGCGCAGAATCCCACCCGTCAAGTCCACGCTTTGTTAGCCCGTTTTCATTTTGAGACAACTTTTGCTATGGAAGTTTCTCAACTGCAAGCACAACATTTCCAGTGTCGTCTCCAAAAGACCCTTTTTGCTCCATAATAATCCATTTGATATATTGTTGCCCTTTCATAGCCACAATAACGGACTGACCAACAGAACAATTAGGATTAGCCGCAGTTTCATTTTCCCAACAACCAATTTCATAATCTTGATTTATTGGATGGGTCAAGTTATACCAAAGACCCCAGTCAATTTCACGATTTAAATAACCATGAATAATTGACCTGCATTTACCTTGACTACCCCAGCAATAAATACCTTCTTTGATAGTAAACCGATAATTGCCGTCTGTCGGTGCAGTAAATGCTACTCCATTCTCTGCATTGGCTGCCACATATAAATCGGAGAAATTTATTGGGGATGATTGCTGCGTAGCGGGCGGTAAAGAAGTGGGAATAGATGGAGAGTTATTCGACGTGCCACAGCCTAAATCTTTACTGCTCTCTAAGTCAACCGAAATAGGGACACTTACTTTGTAATTTGCTTGTCCATCTTTACCTTGTGCCGTGACAACGCCAACCCAAGTTTTTTCTGTCCACTTAAGTCTGAACTCCATATTTGTACCCGCTGGAGCAGTTAACTCTATTTTCTTTGCCATTGCATTAATTTCCCCGTATTTTGCAGAGACTTCGCCATTCACTAATACTTTATCTACTCCAAACGAGCCGGCATATTCGACATTAACAGATTTTGACCTTTCCGCAGTTTGCTTTACATCACCTGCACTACCACAATTATTCATGTGGATTGTTTCGTAGGTAACTTCTGTAATCTCTGCGCTAGTTTCATTAACTGCGAGGTCAACTGTACCAGCATTGGTATCACATCCTGCCAACATGATGGAAATTAAGACGATTGCTGTGAAGACGAATTTTCTCATGGCATTTCCTTTGCTGATATTTGAAAGGGGCAGGCTAACGGTTTGCATTACCCGCTGGTGGGTGGGAGAATCAACTCACGAAACGGAAAATAGCTCCTCGCCAAGACGGCGGTTTTAGCGCGGCGCGCACCACCAAGTCCGCCTGCACGCCTTGTTGGGCGGTTTAAAACCTAATTCCATAATAGGTTTTCTAATCTGTATTCCGCGATCCTTCATCTTTGTAGTATGAATATAGTTTTGCACGGTATTGGCTTGATTGTCTAATAACAAAATAAGTAAGGATTGTAAATACTGCTCCCAGCCACCATGCCACTGACCAATATCCATAATTGCATACGTTGTAGTACTCATAATTGATGACAAGACTCACTATTGAAGGAGTGAGTAACAAGATCCAGTGACCAATCTTCCTCCGTAGAAAAAATGGGCTTGCTATATCAAAATATTTCTTTGACTTAGCGTGCCAAAGTGATGATGAAAGTAGGGATGATGAAGTGTCCCATTGAGGAGCATTCTCTTTAATTTCCTTAAAATACTCGCCAAGCTCAACAGATAAGAATAAGCCTAATAAGCCTATCATTGAATTATGATGTTCAACAATGGTTGCTGCACCAAATGCCAAATATGGAATGATTAAGAAAAAACCAAAATCATTATTTCCAAATTTTCCCGAAAATCCAAAAATGGCACTTATCGCGCCTAAGAACAAAACAAGTGCGTTGTCTCTCAGTTGAATGCGTTGAATTAGTTCAGTTCGAGCACTCTCGTAAAACGTTCGCGCGGTATCACCTTTTGTCATCAGTACCTGCTCCCTCTTGAGAAAATACAATTCCCATTGAGCGCCCAACGGTTTGCGTTACTTGCGGGTGGGCGGGACGAGATAAAACTCCGAGAGCAGGACTCTGCTTGGGTGTAGAAAAAGCCCGAAAATGCCGCAGAATCCCCAGCGTTCAGTGCACGCTTTGTTGGCAAGCCTTTGGCTTTGCGACTCATTGATTTGGCGTATACAACACTTCAAACTTAACTTCACCTGGATTGTCGGAATAATAAGGCAATTCATCCACAGCCACAAATATTAAGTAATCTCCTTTTTGTAGAGAAACTGTCAAAATTGAGCCTTTGGCAATATTTTCAACTTCGCTTGCGCTTGCGTAATAAGCATAATCAACAGCGCGGTAATCAGAGTAATCACTAATGGCAATTCCATTCCATTCTACTGCACGATTTTTGAAAACTCTGATTCCAGTCAACCACGTAAGCGTTCCAACTGGCGGTTTTTTGCTTGAAGGATAAGTCGAATATGAGCCGCCAATGTATTTGAAAATATAAATGCCAGTTTGTGTTGCTGTAAACTTTGTACCTTCACTAGAATTCCCTGCAACTGAAATATTTCCAATAGAAACAGGCGCGGCAGTAGGGAGAATTACTGGAATTTCAGGCGTGGAAACTTGAGGTGATTCAGTTTCTAAAGTTGCAACGGGAATTTCAATTGAAGTCGTTGACGTAGGGGGTGACTGCAAGTTTGTGTTATTGCAATCAAGGGGGACACTCGTGCGATTATACAATTCAACATTTGCAATTTTTTCAAAACCTACCTGCGCTGTGCCATCACCATAAATCACATCAATAAGCCCTTTTACCCGTGTCACCTTCCATATGATAGTATGTTCTAGAAACGTGCCAGTGACATTATTAAGAGTTAAGTCGTGATTTTTTTCAGTGGTCAGACCGTAATCTTTAGCAAGAGCAGCGGTTATTCGTGCTTCTAATTGCACTTCCAATACAGAAGGAACAGGTGTACCAGTTACGAGTCCGCCTGCGCCTACTGTTACTTCAAAACTCGCTCGTTGTACTTCAATAGTTTTATAACTTACATTGTATATTGGGTTTGTCCCGTCACAGTTATTCACCCGTTCGACTTGGGTTTCATAAACTGGAGTTATTTCCGATATTTGGGGGTCGTTTATTTGCTGTGGAACAATATATGTTGTCCCATTTTGTGGCGTGCCACAACTAGCCAATGTAAGCGTAGCCACGATAAATACTAGCATGAATCTTTTATTCATAGTACCCATCCTACAAAAGATAGATTAGGCGTTGTCCATAAATCAAAAACAGGACAAGAAGAATACAAATGCATAGTATCAAAAGGAATACAACCCCTGTCAAAATTAAAACAACAGCGGGGATTATTCGATGGGATTTATTATTGTCGTTTCCGTCTATCATTGTCTATTGCTCTTATTCTGCAAGGGGCGCACCAACTAGAGCTTAGACGGCGCTTTCTATCTACATCATCCCCTTTAGGGGGATCGCCTAATTCATGTAGGACATTAGGCAACCACAGATTAAAACAAATAAACAGAAAGCGGACCTAGTCTATACAGCATGTCTGCTGTAGCATCTCCTATACCTGTATAAAATTATATGTCGTTTCCTAGTGAAGTTCAACAAGGAATTTTGAATCCCCCTCCTCGGCGCAGGCCTCACGACCTGCGCCTCTCAATCAGCCGCTCCAGCGCATCCTCCCCCGTCCACCAGGTGCGGGCACAGCCGCAGCCTGGCACCGAACACTTCACGTCCAGGGTGGTGCCCTCGATCAGCGCGATCACGTCTCCCCTTTCCACATCCTCGGTCTCGTCCAGCGCCTGGCGGAACAGCATCAGCCGCGAAACCCAGAACTCGCGCTGTTCCTTGGTTTTGTTCCTGTCCCTGCGCACCAGGCCCAGCACGTGGCCCTTCTCGCACTTCCATACCTTCAAGTTGCCCAGCGTCCCGTCCATCAGAGTCTCCTTTCAAGCCTTCAGAACCATCGGGGCGGGCAGTTCCTCTGCCTCGAAGCGCTCCGATTCCTCGCCGATCTGCCTGCCTGGCTCACCCACGGCCACGCACCCCACGGGGACCCACTCCGCCTGCAGGAGGAGGATCTCCCAGCCCAGGTGCATGATCGCGTACCCGATCGCCACATCCTTCGGTAGCCGCCTCAGGTAAACATATTGCGGGCCGTGCCCGAACAGGCGCAGGTACTCCCGCACTGCCGCCTTCACCGCCTGGCTGATCCGCTCGTCCTGGCGGATCTCGCGTAGCACATAGGGCTGGCCAGGTCGTCCTTCAATGAGATTGTCCATCGTCCTTCTCCTCTTGCACTGCCCTCCCCTGCCACGGGTGTCTGTCTCGTTCTCAGACCTGTCCGAGCGCAGGCTGGGCGGTGGGGGCGTTTTTCGGTTGTTAAATTTCTGCAACCATTTCTAACAACCACCTTCCTCCCCTGAATGTGTTCTCCATTCGGGGGAGGTGCCCTGAGCCCTAGCGAAGGGCGGAGAGGGTTATTCGATGAGCCCAGCCAGGATCTCGTCTGCCGCGGCCTCGGCTCGTTCCAAGTCTCCATTATGCACCGCCGAGGCAATAGCCTGCCCGTTCAACAACAAGGTCTTGAGAATCGGCCCGCGCGTTGACGTTGAAGATCACCGCCTTGCGTTGTTCCTCCTCGACCTTCGTGTCCTTGAAGTACTGCGCGATGTCGTTCACGTCCTTGATCGCCTTGGCCTTCCCGTCGGGGCGGGTCCACTCGAACTTCGGCGTGCGCTCGACCCACAGGATAGGGCCGAAAGTAGCAGACAGCGGAAATTTGCCTTCATCATTACCCCCGCCCGTCACGATGGCCTGGCCTGGGGCGTCCGCGTCGGTGGTGTAGCAGATGTTCTCGTACTCAGCCTTGAGCATTTCGATGATCCCGCTCTCGGCCAGGTACTTCCAGGATGCACCGCACAGGGCCATCGCGGGTTCGCCGAACTGGCCCCAGGTGACCGCATCGCCCTGCCCTTCCACGATGTGGATGCGCTTCCCTTTTTCATGGCCCTCAGCGTGGTGGCCACGGTGCAGCCAGTTGAAGTATGGCCGCCGTGGACCCGCCAGGGTGGAGTTCGGGTTGTGAGATTTGCGTTCAGCATCGAAGCCAGGCAACAGCCGCATCGACAGGTACTCGATCTTGCCATCGTGCTTATGCGCATACACCAGGCCAGGCTTGGCCATGATGCCCTGGATGTAGTTGTCGCCCAGGTCTTGACATCACACTTGAAGCCCGAGATAATGAATAGTAGAACAAATAACCGAAATTAAATTCAAAATCGTCAAAAAGATTGGAAACTTATCCATAGCAACATCGGGTTAGTAGCCATAATCACACGAGAAACCATTATGCAATTCAAAGACGTCGCCTACGAAATTCTCAAAGAAGCGGGCAAGCCACTCCACTACATCGAGATCACCGATCTCGCCATTGCCAAAGGCATCCTCGAAACCCAGGGTCAAACTCCGCACGCCACCATGGGTGCCCTGCTCTACACCGATACCCTCAAGGAAGAGTCCCGCTTCAAGCGCGGCGACGAAAAAGGCACCTTCACCCTCCAATCTGCCTTGCCCAAGGGCATCCAGCAACAGATCGACGCCGTCCACAAACAAGTCCGCCAGGGCCTACGTCAGCACCTGGGTGACATGCACCCGCAGAAATTCGAAGAACTCATCCGTTCCCTGCTCGAAGAAATGGGCTTCGACGAAACCAAAACTACCGCCTACAGCAACGACAAAGGCGTCGACGTGCGCGGCACCCTCAAACTCAACCCGCTCAGCGTCACCAAGGTCGCCATCCAGGCCAAACGCTGGGACCACAACGTGGGTCCAGGCGTCGTCCGCGAGTTGCGTGGCTCCCTGCGCCTCACCGACGGCGAACACGGCCTCATCATCACCCCCAGCGACTTCACCGCCGAAGCCAAGAAAGAATCCCAGGCCGAAGGCAAGACCCCCATCACCCTCATCAACGGCCTCCAGCTCGTCGACCTGCTCATCCAATACAAAGTGGGCGTCAAACTCGAACAATACACCGTCCCCACCATCGACGCCGATTACTGGTCCGACATCCTCGGCATCCCCGCTGAGGAAAGCGCAGGAGAGAAGGAGGGCAAATAACAATGCTTTTCAGATTCCTCCGTCAATACCTGAAAGACGACGAATTTGATAGAACCGAAGTCGAGCTCGCCGAAACAAAAGCCGTCTTGAAGGAATATAAAGACTTCATCGAACAGCAAAAACGCCAGGATAAAGACGAAAAGGAAAAAGTCGACTCTGATTTCCTTGTATTGGTTTGGGCCACGGTTGGGTTCGGTATTTATATTTTCTCAAGTTCAGCTCCAGAATTTATTAAACTCCAAAACACTAAACAATTTACTCTACCCCTTTTTATATGGCTGGCCTTCTCAATAGTATCGTTGGTGTTCGCAATATTAAACGGCTGGATTGCGCTCCAGCTAACAGAGAAGTACGCCAACTCAAAATCAGATCCCTTGTATAAGTTATACGCGCTTTTAGTGATCGCAGGGGCTACCATCTTAGTGATAGGCACAGTATTTTTTATGTACATACAATAATATTTTAAAGCCTCGTCATGCAGGTGGAAGAGATAAACTCCAAGAACTTATTTTGTTATTTTTCGCAGGAAATGAGATGGGAAGCAATGTAGATAACAAGTCCGCTCAAAAAAATGAAACTTATTAGATTTGGAAAGGATAATAGCATGATTGAGCAGCCAAGCAGGTCAAAAGTATTTATCAGTCACGCAAGCGAAGACAAAGAGCGTTTTGTCCTTCAGTTTGCAACAAAACTCCGCGAGCATGGAGTGGACGCATGGATAGATATTTGGGAAATGATTCCTGGGGACAGTTTAGTAGATAAAGTCTTTTATGAAGGGATTAAGAATGCCAAAGCAATGATTATTGTCCTTTCCAATAACAGCGTAGATAAACCATGGGTTCGAGAGGAGTTAAATCGGGGATTCCTAGATAGGCTGCGTGGAAAATGTAGAATTATCCCTGTAGCAATTGATGATTGTTCAATTCCTGAACCCTTGCAATCTACAATCTGGCAGAAAATCAACGACCTTAATAATTATGAAACTGAGTTTAATCGGATAGTAGATGCAATATACGGGAAAACAAGCAAACCTGTCCTAGGATCTCCTCCTGAGGTGGCTCGTCGTGCACAGCTAATTGATGATTTAATAACAAGTCCTGAATCTATTAATCTCATGAGCGGCAAATATACCCAGGAAGATATGGAAAGTTTACTTTTAGATAAACTTGAAGCTCCGACGCTCAGGCAGCAAGCTCTTGAAGTTTATCTATCCAGTCCAAGTCGCTCAGCCTTGGTGTTAGGTACATTAATTCGTGATACAGATACGGGGATTCGGCGACGAGTTATGCGCTATATTCATAACAACCCTGCACCAGATCTTTTCGAGCTATTCAACGAAGAGAACATAAAGCAAATACTCCGCGATCCTGAGCTAGAGAATGCTGTTGCGGCAACAAGGCTAGCATGTGATCTGGTTGAAGCTGGAAAGATCGATAGAAAGGTTCTGACATTTGTTGGGAAACACACATATTGGTTGGTCCGAAAGATTGCAATCGAATGCATAGTTAAATTAGATGCACCTGATAAACTCGAATTACTATATTATTTCAAGAACACCAATTATCATGTTTCTCAGAAAATAATAAGGGAGTATATCGAAACTAATTACAAGGATTATGATGAGGTTCAGTTAAAACTAGCCATAGAATTGCTGACACACCTAGCAAATGCTAAAAGAATTAGTGATACGACAAAATCAAAAAACAATGCATTAATTAATAAACTTCAAGGTATAAAATAACAAACAAATCCCTCGTCCTAATTAAGAGAAGACAAAAATAGTCCTAACCTTTAGAATAATCTCGTGTCCTACCTCCCCCCTCCTTCCACCCTTCCCCTGGCTCCATCGTCGATTCCTATCGCCGCGATAGCGGTGGTCCCCGCCAGGATCAATCCACCGAGCAGCAACTGGTCGAGATCCAGGCCTATTGCGCCGCCCACGGCCTGGTCCTGCGCCACAACTTTGTCGACGTGGCCCGCTCAGGCGGTTCCACCGTCGGGCGCGAAGACTTCAACCGCATGCTCGATCTCTACCGCACCCCCAGCCAGCGCCCGCACGGTCTCCTGCTCTGGAACTACGCCCGCTTCGCCCGCGACCTCGATGACGCCATCTACTACAAAGCCCTCCTCCGCAACCGACAGATCGCCGTCCACTCCCTCACCGACCCCATCCCCGAGGGCCAGTACGGCCGCATCATCGAATTCTTCATCGATATCTCCAACGAAGAGAAACGCCGTCAAACCTCCACCGACGCCCGCCGAGGCCTGCGCGACCTCGTCCTAAGGTACGGCTGCGTCTCGGGCGTCCCGCCCATCGGCTTCAAGCGCGAACCCATCCCCGCCACCAATCCAGAGACCACCTCCTCAGCAGCCTGTTTTTTTGCGCCCGCCTGCGGCTCCCCGCTTTACGTCCACACCGCCTACGCCTGCGCCCGCAAGATGATCGGGTGATCTCATTCGGCCAGCAACCAACTCTCCGCTTCCGTCGCATCCAAAAAGAATCTGAGCATATACCAAAATCTGTTGAAAGTAACCGTATACCATAATTGCGTTTCTGCCTCATAATAGCTTGAAATCAAGCAGGCTACTTTATCCCCTCTCTTTAGTCCAGTCTCTTCAAAGCCCTCAACGGCGTGGATTACATCCAGAGCCGAGAGAGATATGCGAATTGAGGATATATCAATAAAGAAGCGATGACAATTATGCTCACGAGCCAATTGAACTCCTTCAACCATAGCCTGTAAAATAATAGAAACGCTCAAATCCTTGAATTGATCGGCGTATACAATTTGTTTTTCTGGTTCATAATGTAATACTGGCTTCATAAAACAATCCTGCCTTCACGACAATGAATTTTTACATCTTAATATTCGGTGATTATATAAAAAGTTTATCTTAAAAACGAGAGGTACAGGCGTGTGACCTGCACCTCTCGCAACCCTTCCAATGCCCTTTTGCTCATCAGGTGCGAGAGCATCCACAATCAGGCATTAACGTTTCCCTAACAGCCACACGAGGAGCGCATGGCACAGAATCCACTTAGGGGGTGGATATTTCTTACCATAAGCCAGGAACTAGATAGTATCGAATGCGTAATTTGTATTCTCGATACCCTGGTAGATTTTGCTGCAAAAAGACATCCTCATCCTTGGTTTTAAGTATATATGCCACGACAATTATGCCTGTCAAGGCCATATTCCAATTCGAAAGAAAAACCAATCCCAACCCTACATACATCAGAATTGCAAAGGTATAGATAGGGTGACGAACAAGACTATACGGTCCTGTATCTATTACCTGGTGATTTTGGGACAAGTTGATTTCCGCTGTCCAAAAATTCCCAAGGTGAAAACGACAATAAAACATGCCCGTAATGCCAGAAACCGAAAATAACGTTCCTATGAGTGTTGTGGCCAAATTTTGGGACAAGGCTATTTGCAACAACCCGAGGCTTACAAGAACTCCCATGCCAATTAATCCTACAGAACAAAAGGAGATAACCATTAAAAGGGTCACGTCAAGTCGAGAGTTCTTAGAATTTATGGATTCGCGAATATCAATAATTACTTTCCTTCCGCCTTGCCAATAAAAGACAAGCCAGAACAAAATACTGCCGAGTGTAATCCAGCGCAGGAGTGTTATGCTAAACATGAAAATTTTCAACAACCTTTTTACAAATAGAGCAGCTAACAAGCCTCCGTTAGTGACATCGAGAGGCAGTGCTGGGGACTGTTAAAAGGCTCTCTGAGTTTTTTTATGGCCATAGCAGGGGCAATAAACACACACTATCTACACCTCATATTCACAGCCTCTCCATCACTAAATGTTATCCTTTTGCGCGAAATGACCAACATTAGTCCTCATCCCTTATGTCAAGGAGTTCTCAGAGTGAAGAACATGGCTTTCGTAGTAGAAGATGATATAGACATATCGAATCTTTTCTCAAGGGCACTGACGTCGGCAGGGTTTCAGGTGGAGGCCATTGGGGATGGAGTGGAAGCTCTGGCGAGGCTCGATAAAAACAGCCCAAGGCTGATTGTCTTGGATTTGCACCTGCCAAAAATAGATGGCATTACTCTTCTCAACCATATTCTGAACAAGGAACATCTCACCGGAACAAAGATTATCGTTGCGACGGCAGACGCTGTACTGGGCGAATATCACAGAGAGAGGGTAGATTTACTATTGGAAAAGCCTGTTGTATTCTCACAAATGCGTGATCTTGCGGGACGTTTTCTGGCAGAGTGACAGGAAAATTCTGACCCTTTACCGGTATCATTACAACAGCACCGTCCAAAGGCAAACATCGCCCGCACTAGAGAGCGGCAAGCTTCATGAAGGACTTGCTAATGAAAAATAGAGTCGCTTCTAGACTTATCATCTTTGCGACTGTCACTTTAATATCTCTTCGCTGAGCCACGCAATTGCAGCATGCTCATCACGAAATACCCGCACGTTATATCCAGCATTCATGGCTACGGTTTCTACAAAATCATGGGTTGTGTCAGCAGGATCGACCAGAATGGCAGACCGTACGCCCCTTTGAAGTTTCAGGTCTTTCATGCCTTGATACGCGTATTCATAATTCTGATTAATAGTTGATATATTTGGCGCCTCGCGCACATCGGTCAGAAACCGCTTGATATTTTTGGCGCGGCTCAAGTTGTCCATTTCCCCCGCAAACTCTTGCGCAACTTCGGCAGTCATTGGGCCAGTTACGCGGCAAATTATGTATTTTCCATTTTCCGAAATGGTGATGGTATAACTCATATCTGCTCCTTTCACACGAAAAGATTAATTATAGTGATGGAGTAAATAATAAGTAGCTCAAGTTGCCACCAACATGGATTTTTTTACCGCAGAGACACAGAAAACGCAAAGGAATTCTCAGGAAATACTTCGCGGCCTCTGCGACTTGGCGGTTCAAAACCAGCCAAGACCTTATACCTTTCAAAGGTAGCAACTTGAATTAAATTATAAGTCAGTTCCCGACAGAGTACAACGAAAGAGCGGCACTATTCCTCATCCGATGCGACTTCAAGACCTGGCCAGCCCTCCTCCATCTATCAAGCACACCCTATGCTTGGCTGGGGCCCAAATAACGGAAGCAGGCCCAGGGTCCGAGGAATAGGGGATTCCCCCATTCAAAACGGGGATCATATCCCGTATAATGAATTTCTGTAATATGTGACACATTTACATCATTATCCAGCCGAATTCCTATGATGACAAACTGCCAATCACAGGTTACTCATGAATAGCCAGTCGGTTACCCATCGTCTCGCTATTGCCGCTTATTTCATCGCACTTACTCTTCTAGCCGTGAGCGGTTTATTCGTCCCTGCCCTTTTCCCCATCGCACCAAATCAAATATCGTTTCTTCACGAATCAATCGGCCTACTGACGTTGATCGTAACCCTCTACGCGTCTCACAAGTTATCGCCATTCCTGGGGATCGGCGGTATGGTATGGTTCATTGCCCTGCACGTTCTGGGGATCACAATCCAATCCAGTTGGAGTGGCGTCGAGTTTGTCAGGCAGGCAGTTCTGCTAACTGCGGCGATTCTAGGAAGCAGAATTGTTCAAGTCTACCAGCGCTCGGAGAAGAAAACGAAAGAGGCAGTCACTAACTTGGAGTCTCAACAGGCAACAGCTTTCCAACTTGTGGATGAGTTGCTTATTCTGAATGGAATCGCCACTATTGGAGTGGAAGCCAACAATGTGGATACTCTGATCGAAGATGCAGTGCGCGTGATCGATAGTGCCTTGCACCCCGATTATTTCGATATTTTCCTCCTCGACGAAAAGCACGACAGTCTGCGGGTCTTCCGCTCGCCGCGTACTGCTGATAAAGAACTGAACATTGCCCGAGAGAAAGGCATTATCGGGCTGGCCTTAGCTGATGGAAAGGTGCATCGCATCGGGGATGTCCGCCTCGAATCTGCCTACCTTGCGGCAAACCCCGGTGTGCAGTCTGAATTATGCGTGCCGCTTCGGGTGGGGCGATCTGCCATCGGCGTGATCAACGTCGAAAGCAAACAACTCAATGCATTCACGAAGAAGGACGAACACTTGATGATGACATTTGCCGACCAGTTGGCAACAGCCATCCACAAGGTGCGTCTTTTCCAATCGGAGCAACGCCACGCCCAGGAGGCAGAAATCCTACGGGAGGCGGGATCCATTGTAGCGGCCACCCTCAGTCAAGAGGAGACCATCGAGCGGATTCTGGCGCAGTTGAAGCGCGTCATCCCGTATGACAGCGCCTCGATCCAGTTGCTGGGCGATGGATACGTCGAAATCGTGGGGGGCCAGGGCTGGGAAAACGCCTCGGAAGTGGTGGGGATGCGCTTCCCCATCCCGAGCGACAACCCCAATACTATTGTCATCCAAGGGCGCAAGCCATACGTTATCAACAATGCACCGTCTGCGTATGAAGCCTTTCGCGAGGGACCGCACAGCCACATCCGCTCATTTCTTGGGGTTCCCCTTATCGTCGGCGATCAAGTCATCGGCATGCTGGCAATTGACAGCAAGGAGCCTGATTTCTTCGACGAGAATCATGTCCGCCTGACCACGGCTTTCGCCGACCAGGTGGCGGTCGCCATCCAGAATGCCAGACTGTTCAAGGAAGTCCAGCAACTGGCCCACACCGACAGCTTGACAGGCCTAAACAATCGCCGTCGCTTCTTCGAACTGGCACAACATGAATTCAAACGCAGGGAAAGACATCCCACGCCACTGGCTGTAATCATGCTGGATATCGACCACTTCAAGTCGGTGAATGACCGCTATGGTCACGCCATCGGGGATTTGGCATTACAGACCGTGGCTCGGCGCTGCAAACAGGCGGTGCGCAATATCGATATCCTCGGGAGATATGGCGGCGAGGAATTTGTCTCCATCCTGTTGGGAACCGACCTGTACGGCGCAAAAATCGTGGCTGAACGGTTGCGGCAACGTGTGGAGGCTCCTCCCGTCGAAACGGAAGATGGCCCATTAACGATCACCATTAGCGTCGGCATCGCCGAACTGACCCCCGACTGCCAGGACCTGGATCTGCTGCTGCGCCGCGCCGATCAGGCCTTGTATATGGCCAAGCAAGCAGGGCGGAACCGAGTGGAAGTCTGGCACGAATAATTCCCTCCCCGAACGACTAGGCCCAATTCCACCCATTCGCCCGAGGCGTGCCTCGGGCGAAACTCTTACAATGCTCCTATCTTCCCATGATATAAAGGAGCAACCATGAGCGACATCCAAACCTTATCCGATGGACTGACCGCCGCTGTCGAAGCGGCCTCTGCCTCCACCCTTACCGTCGATGCGCGCCGCAAATTCCCCGCCAGCGGCATCGCCTACGCCGCCGACCTCGTGCTGACGGCTGATCACGTCGTCACGCGCGAAGAGGACATCCGCGTCGGCCTGCCCGACGGCGCATCTGCGCCCGCCACGGTGGCAGGCCGCGACCCAGGCTCCGACCTAGCCCTGCTGCGCCTGAACGAAAAGATTCTCACCCCCGCCAAAACCAACCCCAATCCCAAGGTCGGACAGATCGTGCTTGCGCTTGGGCGCCCATCCACGGCGGGTGTGCAGGCCTCCTTCGGCATTGTCAGCGCCATCGGCGGACCCGCCCGTACCTGGCGCGGTGGCCTGCTCGACCAGTTTCTGCAAACCGAAACCGTGCCCTACCCTGGTTTCTCGGGCGGCCCGCTGATCGATGCAACGGGCGCCGTGCTCGGTCTCAATACCTCGGGGCTTACCCGCGGCGAGGCGCTCACCATCCCCGCGCGCGTAGCCTGGAGTATCGCCGAAGCGCTGGCCCAACACGGCAGCGTAAAACGCGGCTACCTGGGAGTCCGCACCCAGCCTGTCGAGACGGGACTCTTGATCCTCTGGCTGGAAAAGGACGGCCCCGCTGAGAAAGGCGGACTGCTGGTGGGCGACATCCTCACCAAGGTCAACGGGCACGCGCTGCGCGACGCCGACGACCTGTTCGCGGCCCTCACCAGCGACACCGTCGGCCAGTCCACGGCCGTCGAAATCCTGCGCGGCGGCCAACCGCAGACCGTCCATGTCACTGTGGGCGAAAGGAAGTAATTTGATCCGCGTCCTGCTGATCGCGCCCATCCCCGCTCTGCGCCTCGGATTGCGCGCCTTGTTGGCCGACTCCGACATGGAGATCGTGGGCGAGGCCGATCGGCTGGATTCACCCGACCTGAGCGATGCGGAGGCCGACGTGATCATTCACGCCTCGGCCTCCGCATCCCGTCTGGATCTTGGGCCTGATTCCACTTCAGGGGCGGCCGTCCTCGCTTTGACGGAGGACAGGCCCACGGTCCAGGCCCTGGCCAAAATGGGAGTCGTCTGGGGTGCGCTGCCGCTCGAAGCCTCCCGCGAGGAATTGCTGGCGGCCCTCCACGCCCTCTCCGAAGGACTGGTGGTCAGCACCCCGCAATTCATCAACACTCAGCCCATGCCACGCGAAGGGGATGACCATCCCGCCTTGAGCGAACGCGAGATCGAGGTGCTGGGGCTGCTCGCCCAGGGCAAGGCCAACAAACAGATCGCGGCCATGTTGAGCATCAGCGAACATACCGTCAAGTTTCATGTCTCGTCCATCTTCACCAAGTTGAACGTCACCAATCGCGCCGAGGCGGTGCGCCAGGGTGTGCGCGGCGGATGGGTTGCGTTGTAACTTGAAAATTGGGGCGAATCAAAAAGGCAAAAATCCCATATAATCAGTGTGTCTGTTTCGATTTTTTCAGGGTGAGTTTCAACAGGGAGAAAACATGTTGGTCGCGCATTGGCAACTATGTGGTGGGACATGTTGCCTGACAATCTTGATCGTATGGGGTATGTCGGCGTTCACGCATCTCTACAACAAACGCCTGCCCGAAGGGGACGAAGAGAAACGCAATTACCACCCCAAGGCCTGGTTGGTCGTTCCAATTACCATGCCGCTGTGGGCTATTTTTGCCATTGTTTCGGCTGTTCTCTACAGCTTGATTTTCGGTCTGCTGCTGATCGTCTTCACGTTGGCGCTGATCCTGGTCCGCAAGCCGTTCCTTTTCCAATGGTTGAAAGAGATCTCGCTCAAGGTGGGACGTTTCTTCCTGAAGATCAATACCCGCCTGTTGAACTTGGCCTGGCCAGTGTCCGTGCCTGCCGCGACACAAGCTTGATTTCATTGAGAAACAAAAAAGCAGTCTCGTGTGAGACTGCTTTTTTTTCATGTCGAGAGAGTTCTATTTCGACTCAGCGTGCTTGCCAAACGGGACCAGCAACAGGAATCCAATCGCAATGACCACCTCGCCGATCAGCACACCTGTGGCCTGCAAGGGGCCGAAGTACGGAACCTGCGGCAGGCTGTGCGACCCCATGCCGAAGATGTCGGCCATGCCCGCAAAAATAGAGATGATGTAGCCCGTACTCACCAGACGCAACCCGATGTCGGCGGGGATGGAGCGTTCCCTGCCCTTCCACAAGGCCAACAGGCCCACGTATCCACCCAGGCAGATCAAGCCAAGTCCGATCAGGAATACGGCGATCTGCACAAAGCCGACCACGGGGCTGCGATCCCAGCCAAACCAGGCAGGCTTGGCTCCCACCAAAAAGACGAACAACCCGAACAGGGTCAGCAAAAAGCCCAGGCGGACGCGCATCCGTTTGGGGGTCTCGAAGCGCGAAGTATCGACAGGGGTCGTGGAAGAAAGCGTATTTTGGGTCATATCAGGGAAGGTCTCTCTGCAGGCGGGTGATCCAGTTCCCGCCGAGAATGTTGGCGATGTCCCCTTCCGTGTAACCCCGTTCCGCCAGGAGCGGACCGACCTTTTGCAGGTCGGCGATGGTATCAATTTCAGGCGGAACGGACTGGAGACCGAAACCGCCGTCGAAGTCGGAGCCGATGCCTACGTGCAGGGAATCGCCCGCCAACTGACATACATGATCGATGTGGTCCACCAGCACGCTGAGAGGTACTTCCTCGCGTCGGCTTGTGGAAACGGACCAGCCCGTCTTTAGGTAACCGTTGAACGGCACCACACCCACCACCCCGTCACGTTCGATCAGGCCGTGCAGGACGCGGTCGGAGAACTGACGATTGTTGGGAAAATCGGGCAGCAGGGACAGGCAATTGCCGTGCGTTGCAATGATCGGACCTGCGTAACGATCCAGGGCCTCCAAGATGGCGGCCTCATCCATGTGACTGAGGTCGAGCACGAAGTTGTAGTCGGCCATTGCGGAAAGCAGCCTGCGTCCCTCCTCGCTCAACGGACCTGGCTCCTTCCAGCCGCCCGAGTAGCGCGTCCCCACCCAGGCCAGGCCGATGACGCGCAGCCCCATCTCGTACCACTCCTCCAACTCGGCGGCGCTGCGGATGCCGTCCGCGCCCTCCATCGAGGGCACCAGGCCGACGGGATGTCCATCCTCGCTGGGAGTCAGCCAGTGGTCGAGGATCAACTTCAGGTCGGCGCGGGAGGTGACGAGTTGGAACTTGTCGGGATGGGAATCGGTCAGGCGGCGGTAGGTCAGCAGCTGCTGACGGTAGATGCGGTTGGCTTCGTCGGAGGTGCGATAGGCATGACGCCTGTCCAACTCGTGCGAGACGCAGCGGATAGGTGGCGCATACAGCGTGGCAAAGGCCACAGCCACTTGTCCGCGCTGATATTCGGGCCAGCCGATCAGGCAATCTTCGTTCACTTCGACGACTTGCGAGCCCGCCTCCAACTGGCGCGTTTGAGCGACCGCGCGGGTGTAATCGCGGTCATAGGCGAGCATATTCCAGGCAATGTCGTTGTGGGAATCAACGAGGAGGGGCATGGTAGGGAAGAGCGCACCCGGGGGTGCGCTCTGTTCTATTATGCTTCGTTCTCGCCGCTGGGGGTTTCATCGGGGGGCGCGGCGGGATCGTCCGCTTCGCTGCGGAACTCGTCCGCCAGCATCTTGAAGTCCTTGTCGGCGAAAGCCGCCGAGTCGACTTTGCGCAGGCTGAGGCCAATGCGGTGCTGGTCATGATCGATGCGGATGACACGCAGGGTCTTGACTTCACCTTCCTTGATGGCTTCCTTGGGATGCTCGATGCGGTGGTCGCTGATCTCGGAGATGTGGATCAGGCCTTCAATGTCGCCTTCGAGGCGGGCAAAGGCACCGAACTTGGTCAGGCGGGTAATGGCACCTTCGACCAATTGGCCGACGCTGAACTTGGAAACGCGGGCGGCCCAGGGATCTTCCTGGAGGGCACGCATCGACAGGCCGATGCGGCGCTTCTCGCGGTCGATGTTGATGACCTTGACCTTGACTTCCTGCCCGACTTCGAGGATCTCCTTGGGATGCTGGATGCGGTCCCAGGAGAGTTCGGAGAGGTGAACGAGGCCGTCGGCCCCGTTGATGTTGACGAAGGCGCCAAAATCGGCCAGGCTGGTGACGCGGCCTGTATAGATCTTGCCCTCTTCCAGTTCGCTGATGACGCGGTCCTTGAGGGACTGGCGGGTCTCGTTGCTGGTAGCGCGCTCAGAGAGGATCAGGCGGCGGCGTTCGCGGTCCACTTCGATAATGCGAACGGAGATCGGATCTCCGACCATCTTCTGCCAGCGCTGCTCGGGCGTGTCGCCCTGAGCCATGGCGCGGCGCGAGGCGCTGATCTGCGAGGCGGGCACGAAGCCACGCAGCCCGCCGATCGGCACAATCAGACCGCCCTTGTTGAAGCCGATGACCTTGCTATCCATGACGGTCTCATCGGCGATCATCTTCTCCACGTTCGCCCAGGAGATTTGCTCCTGCGCGCGCTTGAAGGACAGGACAACGTTTCCGTTGGAATCCTCGGGGTTGACAACATAAACGTCAACTTCCTGGCCGACGTGAAGCGCGGCGCGCTCGTCATCGGTCAGTTGCTCCAGTTCGCGGCCGGCAATCACGCCTTCAGACTTGGCGCCGATGCTGACGAGAATCTGGTTGGCACCAATGCTGGCGATCATGCCCTTGCGAATTTCGCCGACCTGAGGAAGATCCACATTCAGCGCTTCGCTCTCAAGGAGGGATTCCATACTCTGGTGGTTGGTGGGTTCACCCTGCGGGTTCGCTTCTGCGGCCCCCTGCCCGTTCAGGGCATCAATTTGGTCCATCACTGGCTGACTCCAATTTAAAAAATTAGTATCGCTGATTATACAAGTGAATGTAGAACTTGGCAACCCTAACCGACACAGAATGTGCGTTATAATCCCCCTTCGGAGTCAAAAGATAAGCATGCCAGCCATCTATCCCTTTACAGCCATCGTCGGACAGGAGCGCATGAAACGTGCGCTCATTCTCAATGCCGTGGACACCCGCATCGGCGGCGTGTTGATTCGCGGCGAACGTGGAACGGCCAAGTCGACCGCTTCGCGTTCGCTGGCGGCCTTGTTGCCGCGCGTCAAGGTCGTGCAGGATTGCCGTTTCGGATGCGACCCCGACCGTCCCGCCACATGGTGCACCGAGTGCAAGGAACGCTTCAGCGCAGGCGGAAAACTCCCCACCGCGGAGCGCACCACGCCCTTCGTCAATCTGCCCGTCTCCGCCACCGAGGATCGCGTGGTCGGCACGCTCGACATCGAGCAGGCCATTCAGAAGGGCGAACGCCACTTCGAACCCGGCGTGCTGGCCTCGGCCAACCGTGGACTTCTCTACATCGACGAGGTCAACTTGCTCGACGATCACGTCGTGGACGTGTTGCTGGATTCCGCTGCGATGGGCGTCAACACCGTCGAACGCGAAGGCATCTCCTTCGCGCATCCCGCCCGCTTCATCTTGGTCGGTACGATGAACCCCGAGGAAGGTGAACTGCGTCCGCAGTTGCTGGACCGATTCGCCCTCTCGGTGGAGATCGTCGGCATCCGCGAGGCGCGCGAACGCGTGACCATCATGGAACGCAACCTGTCCTATGAGCGCGATGCCGAGGCTTTCCGCAAGGACTGGCTCGAAAAAGAACAGGAACTCTCGGACAAGATCGCCCGCGCCCGCGAACTCGTTGACCAGGTCAAGTATACCAGCCGTGACCTGCTCTCCATCGCCGCGCTGACGGCCTCCCTCAATGTGGACGGTCACCGCGCCGACTTGGTCATCCTCAAGGCCGCGCGCGCCCAGGCCGCCTTCGAAGGCCGCACCAAGATCAACGATCATGACATCGCCCTGGCCGCCGAACTGGCGCTGCCGCACCGTATCAAACGCACGCCCTTCCAGCAGGCCGAGATGACCACTGAGCAGTTGCAGGAACGCATCGAGCAACTGGCAGGCCAGTCGGTCCCGAACGAGGAAGAGGGCGAGGAGTCCGACTCCAAGCAGGGTGAATCCGAAGAAAAAAAAACTTAAGTCTTGAAGACGAAGTGCAGGAAGGCCCCCAGCAGGGTCAGCCTCAACCCATGCCGCAGGATGTGTTCGCTCACTCGAACTCAAACTGGTGGGAGGGCGGGCAAAAGATCAAACCTGGTGAGGCCTTCCTGCCCCGCAAACTCAACACCCCCCTCGATAAACTAGCCCGCCGACATGCCGGCCGCCGTTCGCTCACCAAAACCGAGCGGAAACATGGCCGTTATATCAAGGCGCGACCCGCGGGCGATAAGCTCGACGACATCGCCTTCGACGCCACTTTCCGCGCCGCCGCCCCCTTTCAAAAACAACGCACCGAAAAACGCAAACGCCTGGCTTTCGCCATCGAGCGTAGCGACTTGCAGCGCAAGATTCGCGTCAAGCGCGTCTCGAACCTAGTGCTCTTCCTGGTGGATGCGTCCTGGTCGATGGCCGTGGCTGAGCGCATGAACGCCACCAAGGGCGCGATCCTCTCGTTGCTGACGGATGCCTATCAACGCCGCGACCGCGTCGGTCTGATCGTCTTCCAGAAGGACCGCGCCACGCTGGTGCTGCCCCCCACCAACTCGGTGCAACTGGCCCAGCGCGCGCTGGTGGACATCCCCGTCGGCGGCAAGACTCCGCTCTCGGCGGGATTGTTCATGGCCCACGACGTGCTGACCCACGAGAAACACCTCCACCCCGACGTGGAACCGCTGCTCATCATCCTGACCGACGGGGCGGGCAACGTCTCGTTGGGGACTCTGCCGCCCCAGGAAGAATCCTTCCGCTTCGCCGAGTTGATCGCCAACGAAAAGACGCGCTCCATCGTCATCAACATGGAGCACGCCGCCTTCGACCAGGGTCTGGCCCAGCAACTGGCGGACCACCTCAAATCGCCCTGCTACGCCCTCAGCGAGTTGAAGGCCGAGAGCCTGTACCACACCGTGCGGCAGGAAATGTCCACACCGCAGAAAAAGTAATGAAAGGACTCCGAGAATTGAGAATCTCGGAGTCCTTTTTCTAGAGAAATAGCAAATGAGGCAATTATGGGGTTACATCACTAGCACAGCGAAAACCAAGATCGTTGTAATTACTGACATTGCGACTCGTAGGATAGACCCAAGCACGAACAGCAGTACGCGCAGTAAGAACTTCATTAATACGCCAGGAACCACCACGCGTTACACGAGTATATCCACTAGGATTTTTGGGATCGGAAGCAAAGTTTCCCAATGTAGCATAATAATCACTTTGATACCCATCATATACCCATTCCCAGACGTTGCCAACCATATCATATGCGCCGTAGAAACTTTTTCCAAGTAAATAACTACCTACTTTGGTTGTATCGCCAACATTATTATTGAAATTCAGTAGATTTTTCGTCGGCGCATCATTTCCCCACGGATAAATTCGCGCATCTGTACCGCGCGCGGCCTTTTCCCATTCAGCCTCACTAGGCAATCTGCGACCCGCCCATAAACAATATGCAGTCGCTTGATTCCAGTCCACATAAATTACAGGGTAATTATCAAATTGAGAGTTACCATAATAACTAGCATGTGAAAATGAACTGGTATTAGATGGGGGTTTACATTGACTTGCGAAGACGCAAGCAGCATATTGTTTATTGGTCACTTCGGTTTGATCAATCCAGAAGGCATCCAAATAGACAGTATGTTGTGGTTTCTCATCAGCATTAGCAGAAGCATCTTCATCCAGTGAACCCATCTTGAATTCGCCAGCAGGAACATAGAGAAGTGTCATGCCATCCTTGCCGATCATAGTTGAGCCAATGCCAAGAGTAGAATCTAAAGTGGGCGCTTCTGATGACAATGGTTCAGTAGTTGCCGTACTTGTTACAGATTTGTGGGCTTCAGTCCTATTCTCAACAAAAAAAGTCTGTGTAGCAGAAGGCATTTGATTATTCATTTTTGGAGAGGCTTGCATTGAGGATATGCCCCAAGCAATCAATGCGAAAATAGCAACAGCGATAAATCCAATGCTCCATTTTGGAAGCTTTGTTGCAACAGGCTTCTCAAAAGTTATTTCAGTTTTTATCTCACCGTGCGCCTTTTCTTTCACATCACTTTCTGTCTTTTCACGGACTAATTTCTCTCGGGCCTCTCGTTCTGTTTTTTCACGCGCGGCTTTCGCAACAGCATCACGCTCTGCCTTTTCGCGCATAACCTTCTCACCATTTTCGCGTTCAGCCACTTCAAGAGCCAATTTCTCGGCGACATCGCGTTCTGCTTTCTCATGTTCAGCTACCTCAGCGGCTTCGCGCTCCACCTTCTCTTGCGCTACCTTTTCTTGCGCAATTCTCGCTGCATCTAAGGAAACAACATCTTCCCCAACTAAGACCTTTGTCGCGCCAATTTGCTGGGCACGTATGCGCAGACTTCTTAGCAAACGGCGATAACCATCTGCCTCGAACAAATCAACATAATGGTAGGCACTCAGACTATGAGGTAATTCGCACTCTTCGAGACGCGCAGGGATAAGGAAAATTCGGCCATCAGGCATTTCAAGGGCTTTATCCAGCGCAAACTTAATTTCCTTTTGAACATAGCCCTCTTTATCCACTGAACTTTTAGATAGACAAATAATAATGACATCCGAAGCATATAAAGCCTTTGGAATTTCCACCTGCCAGTTTTGACCTGGCAAAAGCTTCTCCACATCCAGCCACGGGTCCATCTTGCGATCATGCAAATACTGATAGAGCTTGCGCACAGCAACTTTATCTGCTGAGGCATGACATAAAAAGACTTTGAGGGGACGTGTATCTGGCATCCAGTTTTCCACCGCAAGAGAATGATGTCCAAATTATACGGCATTTGCCTCAAAAAATGCGGTTTTCCGAAACATTGGGGATTGCTTCGTCGGGATTTTGGCGATTGGTGCCTCAACCCTCCTGGTAATAACATTTTCCTGCCATATCTGGGGCTTGACTTTTAGAACAATTGTTCTATAATCTACTCAAGTCACCTGATTCGACAAGGAGGTCGAAATGTCTGGTTATCGTAGGAATATCGGAGACGGGCTGGTGGCCCTCTTCAAAAATCGCCGCTTCAACCGCGGCGCGGCCTGGGGCCTGATGATCATCGGTGCCCTGCTGGCCTTCGAGATCTTCAATTTCAGCACCACCCAATTTGCCCTGCTGGACATGCTCGGCAATCTCAAATTTGCGGGCATGCGCTGGGCCACTGTGTTAGCCATCGCCTTCTGCGGTATCGACTTTGCGGGCATCGCGCGCATCTTCACCCCCGAACAAGGCCGCGACGAACCCGCCGAGGTCTGGTACCTGTTCGGCGCCTGGCTGTTGGCGGCCGCCTTCAACGCAGGCCTCACCTGGTGGGGTGTGTCGGTCGCCATCGCGGCGCAGGGCAACGTAACGGGGACCGCCGTGGTCAGTTCCGCCACCATGACCAAGGCTGTGCCCGTCATCGTGGCGGTGATGGTCTGGCTGATCCGCATCCTGATCATCGGCACCTTCTCCATGGCAGGCGACCGTCTGTTCACCACCGACCACAACGCCGCGCGGAATTACCCCGCCCGCACGAATCAGTCGGCCCAGCAGCCTGTGCTGCGCCCCGCTTCGCAGATCCAGCGACCCACCGCAAGCAACGCCTCGGCTTATCGCCCCGCGCCCAAGCCCGCCCAGCAGACTTCGTTTGCGCGGCCCGAGCCGACCTATCACAACGTCAACTTTAGCGAACGCAACAATCCCAGCGAACACTACGACGCCTGAGACCGCCCGAACAATCGAATACTCCTTTCGAGCCGGGTCCCACGACCCAGAATAAGGAAAACCCATGCCCCGAGCTCGCTCCCGAACAATCGACGAATTCCAGACATCCGCTGCCCCGCAAGAACAAGGCAGCGGATGTCTGTCTGGCTTTCTGATTCCGCCCCTGGCTGTGATCCTGATTAGTTTGCTGCTGGCAACCTTCGCCTTCCGCCAGCCGACTCCCACCGCCGTGATGGCCGCTCCCGCCGAATCCGCCGCAGGTGGATTGGCGCCCTTCTTCCGTCCCGAGGTGCTGCACTGGAGCGACTCCATCCTGCGTTGGTCCGCTGCCGCAGGCGTGGACCCGAACCTGGCTGCCGTGGTCATGCAGATCGAATCCTGCGGCGATCCGCGCGCCCGTTCGCGCTCGGGCGCGATGGGCCTTTTCCAAGTCATGCCGTTTCATTTCACGCTGACCGATAATCCCTACGACCCCGACACCAACGCCCTGCGCGGACTCGGCTACCTGGCCCGCTCCCTGCAGGCGGGGGGCGGAAATGCGCGCCTCGCGCTGGCAGGCTACAACGGCGGCATCGGCGTCATCGCCCGCACCGAATGGACCTGGCCCGCCGAGACCCAACGTTATGTCCGTTTCGGCACGCCCATCTACGAAGACGCGCTTCGGGGGGAGACCCAAAGCGCGGCATTGGACGAATGGTATACAAAATATGGGGTGAGCCTGTGTCAGCAAGCCAGTCAAAATCAATAGATCGCTAGCTTTTGAACAGCGGCAGCCAGATCACAAAGGTTGTCCCCTTCCCCTCTTTCGACTCGACCTCGATGCGCCCGTTGTGGTGTTCTACGATCCACTTGGTAATCGAGAGTCCCAGCCCGAAGCCGCTGGTGCGCGAGCGCGTGCGGGATTTCTCTGCACGATAGAAACGCTCGAAGATGTGCGGCAGGTCCTCGGGCGGGATGCCCGGGCCCGTGTCCCACACACTGATGCGGGCCTGTTCGCCCGCCCTGGCGAGGCTGATGAACACGTCCCCATCCTGCGGCGTGTATTGGATGGCGTTGGCCGCCAAATTCAATAGGACCTGCTTGAGGCGGTCGCGGTCGCCATTGACCTGCAACTGGTCGATCTCTTTCAAATGCACGTGGACCTTGGTCCCTGCCAGCACGCGCATTTCCTGGAAGACCTCCACCAGCAGGGAATCCAACTCGACGGGCCGCAGGTTGAGAGTCAACTTGCCCGACTCGGCCTGGGCCAGCATGAGCAGCCCGCCCACCAGGCGGGTGAGTCGACCCGCTTCCTGGTCGATGCTGGCAAGCGATTCGTCGTCGATCTGCTTCATGCGGCGCATCAAGTCCACATTGCCCTTGATAACCGTCAGCGGCGTGCGCAGTTCGTGACTGACGTCCGCCAAAAATCTCTGCTGGGAGGTAAAGAGCGACTCGAGGCGTTCGAGAGTCTGGTTGAAAGATTCAACCATCTCACCGATCTCGTCGTCGGCCTGGTGACGATAAGGGATGCGGCGTGAGAGGTCGTCGGCGCGGTTGATCTGATCCACCGTCTCGGTGATGGCCTCCACGGGAGAGAGGGCGCGTCCCAGGATCACCCACGAGGCCAGAGCTGCCAACAGAACGGTCACCACCGCCGATGCCAGCATGGTGGTGGACATGTTGCGGCGGGTGGTATCAACCACATCCAGGTCGGCGGCCACTTGCAGGGTTCCCAGAGTGCGTTCCCCCATCTGGAGCGGGATACTCAACACGCGCAGGTGATATCCATGCAGGGTATTCTCGCGGAAGATGGGCTCACCCGCCACCAATCCGTAAGAATCGAGCGGCTCCCTGAGAGTCCGCAAGGCCGCGGAAGCCGTCAACAATTTTCGGTCGCGGTCCCAGATCTGGATATAGGTATTGGTGTTCATGTCGAGCGGTGGCAGGGAAATGCGGTCCAGTTCGCCGTCGGGGCCGAGGCGGGCCATCCCAATCACATCGTTGGCCTGCGCGGTTAGGCGATCATCCACCTGGTTGATGATGAGGATATTGACCAGCAAAAAGACAGTCGTGCCGAAAACCAGCAGGATCATGCCGATCAGCACGGAATATAACAGGGTCAAACGAAGGCGCAGGGACATAAAATCAAAGAAGCCGCCCGGTGAGGGGCGGCTGTTGGGTTAGGGGTTTTCGCGCAGGACATAGCCCACGCCGCGCACCGTATGAATGAGGCGGGGTTCGTTCTCGGCCTCCAGTTTCTGGCGCAGGTAACGGATGTAGACTTCCAGCACGTTGCTTTCGCCGCCGAAGTCATAGCCCCACACGCGGTCGAAGATTACTTCGCGGGTGAGCACCTGCTTGGGATGACGCAGGAACAACTCAAGCAGCTCGTACTCCTTGGCGGTCAACGAGACCAGACGGCTGCCGCGCGAAGCCTGCCGCGAACCGGTATCCAGCGAGAGGTCCGCAAACTTGAGCACGGGCACGCGCTCGGGCTGGGTGCGGCGCAGCAATGCGCGGATGCGGGCCAACACTTCGTCGAGGTTGAAAGGCTTGACAAGATAATCATCCGCGCCCGCGTCCAGGCCCTGCACGCGGTCCTGAATGGTGTCTTTGGCGGTCAACATCAGAATTGGCAGGGAGCCGCCGGTGCGCAAACGATGGCAAACCTCCAAGCCATCCATGCCGGGCAGCATCCAATCCAAGATGACGAGATCGGGGTTATGATCGCGTGCCAGGATCAGGCCGGTGCGGCCGTCGGTGGCAGTGTCCACGGTGTACCCTTCGTAGGCGAGGCTGCGCTGCAAGAGCTTCAGGATCGCCTGGTCGTCTTCGATGATCAGTATGCGCTCATTCATAGGTCGCTCCTATGCAAAATATACCACACCTAAGCGGGGTGCGGTAGAATGCTCGCATGCCCATCAGCAAAAGACTCTTCGACTTGATTGCCTCGGCGCTTGCATTGATCGTGCTTTCGCCCGTCATGGGGTTGACGGTCCTGCTGGTGCGGATCAACCTCGGAGGACCGATCCTGTTCCGCCAGCAGCGGCCCGGCTACAAGGGACTCCCGTTCCACATCTTCAAGTTTCGGACGATGATCGACCGCTTCGCCCCGGACGGCAGCCTGCTGCCCGACTCCGAGCGACTCACCCGCTTTGGGCGCATCCTGCGCTCCACATCGCTGGACGAATTACCCGAACTCTTCAACATCCTGCGCGGCGATATGAGCGTGGTCGGCCCGCGCCCGCTGCTGATGGAGTACCTGCCGCTCTACTCCGCCGAACAGGCCCGCCGTCACGACATGCCGCCCGGGTTGACGGGCTGGGCCCAGGTCAACGGCCGGAACGCCCTCTCCTGGCAGGACAAGTTCCGCCTGGACGTGTGGTACGTGGACCACTGGAGTTTCTGGCTGGACCTCAAGATCATCGTGCTGACCTTCGTCAAAGTCTTCAAACGCGAAGGCATCGCCCAGGAAGGTCAGGCCACGGCGGAGAAGTTCACAGGAAACAACTGACCCGCCTGCTTGACAGCCTTCCCGAGGCGGGTATAATCCCACCCATCGACAGCGCGAAGACAAGTAACTTCTTCAGCCGTGCAGAGAGCCGTCGGGCAGTGCGAGACGGTCGGTGCAGAAAGTGAAATCCACTTCGCCAGGTTTTCTTCGCAGGGACGATTCGCAAGATGACATCTTGCGCCGCCGTAAGAAGAACGGGCGCGCCCGTTAGAGCGCAATGAGAGACCCTCACCCGACTCCAAAGGAGCGGAGGGGGTAAAGCAGGTGGCACCACGAGACGCCCCCTCGTCCTGCAAACGGACCGGGGGCGTATTCTATTCCCGCACGGAGGTGCATCATGCTCGACATCAATCTGATCCGCGAAACCCCAGACGTAGTCCGCAAGGCCATGCAAGACCGCCAGATGGACCCCAGCCCGGTCGACTCCATCCTGCAATTGGATGAGAAACGCCGCAGCCTGCTCTCGGAAGTGGAGAAACTCAAAGCGGAGCGCAACGCCGTCTCGAAGGAGATCGGCCGCATGAAGGACCCCGCCGAACGCGAGGCCAAGGTGGCCGCCATGCGCGTCGTCGGCGACCAGATCGCCGCGCTGGACAAGGAACTGGCCGAGGTGGAGTCCAGCCTCAACGGGCTGACCGCCACCCTGCCCAACATCCCCGATCCGCGCACGCCTTACGGCGTGGACGACAGCGAGAACATCGTCATCAAGACGGTCGGTCAGCCGCGTCAGTTCGACTTCACCCCCAAGCCGCACTGGGACCTTGGACCTGACCTCGGCATCATCGACTTCGAGCGCGGCACCAAGCTGACGGGCTCCCGCTTCTACGTGTTGAGCGGCGCTGGCGCCCGCCTGCAACGCGCGCTGATCGCCTGGATGCTCGACCTGCACACCCGCCAAGGCTACCGCGAACAATACCTGCCCTTCATGGTCAAGACCGCCACGGTCTTCGGCGCGGGCCAACTGCCCAAGTTCGCCGATAACCTCTACCGCGACCACGAAGAGGATTACTACTTCGTGCCCACCGCCGAGGTCCCATTGACCGGCTTGCACATGGACGAGATTCTCGACGAAGCCTCCCTGCCGCGCATGTACACCGCCTACACGCCCTGCTTCCGCCGCGAAAAGATGAGCGCGGGCCGCGACGTGCGCGGCATCAAACGCGGACATCAATTCGACAAGGTCGAGATGTACATCTACTGCAAACCAGAGGAATCGGAGGCCATGCACCAAAAGATGCTGGCCGACGCCGAGGAGACCTGCGCCCAGTTGGGAATCCCCTATCGCGTCAAGAGCTTGTGCACGGGTGACATCGGCTTCGGTGCCACCATGACCTACGACCTCGAACTGTGGGCGCCCGGCTGCGACGAGTGGCTCGAAGTTTCCTCGGTTTCGAACGTGACCGACTTCCAGTCGCGGCGAGCCAACATCAAGTATCGTCCCAGCGAGGGCGGCAAGATCAAATTGCTGCACACGCTCAACGGCTCAGGGCTGGGACTTCCACGCACGCTGATCGCCGTCATGGAAAACTACCAGCAGGCCGACGGCTCGATCGTGGTGCCCGAAGTGCTGCGTCCGTGGATGGGCGGCGTGGACGTCATCAAACCGTAAGGTAAAATAAGAGGCAGCCCATTCTGTGGCTGCCTCTTATTCATCATGACCGAATTCGACCTCTTCCTGCAGACCTTCCTGCAAGTGCTGATCCTGTTCTTCATGCTGGTCGGCCTGTTCGGGCTGGTTGTTCCCGTCTTTCCCGGGCTGATCATCATCTGGCTGTCGTCCCTGGTGTATGCGTTGATCGAGGCAGGTCTGGGCCGCATGGCATGGATCGACTGGACCCTGTTCGGTCTGATGACCCTGCTGATGCTGGGCGGCAGCGTGGTGGATAATATCATCATCGCCTACCGAATGCGCGACAAACAAATCCCCTGGCGGTCCATCGGCCTGAGTTACCTGGCCGCGATCCTCGGGAGCATCTTCCTGACCCCGCTGGTGGGGTTGCTGGCCGCTCCGCTGGCGCTGGTTGGTGCGGAATATCTGCGCTTCCGCGACTGGCGTCAGGCCTTCGATTCTGCGAAAACCTACATGATCGCCTGGGGCTGGTCCTTCCTGGCCCTGTTTGGCATCGGAGTGCTCATGATCATCCTGTGGATGCTATGGGCCTGGTTGTAATCACCCAAATTCCAACGAAAGGATTTTGACATGCCTGTTCTGCTCACTGACGTCATTGATTTGTTCGGATACCTGTTGCGCGCCATTGGCTTCCTCGTCATCGGTCTGGCGCTCGGGCGCTTCTTGCTGGATGCCTATAAGAAGGCCATCTGGCAATTACAGATCGCGCTCGTATTGGGGTTCTTCGGCCTGCTGATCGCGTTGACCGACTTCGCCAGCGCTGGTTCGGCGGGAGCCTTCGCGCTCGGCGCGGGCATCTCCATGCTGATGCCCAATAAACCGAAGGATGAGGGGGCAGAAGGACAGTCGTAAGACTGACTCGACCCAATAAAAAAGTCCAGCCCGAGGCTGGACTTTTTGGTTTACTTCTTGGCTTCCTGCACGGCGCGGATGAGCGTCTCTTTGAACTTCTCGCCCGCCGCATCCTTGCCCAGACCGATGAAACTGGTGCCGCTTTCGGTCGCCCCTGTGGCCTGACCTGTGATGTGAACGCCGGTATCGGGCACCACCCTGGCGAAAGCGCTCTTCTCATGATCTTCGACCACGATGTCGGCCAGGCGCAGGGACCGCGTGTAGGGCGCCTCCTTATCCGCGGTGCGAATCTCAAACAGCCAGCGCTTTGTCAGCACCACGCCCATCTTCATGACCTTTGGGCCTGGGCCAGCGAACAATCCCTTCTTGACCTTCTCGGAAGTCGCCTCGATACAAATCAGCACATCGGTCAGTACATCGCCAAGTTCGTATTGCTCGATGTGCGCCTTAAGCGCAGTGGACATGTCGGCAGGCAGGGTTTCCAGCGTCAATTCGCGGGTAGAACGATTGTAATCTCCCATGAGGTTCTCCAAAACAGAGTTGAGTTTTTGGCATTTTACTCGATAGACAAGACATCCCCACTCACCCATTAGTAGATCAAACGCTTACTTCAACGCTTCAACCGACTCTTTCGCCAC
>CALFXA010000025.1 GCA_937928015.1 uncultured Anaerolineales bacterium | reverse complement strand
CCCGGTCGCTGCTCAACTTGTCGTAGTCCACGCGCGGGACTTCGATGTGGATGTCGATGCGGTCGAGCAGCGGCCCCGAGATGCGCTTTTGGTATTTCGTGACCATCGCGGGCGCGCAGGTGCAGGGCTTCTGGCTGTCGCCGTAGTAGCCGCACGGGCAGGGATTCATGGCCGCGATCAATTGGAAGTTGGCGGAGAAGGTCAGCGACCCTTTGGCGCGGCTGATGGTGACGACCTTGTCCTCCATCGGCTGGCGCATCACTTCGAGGACGCGCGTGCCGAACTCGGGGAACTCGTCGAGGAAGAGCACACCGCGATGCGCGAGCGAGATCTCGCCCGGCTTGGGGATGTTCCCGCCACCGACCAGCCCCGCATGGCTGATGGTGTGATGCGGCGCGCGGAACGGCCGCTGACGAATGAGCGGAGTCCCCGCCGGGAGTTGGTCTGCCACCGAGTAGATGCGCGTCACATCCAGCGCCTCTTCGAGGCTCATCTCGGGCAGGATGCCCGGCAGGGCGCGCGCCAGCAGGGTCTTGCCCGCGCCCGGGCTGCCAACCATCAGCACGTTATGTCCGCCCGCCGCGGCCACTTCCAGAGCGCGCTTGACGTGTTCCTGGCCCTTCACCTCGGCGAAGTCGGTCGGGACGAAGAGCGGATCGAGCGTGAGAGCGTTCGAGGGTTGGAAAGGCTCAATTAAACTGCGGCCCATCAAATGGTCATAGAGGTCAGCCAGCGATTTTACGGGATAAACTTCCAGGTCTGGGATTAGGGCTGCTTCGGCGGCGTCCACTTCGGGCACGAACATCCGCTTGAATCCGTTGGCGCGGGCGGCGGCGGCCATCGGTAGGATCCCGCGCGTATGGCGAGCCACGCCGTCCAGCGAGAGTTCACCCACCACCAGCGCGCCTTCGATGGCGTCCTGCGGAAGATAACCTGCGAGGACGACCACGCCCAACGCGATGGGCAGATCGTAGGCGGGGCCCTCCTTGCGGACCACGGCGGGGGCCAGGTTGACCACGATGCGGTGACGCGGAAAATGCAGCCCCGCGTTCTTGACAGCGGTCTGCACGCGTTCACGGCTTTCCTGCACAGCGGCATCCGGCAGACCCACGATGGTCATGCCGGGCAGTCCGTTGGTGTAATCTACTTCGACTTCGACGATTACGCCATCCAAACCCACTACAGCGCAAGAGTATGTTCGAGCGAGCATGAATCAATTGTACATGAAGTCGGCGGATTTTTGCGCGGCCTTGCGAAACTGAATACTTTACAAGCGATAGTCGCCTCGCAGGGGATTGTCACTGCGTCTGATAAACGCGGAACGAATCGCCCGCGTATCTGTTATGATTACAGAATCACCAACGGAGCATGCCATGAACAAACCAAGAGTATTTGTCACGCGCCCCATCCCCGATCGCGGATTGGACGTGATCAAGAATTTTTGCGACGCCGACGTATGGACCGATGAACTTCCGCCCAGCCGAGACGTGCTGCTCGAACGCGTGCGCGGCGTGGAGGGAATCGTCTCGCTGTTGACCGACAGGATCGATGGAGAGGTGATGGATGCGGCGGGGCCGCAGCTCAAGGTGGTCAGCAACCAGGCGGTTGGCTTCGACAATATCGACGTGGTCGCCGCCACCCAGCGCGGTATCCCCGTGGGCAACACGCCTGATGTGCTGACCGACGCCACCGCCGACTTCGCCTTCGCGTTGATGATGGCGGCCGGCCGCCGCATCGTGGAGGGGGAGCGTTATGTCCGCGCGGGCAAGTGGAAGACCTGGAGCCCGTCACTGCTGCTGGGCGTGGACTTCAAGGGCGCTACGCTTGGGCTGGTGGGCTTTGGACGCATCGGTAAGGCCATGGCCCGCCGCGCGGCAGGCTTCGACATGCGCGTCATCTATTATGATCCGCTGGAGACCAGGCCGCCCGCCGACGTCAAGGCCACGCCTGTGGACATGGAAACCCTGCTCGAAGACTCAGACTTCATCTCACTGCACACCCCGCTGACAGCGGATACCCGCCGCCTGATCGACGCCGCCGCTCTGGCGAAGATGAAGCCCACCGCGGTGCTGGTCAATACCTCGCGCGGTCCCGTGGTGGACCTCGATGCTCTATACGATGCCTTGAAGGTGAAACGCATCTTCGCTGCCGCCCTCGACGTGACCGAGCCCGAGCCGCTGCCCATGGACCATCCGCTGCTCACGCTCGAAAACGCGCTGATCGTCCCGCACATCGCCAGCGCCAGCAAGACCACGCGTGACAAGATGTCCTGGATGGCTGCACAGAATCTGATCGCGGGCCTAAAGGGCGAGCACCTGCCGAATTGCGTCAATCCGCAGGTGTATAAATAATAAAAGAGAAAATAAGAAAGAAAAAGGGTGTCGAGAAAATCTCGACGCCCTTTGATTTACAGCGTGACGGTTTTTCCCGTCCTGGCCGATTCGAGCAGCGCCAGGATGGCCGCCAGGTTTGCACGGCTGTCAGCCAGTGTGATGCGCGGGGCGCGGCCGTGCTCAATGGCGTCACATAAGTCATCCACCTCGCCCAGGTAGAGGTCCGCGCCGGGCATGGGGAGCGTCTCGACCTGGTCGCCGCGCGTCAGCGTGACGGTGGCTTTGTGGCTGGGCTTGAATGGCTCGGGGAGGTACAGGGTCGCCTCCGAGCCGACGATCTCCATCCACGAGCGGAAGGGGGATGCGAATCCACAGTCGAACTGGGCCAGGACTCCGCCCTCGAAGCGCATCTGCCCGACAAAGGATTCATCTATGCCGCTTGGACCCTCGACCTGCCAGCCGAACACTTCGAGCGGCTCCGCCCCGACAAGGGTTCGCGCGTAACTGATGGGATAGCAGCCCACGTCCCAGATGCTGCCGCCGCCCATCGCGGGGTCGGAGCGATAGTCGCCCTCGCGGGTCAACGTGAAGGTGAACGCGCCGCGGATGAGTTGCAGCTTGCCCAGAGTCCCGTTCTCGACGATCTCCTTCACCTTCAAAGTCTGTGGATGATGCCGATACATGAAGGCCTCGGTCACGATCTTGCCTGTCTCGCGCGAAACGGCGCTGATCTCATCCATCTCGGCCAGGGTGAGCGTCATCGGCTTTTCGCACAGCACATGCTTGCCTGCCCGCAACGCCTTGATCGTCCATTCGGCGTGCAGGTTGTTGGGCAGCGGATTGTAGACGACGTCGATCTCGGGGTCGGCCAACAGGGCCTCGTAGCTGCCGAGCGCGCGCGGAATCTTCCACTCGCGGGCATAGGCCTCTGCGGAGGATTGGCTCCTCGAAGCGACGGCCAACAGTCGGGCTCGTTTGGAGGCATTGAGCGGTGGGATGAGGGCGCGGTTGATGCGCGCGGTCGAGAGCAATCCCCAGTTAAGCGGTTTGGACATGTGTTTTTCCTTTCCATAAAATATAGATCGAAGCCAGCGTCAGCTGCGAGAGGAACAGGTTAATACCGAAGCCCAGGCGCTGGTCCAGCAGATCGATGCCCCAGCCTACCAGCCAGGGACCGATCATGGCCCCCACGCCCGCAAAGGTGTAGAGCACGCCCAGCACGGTGTTGACGTTCTCGGTGTGCGTGTCGGCTACGGCGGCGGTGATGGTGGGGAAGGTGATCGAGAAGAAGAAACCCGTCAGCGGCAGAAACAATGACAGGCTGGGCGGTCCGAAGAGTCCCAGCGAGAGGCTGATGACTGCTCCAGTCGAAGCGATCAACAGCGAGCGCAGGTAGCCCACGCGTTGCACCACGAAACCGCCCAGCAGACGTCCGAGCATGAGCATGGCGAAAAAGAGCGAAAGCGCCTGGCTGCTGGCGGTCACGTCCAGGCCGCGATCCTGTTGCAGGAAGGTCACCAGCCAGGAGGAGGTACCGATCTCGGCGGCCACGTAAAAGCCGATGGCCGCGTAGAACCAGGGCAGGCTTCCCTTGAAGGCCACACGCGAGACCTGGCGGAAATCGAGCGAGGCCTTTTCTTCGCTGCGGGGGAAACGCAGGAAGATGAAAACCAGGATGAAGGCTGCGATCAGGAGCAGGTCCCAGCGGTAGATCGTCCGCCAGGAAACAGCCAGACTGAGCAGCCAGCCCGCCACGAGCGGCGCGATCATCGACCCCAGCCCGTGCAGGACGGCCATCAGGTTGAGGAAGAGTCCCTTGCGCTCATGGTGCAAACTGACGATGATGGCGTTGGGACCGAGTTCGAGTGCGCCGAGTCCCAGCCCGAGCACGAACAGCGAGGCGGAGAGCATCCAGACCGAGGCGAAGGTGCTGTATCCGCCCACGCCGAGGAACATGCAGATGCCCGCCAGGACCACGACCAGCTTGAGGCCGAACTTGTCCGCCAGGATGCCCGTGATGAGGGTGGCGATCAGGAAGCCGAGATACTCGCCGAAGAAGACATTTCCGCCCACGCCTGGGTTGATGTTCATCTCGGTCAGCATGGAGGGCAGGGTGGCGCCCTTGAGATTGTCGGTGAAGCCGAAGACGAAGAAGGCCAGGAAGCAGCCCGCCGTCAGCAACAGGATGGTGGTTTTGGAGGGTCGTTGCATAAAATCCATTATAAGGCACAGGCCTGGTTCCTCTCGAACCAGGCCTGCGAAAATAGAAACGTTTGGAATTATTTGCCGCGGTTGCGGGTGGTCACATCGAAGATCACGGCGGCGGCCAGTACGGCACCGCGCACCATGTATTGATACGAAATGCCGATGCCCATCAGATTCATGCCGCTCGTCAGAGACGTCATCACCAGCGCACCGATGATCGAGCCGACCACCTTGCCCACGCCGCCTGCCGCCGAGACGCCGCCCACGTAGGTGGCCGCGATGGCGTCCAATTCGAACAGGTTACCCGCGGTGGTCGTCGCAGATTGCAGGCGCGATGCAAACAAAATGCCCGAGAGCGCCGAGCGCATACCCATCGAGCCAAAGACCACGTAGATGAGTCGGTTCACGTTGATACCGCTTAGTTCGGCCGCATCAGGGTTGCCGCCGATGGCGTAGATGTGACGTCCGAGCACGGTCTGCGACATGACGAAGTTGTAGATGAGCGTCACGATCAGCACGACCACCGCCGTCCACGACAGGCCCTGATATCCCGCCAGCACCCAGGTGATGGCGCCGATCAGCACGGACATGAAGATCAACTTGACGATGAACATGTCAATCGGCAGGACTTCGAAGTCGTAGGATTGTTTCTTCTTGCGGTTGCTCAACTCACCCCATACCAGCGCGGCAATGGCCAGCACGCCCAGGATGAGGGTCAGCTTGTGCGCGCCCGGCAGGAAGGCATCCAGCCCTGGAATGTCTGGGATGAAACCGTTGCCGATGGCGTTGAAAGCCGCGTCGGGGATGATGATGGTACCCGTACCCTCGGTCACGACCAGGATCGCTCCGCGGTAGACCAGCCAGCCCGCCAGCGATGCCACGAAGGAGGGAATCTTCATCTGCGCCACGAGGAAGGCGGTGATCAGGCCCGCAAAGGCGCCCAGCGCCAGCACCATCGGGATGACCGCATACACGGGCAGTCCCCAATAAACCAGGGCGATGGCCGCAATTGCACCCATGAAGCCTGCCAGGAATCCCACTGACAGGTCGATATGACGGACGATGATGACCAGCGTCATGCCGACGGCCAGGACGGCGATGTACCCCGTCTGATTCACCAGGTTGACGATGTTGCGGGAGGAGAGAAAGGTGCCGCCGGTCGTAATCGTAAAGATGATCATGATTACGAACAGGGCAATGTACATACCGTATTCACGGATGTTCTGTTGCAGGACGTTCTTGGCGTTGTTGAAAAATGACATGGTGTTCCGCCTCCTAGTTCGTTGCAAGGTGCATGATTTTTTCCTGAGTTGCCTCTTCGACTGGCAGTTCGCCCGCGATCTTGCCCGAGGCCACCACGTAGACACGGTCGCTCATCCCCAGGATTTCTGGCAGTTCAGAGGAGATCATAATGATGCTCATCCCCTGTTCCACGAGGCGGGTCATGATGGTGTAGATTTCGTATTTCGCGCCCACGTCGATACCACGGGTTGGCTCATCCAGAATCAGGATGTCGGGTTTGACGAACAACCACTTGCCCAGGCAGACCTTCTGCTGGTTGCCGCCGCTCAGGTTGGAGACCTTCTGCTCGACGCTGGGCGTCTTGATGTTCAGACTGCCCTTGTACTCGTTGGCCACCTTGACCTCGGCGTTGTTGTCCACCACGCCGCGCGTGGCGATCTCGACCAGATTCGCCAGAGTGATGTTCTGCTTGACGTCCTGGATCAGGATCAGGCCGTCGCCTTTGCGGTCCTCGGTGGAGTAGGCCACGCCCGCGTTAATGGCGTCGCGCGGATGACCGAACTTGCAGGGCTGCCCCTTGACGTACAGGTCCCCGCTCAGGTGATAACCGTCGGGGTTGCCGAAGATGCTGAGGGCCAATTCCGTGCGGCCCGAGCCGATCAGCCCCGAAAAGCCGACGATCTCGCCCTTGCGCAGGTTGAAGTTGACGTCCTTGAGGATGGCCCGTCCCGCTTTGGGGTCGTAGGCGTTCCAGCCGCGGACCTCGAGCACCACATCGCCTGCCAGCTTGTGTTCGCGCCTTGGATAGATATTGTCGATCTCGCGGCCGACCATGTTCTTGACCAGGATCTGTTCCGTGACCTGGCCGTTCCTGGCGTCCAGCGTGCAGATGGTCTTGCCATCGCGCAGCACGGTGATCGTGTCCGCGATCTCGATGACTTCCTTCAGCTTGTGCGAGATCAGGATGCAGGTCACGCCGTGATCCTTCAGGTCGCGCAACAGGTTGAGCAGGTTCTCGCTGTCCACCTCGTTCAGGGAGGCGGTGGGCTCGTCGAGGATCAGCAGTTTGACGTCCTTGCTGAGCGCCTTGGCGATCTCGACCAATTGCTGCTTGCCCACGCCCAGGTCCTTGATCTTGGCTGCCGGGTTGACATCCAGTTTGACCTTCTTGAGAACCTCGGTGGCGCGCTTGATGGTCTCATTCCAGTCCACCATGAAACCATTGCGGATCTCATGCCCGATGAAGATGTTTTCGTACACGGTCAACTCTGGGACGAGGGCCAGTTCCTGGTAGATGATGGCGATGCCCGCCTTCTCGCTGTCGCTAATGTTGTTGAAGGTCTGGACCTTGCCGCCAAAGAGGATGTCGCCCGAGTACGTGCCGTGCGGATAGACTCCGCTCAGCACCTTCATCAGCGTGGACTTGCCCGCGCCGTTCTCGCCGACGAGGCAGTGAATCTCGCCCTGGGCCACCTGGAAACTGACGTTATCCAGGGCCTTTACGCCCGGGAATTCCTTGGTGATGTTTTGCATTTCCAGTAAGGGAGTGTTCATGAAAACTCCAAAAATGAAGGGATGTGCCTAACCTTTGAGGGAACCTGCCAGCAGGCCGCGCAGGAAGTAGCGGCCCAGGAAGATGTACACCAACAGGGTCGGCAGGGCGGCTAGCAGCGAACCTGCCATCTGCACGTTCCAAGCCACGATCTGGCTGCCTGCCATGTTGTTGAGCGCCACCGTGATGGGCCATTGCTGGTTGCCTGTCAACACCACTGCGAAGAGGAAGTCATTCCACGCGGAGGTGAACTGCCAGATCAACACCACTACAAAGCTGGGAATGGAAATGGGCAGGAGGATGTAGCGATAGATTCCCAGCATGTCCGCGCCGTCGATCTTGGCGGCTTCGAGCAATTCCTGTGGCAGGCTGGCATAGTAGTTGCGGAAGGTCAGCGTAGTGATGGGGATGCCGTAGATAATGTGTGCCAGCGCCAGCCCGGGCAGCCCTTTGACGCCGATGGCATTCATAAATTGCACCAGCGGGATCAGGATGCTTTGATACGGGATGAACATGCCGAACAGGATGAACGGGAAGATTACGTCCGCGCCGCGGAATTTCCACTTGGCGAGGATGAAGCCATTCAATGAACCCAGCGCCGACGAGAGCAACGTGGCGGGGATCACCATTGCAAAGCTGTTCCACAGGTGCGGAGACAGCTTGGAGAAGGCCTCGATGAAATTGTCGAAGTGAATGCCCGAGGGCAGGTTCCACATCGTCTTCAGGTCCACTTCGGCGAAGCTCTTGAAACTCGTTGCCAGCATGACATACATTGGCAGGAGGTAGAAGATCGCCATGAGGATGAGCGGAATGTACATCCAGGTCTTGTTCAGGCGGAGTTTGTTCATTGTTCGGTCTCCGTCTTCAGCGTGTAGCGGATGTAGGGAATGATGAGCACGGCCACGCTCAGCAGCAACAGGATGCCGATGGCCGCGCCGCGTCCGTAGAACAGACCGTCGAAGGTGGTCTGCCACATGTAGATGGCGGGGACGTCCAACGGGAGTTGCTTGCCCGCGATGGCCACGATCAGGTCGAATACTTTCAGCGACATATGACCGAGAATGATGAGCGCGCTCAGGGTCACGGGCGAGAGCAGGGGCAGCATGATGTAGCGATAGATCTGGAACTCGGTTGCGCCGTCGATCTGGGCTGCTTCGCGCAGTTCGGTCGGGATGGAGCGCAGTCCCGCCAGATACAGCGCCATGGTGTATCCCGACATCTGCCAGATGGCTGCCAGGGCAATCGCAGCGATGCCCCAATAAGGCGTGGTGTGCCAGGCGTTTTGCAGGAAATCAAGATGAAGATAGGAAAATAGCAGATTCAAGCCGCTGGTGCGCGACCCGGTGGCAGGGTTCATCAGCCAGCGCCAGACCACGCCCGTGACGATGTAGGAGATCGCCATCGGGAAGAGGAACAGGCTGCGGAAGAATCCCTCGCCTTTCAGACCCTGGTCGAGCATCACGGCCAACAGGAAGCCCAGCAGAATGCTTCCGATGACGAAGACCCCCGTGAAGATCAGCGTGTTGCGGACGTCCACGGCAAAGCGCGGATCGGAGAACAGGTCGAGGTAGTTCTTCAACCCGTTCCAGGTGTAATCAGCATTCAGACCCTTCCATTTGCTGAGAGACACGCGTACCGACCAGGCGATGAAGCCGTAAATGAAAATCAACACCGCCAGGATCGAGGGCGATATCAATAAGATAGATAAATATTTATCTTTGTCTCTGAGCATGGGGACCTCTTTTGAGAAACAAAAAAGGGTTGAGGCTCCGCCCACAGGCGGAGCCTCAACGATTCTACACTAAATTTACTTGCAGGGGCCCGAGCTCTTGCAGGCCGCGACCAGCGCAGCCTGGAAGTTCGCCACGTTGCCATCGGCGATGAAGAGGCCGAGGGCGGTGTCGATCTCAGATTTCCAGGAGTCATTGGCGACCACGCCGTGGGTCAGCGAACCGACGACCACGTTGGTGGACCAATCATCCATGGCGGATTGGAGGTACTCACCGAACAGCGTCTTGTCGCAGTCGGTGCGGGCACAGATGGAGCCCTTGACCGGGTTGAAGGCTTCCTGGCCTTCCTTGGAGCCGGCGATCTTCAGCCAGTCCATGGCAGCTTCCTTGTCAGGAGCGCCCACGGCCAGCACGAAGGAGTCGGACAGGAATTGGAAGACGCCCACCGAACCAGGCACAGGAGCCCAGCCGTAGTCGGTCTTGGGGGTCTTGCCGAGTTCGCGGAAGTAACCTTCGGCCCAGTCGCCCATGACGTTGAACGCCGCATCGCCGTTGACGACAAGTTGAGAGGCGTCCTGCCAGGTCAGGGAGGTGGAGTCGGTGTTGGCATAGGTCAGGATCTTGGAGTAGTTCTCGAGAGCCTTGGTGACCTCAGGGGAAGCCCAGTCGGTCGTGCCATCCCACAGGCCGTTGTACTTGTCGGCGCCGAGGGTGCCGAGCAGGACGGTTTCCATCAGGTGCATCTTGGTCCACTGTTCGCCCAGGGCGAGCGGCTGGACGCCGGCGGCCTTGAGGGTGTCCATGGCGGCGATCCACTCATCGATGGTGGTCGGGACGGTGATGTTGTTGTCAGCCAGGATCTTGGGGTTGTACCACAGCACGTTGGCGCGGTGGATGTTGACCGGGACCGAGTAGATGTTGCCATCCTGCGAGATCAGCGGGATGAGGGTCTTGGGCATGACGTCGAGCCAGCCCTCTGCATCGTAGAGGTCGTTCAGGGGTTCGATCTGCTTGCCAGCCACGTAGGTGCCGATCAGTTCCTGACCAGCGTGACCCTGCCAGCTATCGGGCGGGTCGCCGGCCTGCAGGCGGGTGGCGAGCACGGCGCGCGCGTTGGTGCCGGCGCCGCCAGCCACAGCCGCGTTGACGAACTCAACGCCGGGGTACTTGGCATTGAAGACCTTGATCATGGCTTCGAGGCCGGCCGCTTCGCCGCCGCCCGTCCACCACGAGAAGACTTCCACCTTGCCCGTAGCGGGAGCTTCGGTCGGGGCGGCAGACTCACCCAGGCCGGTGAAATCGCTGGCGGGCCAGTAGCCCGAGTCGATCACGGCCGACTGAACGTTATTCTTGTCCACGGTCACGACCTCGGAAGGATTGGCGGGGACGTCAATCTTGCCGTTGTTGTAGGTGGCGGTGGAAGCGGGGGTCTTGTCTTCGAGGAAGGAGACGGCCGCGGTGATGGCATCCTTGACCAGCGTGCGGACATCCTTCAGCACCGTCATGGACTGCTTGCCGTCGATGATGTACTGAATAGAGGCCTTTTCGGCATCCTGGCCGGTCACGAAATAGCTGGTGACGTCCTTGTCAGCCTTGAAGACGTCCGCGATGGAGCGGGCGGTGCCGTCGTTCGGGGCGAGGATGAAGACGTTGCCCTTGTCGGCAGCGGTGGCAACAGTCAGGTTCGACTCTGCCAGGTTCTTGGCAACATCCGGCTTCCAGTCGGTCGTGACCTGGCCGATGATCGAGGCTTGCTCGTCGCGGGTCAGGGTGGCCTTGTCCTGGAGTTTCACGGCTTCCGCAGAGTTCTTGATGACGAAGGTGCCATCGGCGATCTTGGGCTGGAGAACTTCCCAGGCACCCTGGAAGAACAGGAAGGCGTTGTTGTCGGAGGCGGCGCCCGCATACAGGTAAAGCGGGTTGCCGGTGCCGGTGGCATGGTCGACCAGATACTGGGCCTGGGCCTTGCCGACGGAGACGCTGTCGAAAGTTACATAGAAGTCGACGGCATCGGTGTTGAGGATCAGGCGGTCATAGGAAATGACCTTCACGCCGGCGGCCTTGGCGGCATCAGCGGCGGCGGCAGCGGCAGCGCCGTCCTGCGGGCAGATGATGAGGACCTTGATGCCCTGGCTGATCAACGCTTCAACGTTGGCCTTTTCCTTGGCGGAATCGCCCTGGCTGAAGAGAATCTGGACTTCGTAGCCCGCGGCCTTGAGGGCATCCTTGAAGCGGGTCTCGTCCTGAATCCAGCGCGGCTCATCCTTGGTGGGGAGCACGATGCCGACGGCGATCTTGCTGCCTTCTGTCTTCGGGGTGCAGGCTGCCAATACGGTGGCCAGAATCACCACGAGCGACAGGACGGTATACAAAACTTTCTTGGACATGGTTTTCTTCTCCTTATGTTTTTACGTACAACAGCGACGTACACGAACAGGCAGGCTCCCCTGTTCCTCACCTCCTTTCGATTTGGGTGGGATGAGACATGACATCGTCTACGACGATGGCCGCCGCGCCGATCAGGCTGGCATCGGGGCCAAACTGCGATAAATCCACGCTCACCTTGGGGCTAATTTCGGGCAGGCAATGGCGCGACACCGACTCCTTCACGGAGGGCAGGAGATACGGAGCGGCCACACTCAACGGCCCGCCGAGGATGATCTTTTCGGGGTTCAGGAAATTGATGATGGTAGCCAGGCCCTGTCCCATGGCAGTCCCGGCTTCCTGGAAGGATTGCATCGCCTCTTCGTCGCCCGCGTCAGCGGCCTGTTTGATCAGGGGAATCGAAAGCGGAGCATTCTGTTCCGCCATAAGGTCAGGAATGATACTGCTCCGCTTGTTTTCCAAACGATTCTCGATTCGCTGCAAGATCGAATGCTGGTTGGAATAAGTTTCCCAACAGCCGCGATTGCCGCAATGGCAGGGGGCCTGGATGGGTTCGGCCATGATGGGGGAGTGACCGATCTCGCCAGCATAACCGCTCTTCCCACGATAAAGGGAGCCGTTCAGGAAGAACCCTCCGCCAATTCCCACGCCCGCAAACACAAACACGAAATCGCTGGTTTGGCGGGCCACCCCAAAGAGGTGTTCCGCGATGGCGGCCGCATTGGCGTCGTTCTCCACGAAGACCCGCAGATGGGTCTTTTCCTCGTACAACTTGCGCAGGGGCACATCGTGCCAGTGCAGGTTGGGGGCGAAGACCAGCACGCCTTTGTCGAGGTCCACTGTGCCTGGGATGGCAATGCCCAATCCCAGCAGGGGCAGCGAAAGTTTTCGGCTGGCGGCGATAGCCTCGTCGGTCATCGAGAAGGTTTGGTTAATGGTTTTTTCGTAATCGGGATCGGCGCCGGCTTTTGCGCGCCACAGGATTTTGCCCAGGAAATCAGTGAGGGCGACTGCTACAAAGTCCACGCCCAACTCGACAGCCACGATTCCGCCCGCCTGTGGATTGATCTCCAGCAGGGTGGCGGGACGTCCCGCCCCGGCCGAGTTTTGGCCCGTTTCGTGGATCAGGCCCAACTCCAGCAGTTTCTCGACCAGGCTCGATACCGTGGATTTGTTTAGACCAGTATCGGTGGCAAGTTGTGCGCGGGATACTGGGGCCTCGTTATGAATTCTCCGAAGCACCAGCGAGAGGTTGAGCTCCCGCACAAAGGCTTGATCCGCGGTCGATTTGAATTCCATTAGGGATTAGTATGTTGTGACAACAAACTAATTACATTATAGCCTTTTGGGGCGCACTGTCAATAGGGCGGTGACGCGAAGCCGTTTCTCGATTCGTACCGGTACCAAACGTGGGGGATTTGTTGGATATAATCCGCGCATGAAGCCTTCCTGCCGCCCCGCATTGTGGACCCGCCACAGCAGCATCCTGCTGGGCGGGTTTCTGTTGACCATTTTCCTGATCGTGTACATCTGGTGGCCGCTGGCAGTCGACTATATGGCCTACGTGGACTGGAGCGGTCCCTGGTGGCTGTACATCGATTGGCTGCTGATCGGCATCTTCCTGTTCATGTCCATGACCATCATGGCCCGCGCGGACCTGAAAGTAGATGCTCTGATCGTCTTCGTGGGAATTTTTGGCGGGCTGGCCATCGAAAGCTGGGGCACACAGACCAACTTATGGCATTATTACACCGCCGAGCGTCCGCCGCTGTGGATCATCCCGGCCTGGCCGATTGCGAGTCTGTCAATCGACCGGATTACGCGGTTGCTTTCTTATTTGAGCACAAAGGAACATAAGGGAGATTCCCCCCTTTGGAAATTTTTCTACTGGCTGACCTTTGCTTCCTTCCTGACCTTGATGCTGGTCTTTGTTTCCCCGACGTTTGACAAGTCCTATACCTGGCTCGCGTTGACCCTGTGCGTGCTGCTGATCCTCACGCCCACGGACCATCGTTACGCTTTGTTGACCTTCGCGGCGGGCGCGGGGCTGGGATATTTCCTCGAATTGTGGGGGACCACGCGCGAGTGCTGGACGTATTACACGTTTCAGACTCCGCCGTTATTCGCTGTGTTGGCGCATGGTATGGCGGCCGTCGCGTTTTGGCGGGCGGGGCTGGTGCTGAAATTGCTGTGGGGGAGAGTCCGCCTGGGTGCGGAGGAGCAGGTTCAGGTCGAGGAAGAGGCCTAGCCGCTGTCCACTGTGGGGGGGAGATTCTTGACCTTTTCTTGATGATTTTTGTCATTGACGGGAAATACGGGTGGATTTATGATGTGGAATAATAAACCGACGGTCGGTTTATAAAAGAGACGATATGCCAAGAATAGTTAAAGAAGAAGACTATGCCGCAAGGCAAAAGGAAATTCTGGCAGTGGCCCGCCAGTTGGTCTACACCAAGGGCTACGATCAGATGTCCATCCAGGATATTCTGGATGCGTTGAAGATTTCCAAGGGCGCCTTCTACCATTATTTTGATTCGAAGCAGGCTTTGTTGGACGTCCTGGTCGAACAGGCTTTGGAGGAGTCGGACGAAATCCTGCGCCCGATTGTGGAATCCACGGAGCTTTCGGCGCTCGAAAAGATGCAGCGCTACCTGGATACGACCGCACGTTGGAAAGTCTCGCAAAAGAATTTCATGCTCAACCTGATGCGTGCCTGGCGAATGGACTCGAACGCCCTCATGCGTCAGAAGCAGGAGAACGCTGCGATCAAGCACATCGCGCCCATGCTGGCAATGATCGTGCATCAGGGTGTGGCCGAAGGCGTGTTCACGACCAGGTATCCCGACCAGTTTGCGGCCATGCTGCTGGGACTCTCAAGAGGCTTCGAAGAGACGATCGCCGAGGTGCTCCTGTCCGAGATTCCCCCGCCTGACTCTCTCGGGCGCCTTGAGGGCGCTATAAACGCATATTCTGATTCGCTGGAACGGGTGCTTGGCGCCCCGACTGGTTCCCTGCCCCTGGCAAGTATGGAATTGATCAAGGAATGGCTGGAGGAACCAGTCAGCGAAGCGACATCCTGATTATTAGGAATGGCTCTCGAATTTTCGAGAGAAGGAGAATCGACATGCAACTTTATCTGCGCCTTGCGTGGCGCAATATCTGGCGGCACAAACGTCGCACGGTCATCATTGTGTTGGCGATGTCGCTGACCCTGGCCCTGATGATGTTCTACGACGGGCTGATGAATGGCTTCACCGACGCGATCTATGGGAATGCGGTCAAGGTGATGGGCGGCAACATTCAAGTCCACGCCGAGGGCTATCGTGCCCAGGTGAACTCGACCCCGCTCCTGCCGCTGGCGGATGCTTCCGCGGTGGTCAAGGCGGCAGAGGCGAATCCGCTGACGCTGGCGGCCACCGAACGGATCAACACGGGCGGCCTTGTCACCAGCCGCGAAGGCGCGTTCGCCGTGGGGATCACGGGCGTCGATCCAGAAAAGGAAATGACGGTCAACATCATCGGTCAGAACGTGACCGAAGGGCGTAATCTCGTCAGCGACGATCTGGATAACATCCTGATCGGCAAAGGCCTGGCCGACGCGATGGGCGTGACGGTGGGGGACCGCGTCACATTGGTGGGGCGTTCCCAGCACAAGCAGATGCGCCAGCGCACGATGACCATCGTCGGTATCTATGACCTGGGCATGGCCGATATCGAGAAGCAGACCGTTTACATCTCGTTGGGCGAGGCACAGGCGCTTTATGATCTGCCCGGTCAGGCCACCGAGGTGGCGATCTTCCTTCAACACCTAGGGCAGGAGGACGCGGTCATCGCGGGCATGAAATCCAGCCTGTCGGGTTATGAGATCGAATCCTTCCAGGCGAACTACCCCGACCTCGCCAACGCGATCAACTCCAAAGGCGGCGTGATGAACATCTTTAGCGTGATCGTCATTGCCATCGCGGGCGTGGGCATCCTCAACTTGTTGCTGATGGCCGTCTACGAGCGGACGCGCGAGATCGGCGTCCTCGGCGCGATGGGACTCAAGCCGCGTCAGATCTCGTTGCTCTTCATCCTCGAAGGCACGATGATTGGCCTGGTCGGTGTGGCGGCGGGCGTGGTGCTGGGTCTTGCGCTCAACGGGATGTTGATGCGCGTCGGCCTGGACTTCGGTTCCCTGACCCAGGCGGCCAGCTATATGGCGCTGGTCAAGGACAAGGTCTACCCCACCTGGGGCGTGGAAAAGTTGTTGCTGCGCGCCTCCACCGTGGCGATCATTTCGGCGCTGGCGGCGGTCATCCCCGCCACTGAAGCAGGTCGGCGCGAACCCGCCGAAGCTCTGCACTTTGTATGAGGTGAGCCATGTTACAAATTTTCAAAATGGCTTTTCGTGATCTGGGCCGCAACCGCCGCCGTACCTTCTTCTCGGCGCTGGCGGTTGCCATCGGGCTTGCCCTGCTGATGTTGATGGCTTCCGTCATCAATGGCGAGATGGGCAATGCCATCCAATCATCCATCCTGCTCCAGAGCGGACACATCCAGGTCCGATCGGTCAGCTTCGACGAGAACAAGTCCAGCCTCAAGTGGGAGGACCTGGTGGCCAGCCCCGACGAGATCGCGGCGAAGGTGGCGGCGTTCCCACAGGTGAAGGCGGCCACGCCGCGCCTGTTCGCAAGCGGATTCCTGTCCACCGGCGATGAGTCGACGGGCGTGAAGATCTATGGCATCGATCCGAACTCGGTAGCCAACGATCCCTATCGCATGGGTCTGCTCAGCGGAAATTTCCTGACGGCCGACGACCGCGAAGGTCTGCTGATTGGCAAGCCTGCCGCCGACAAACTGCACTTGCAGGTCGGTGATACGGTGGGGCTCTCGGTCAACACCTCCAATGGCGATGTGCAGGAGCAGGTCTTTACCGTGCGCGGCATTTATTCGACGAACACCTACGCCTTTGACGTTTCCACCATCCTCATGCCGCTTGCCAAGGCGCAGGCCATCACCCAGACCGAGAACCACGCCAGCACGATCTTCATCCTGCTCAAGAATGAAACCGATACCGACAGCGTCGCCGCCGCCCTGCAGGGACTCAATCTCGATGTCCTGACCTGGCGCGACATGAACCAGTTGATCGTCGAGTTCGAGACGATGGCCAATAGCTACATCGGTTTCTTCTACCTGATCATCCTGGCGATCACGGCCTCGGTCATCGTCAACACGCTGATCATGTCCGTCTACGAGCGGACGCGCGAGATCGGTATCCTCTCGGCAGTGGGTATGCGCGGCAGCCGCATCCTGGGACTGTTTCTGGCCGAGTCGGCGTTCCTGGCTGTCGGCGGTGTGATCCTGGGTGTGATCCTGGGCTGGGGAGCCGTTCAACTCTTCAACATCAACGGCTTCTACATCGGCAACATGGGACTCTCAGGGTTCCTGGTCGGTAACACGATCCGTGCCCAGTTGATGCTGGATGATATTGTCAACTTGTCCGTCCTGACCTTCATCGTCACGCTGTTGGCTGGACTGTACCCCGCTGTAACCGCCTCCCGCCTGGAGCCGGTCGCCGCCTTGCGCGCGGAAAAATAAGGAGAACAAAATGGAAGTCGTAAAAGTTGAAAACATCACCCGTGTGTACCAGATCGGTAAGGTGGAAACCCGCGCTTTGCAAGGCGTCAGCCTGACCATCGAAGACGGAGAGTTCACCGCCCTGGTGGGACCCTCGGGTTCGGGCAAGACCACCCTCCTGCAAATGATCGGCTGTCTCGACCAGCCCTCCACGGGCCGGGTCGTCATCAGCGGACAGGATGTCACCCGCCTCAACCGTAACCAGCGCGCCGACATGCGCCGCGGTCACATCGGGTTCATCTTTCAATTCTTTGCCTTGATCCCCACGCTCACCACCTACGAGAACGTGGAGATGCCGCTGCTGCTCAACGGTCACACCCCGAAGGAACGCCGCGAGCGCGTCATGGAATTGCTCAAGGCGGTGGATTTGGCCGACCGCGCCAACAACCGTCCCGACCAACTCTCGGGCGGACAACAGCAGCGCGTGGCCATCGCCCGCGCCCTGGCTCCCAAGCCCGCCCTGATCCTCGCCGACGAGCCGACCGCCAACCTCGACACGGCCAACGGACGGCAGGTGATGGAGATCATGAAGAAACTCAACCAGGAAACAGGCGTCACCTTTGTGTTTGCCACCCATGATCCGCGAGTCATCAGCTACGCCACCCGGGTTGTGACCCTGAAAGACGGCGTGATAGAAAAAGATAGTGCGTCTGGAGCAAAATAGCGGCCCGTTAGGAGAGAAAATGAAAAAACAAATTTGGTTATTTTTGATCGTCGCCCTGGCGCTCAGCGCTTGCGGCCAGGCCGCCACCCCCACACCCCTGCCCACCATCACGGTGGATAACTCCGCAAACAACGGGACCAGTTCCACGTCCACGGAAGCGGTGGCCTCGGGTGAAATCGTCCCCGTGCAGGTCGTCAAACTCAGCTTCCCGCTGACGGGCATCGTCAAAGCCGTCAACGTGGCCGAGGGCGACGCCGTCAAGGCGGGCGACGTCCTGGCCCAACTCGATACCACCATCCTCGAAGCGCAGGTGACGCAGGCCAAGGCCAACGTCGCCACGGCCGAGACGCAGGTCAAGTATCTCAAGCGCATCGGCGCCAACCAGGAAAACCTGGATTCCGCCGCTGCCGACGTGGATCGTTTGACCGCCGCCCAGCAGGCCGCCGAGGCCCAACTGGCCCAGGCTACGCTGACGGCCCCCTTCGACGCCACGGTCGTCTCTGTGGATGTTTCCCCCGCCGAGACTGCCACGCCCGGGCAGGTCGTCGTCACCCTGGGCGACCTGAGCAAGTTCCAGGTCGAGACCACCGACATGAGCGAGCGTGACATCGCCCGCGTGCAGATCGGCGACGCTGCCAGTGTTTACATCGAGGCCCTTGGCCAGACCTTCAAGGGCAAGGTCGTGGACATCGCGCGCACCTCCGAAACCGTGGGCGGCGACGTGGTCTTCAAGGTCACGGTCGAGCTGGATGAACAGCCTGCGGGTCTGCGCTGGGGCATGAGCACCGAAGTCCGCGTCCAGAGCGGGCAGTAACGGAGGCGGACATGAAACGCCTTTTGTGGACAGGCCTGTTGGTGTTGTCCGTGCTGCTCAGCGCGTGCGGAACCTCCGCCCCGACGGTTGCTCCCGTTGCGACGGACGCTTCCGCCGCTACGGCCACTTCCGCGCCTCCGCCTGGAACCATCGTGGCTTCGGGCGTCATCTCACCTGTGCAAGTGACCGAGATCGCCTTCGCCATCCCGGGCACCGTCAGCGAGGTTGCCGTCAAGGAAGGCGACACGGTCAGCGCGGGGCAGACCCTGGCCTCGCTCGACGC
>CALFXA010000024.1 GCA_937928015.1 uncultured Anaerolineales bacterium | reverse complement strand
CTATAGCCTGGTCCGCACCCTGCCTTTTCTCCCGCGCTACCTGGCCAACACCGCCGCCAGCGGCCTCTCGAACGCGTACGACATCTTCTGCGTGGCCTCCGAAGGCTATCGCGAACAATTCATCCGCAAGGGAGTCCGCGCCGAGAAACTCGCCGTGACGGGTATCCCCAACTTCGACAACATCCAGGCGCATCTCCAGAACAAATTTCCTTATCGTAATTACGCGCTGGTTGCCACCACCCCCTATCGCGAGTCTCTGCGTTATGAAGACCGCATGGAATTCCTGCGGCAGTGCGTCGGCATCGTGGACGGACGCGAGGTCATCTTCAAACTGCATCCCGCCGAGGATTTCGACCGCGCGTTTAGCGAGATCCGCTCGGTATTTCCCCAGGCGCTCGTCTTCCATCACGGGAACGTCAACCACATGATCGCCAACGCCGACGTGGTCATCACCCAGCAATCCACCTGCACCTTCGTGTCGCTTGCCCTGGAGAAGGAAACCCACACCCTGCTCGACCCCGATCACCTGCGCCGCCTCATGCCGATCCAGAACAACGGGGCCTCCGCCGCGCATATTGCCAATATCTGCAAACGCCTGTTGCATACTCCCATGCCTGTCCTGGAACAAATCCGCAAGGGATATCGCCCACGCCCGCGTTGGGAGCAGGCGGATGCCTGGTAGCCTTTACCTGACGTTAACTCCCTGACCGATAGGCGTTAACCGTTCTAAAGTATCCTGTCTAAAAGGAACCAACCATGAACATCATTTTTGCCGCCGCCATGCTGCTGCTCGGTGCCTTCGGCATCGCCACCCTGGACGAGAAACGCCATCGCCACGAAGAAAACGAGTAACGATTTAGTCCAACCCTCCACAACAGCCCCGCCGCTGTTTTATCCCCTGGAGCAGAAAATGATCCAAAACAACCTTGGCGACGAGATCGCACAATCGAAAGACCAACTCCTGATCCTCGGCAGCATGGTGGAGCAGGCCATGACCGATTCGATTCGCGCCCTGAAGAATCACAACTTCGAGGCCTCCAAGCGGATTCTCGAACGCGACCAGGCCATCAATCAAAAGCGATATCAAATCGAAGGCGACATCATCGCCGTGATCGCCACCCGTCAGCCCGCCGCCCATGACCTGCGCGCCCTGACCTCCATCCTCGATATGTGCAATGACCTCGAACGCATGGGCGACTACGCCAAAGGCATCGCCACCATCAATCTGCGCTCGGGCGGATTGAGCATGCCCAAGATCCTCGAAGATTTGGAATACATGGCAAACCACGCCGTGGACATGCTCCACCGTTCCCTGACCGCCTTCATCGAATTAGATGTGGACGCCGCGCATCAGATCGCCTTCGAAGACAACGTGGTCGACTCGCTCTACGAGCAGGTCTATTATGAGGTCATGGACTTCGTCATCGAGAACCCCTCCCAGATGGAGCGAGCCAACTTCGTGTTATGGTCGGCTCACAACATCGAACGGCTGGCCGACCGCGTGACCAATATCTGTGAGCGCATCGTCTTCGTCGCCACGGGCCAGATGCAGCCCATCGAGGAAATGGCCCAGAAATCATCCATGTGATCGCCAGCTTCCCGCCACCAGGCCATCATCGAAGAATTGTCGGCGCAAGGTTCCCTGACTCGCTCACGGGATTCCTTGCGCCGTTTTCCATCCCACCATCCAGCCCGAGTCTGAACGACCCTGACGAATTTTCAGGGTTTGGGATAGACTCGCCTGTATGTACAACCTGGGCGCCAGCCCGCGTCCAGAACAGGATTCGTTGACCCTATGACACTCACCGAACGCTTCTTCGCCACCTTTCAGGAACGCTGGGACAAATTCAACCTGGAGCTTGCCAACTGCCGCGCAGAATTCTCCGAGGCCGCCGTCCACGATCTGCGCGTGGCAACCCGCCGTCTGGTAGCCTGCCTCGACATGGCCCGCGTCCTCGATCCGCATCCGCGCCTGCAAAAGATGCGCCGCGCGCTCAAGAGTCAGATCGACGAACTCGACGACCTGCGCGACTGTCAGGTGATGCTGGCCGAGCTGGCTGAAGCCGCCGAGTCGCACCCCGAGTTGACGCCACTGCATGACCATCTGCTTGCCAGTGAAAAGCGCCTGCTGCGTAAGGCCCGCAGGCAGGTCAAGGACCTCAAACTGTCCGCGCTCAAGAAGCGCTTCGAGAAGGTCCGCGCCAGCCTGGAGGAGCGGCTCGCCCGTCCCGAGGCGGAAACGGAACTGCTCCAGGCGGTGGACCAGGCCTACGAAACGGCGACCCGACGTTACGTCCAGATCGACGCCGCCCAGCCCGCCAGCATCCACCGTCTGCGGCTGGCCTTCAAGAAATTCCGCTATCGGGTCGAGATCATCCATCCCACCCTGCCCGATTTCTCCGAAGACCTGCTCAAACGCATGCACGACTATCAATCGCTGATGGGCGAAGTGCAGGATGCCGCCTCGTTCCTGAACCTGCTGGAGGAAACCGCCGAGGAAGACTCCTCTTTCGACTCCGAGCCTGCCCGCCGTTATTTCGAGGGACTGCGCGCCGAACGGACCTCCGCCTATCTGGACGACAAAGGGGAATTGCTGGTATTCTGGAGGCCAGCGCCCGACCAACCCTTCCCGTGGCAAGCCAGCCCCGCATCCAAAGGTGACGCATGACCCTCCCCCCCATCGATACCCCGATTGCCGACATCGTCGCGCCCCAATTCATCAACCGCGAATTGGGGCTGCTCGCTTTTCAGAAGCGCGTCTTCGAGGAAGCGCAAAGCGAGGAGAATCCCCTGCTCGAACGAGTCAAGTTTCTGGCCATCCTCGGCTCGAACATGGACGAGTTCTTCATGGTGCGCGTCTCGGGTATCCGCAAACAGGTGGAGTCGGGCATCAGCAGCGTCTCACCCGACGGGCTGACCCCGCGCGAAGAGTTGGCCGCCATCCGCAAGTCTTCCCTGGAACTATACAACAACGCTCTGCAGCATCTTCAGCGCAAGATCCTTCCCAAGCTCAATAAGGAAGGCATCCATGCGCTGGATTATGACAAGCTGGCCAAGCCGCAAAAGGAGCGCGCCGACCGTTACTTCCACGAGGTGATTCACTCGGTGCTCACTCCGTTGGCCGTGGACCCTGGGCATCCCTTCCCGCACATCTCCAACCTCAGCCTAAACCTGGCCATCGTCATCCGCGACAAAAAAGGCAAGGAGCGCTTTGCGCGTGTAAAGGTGCCCGATACCTTGCCGCGTCTGATTCCCCTCAAGCGCTCCTCGGGCGGCGTCCGCAAGGATGGGACCGTGCCGCGCCATCATTATTTCGTCTGGCTCGAACAGCTCATCATCGCCAACCTGGGTGCGCTCTTCCCAGGCATGGAGGTGGTGTCGGCGCACCCCTTCCGCGTGGTACGCGATGCCGACGTGGAGATTCAGGAACTGGAAGCCGACGACCTGCTCGAGTCGATGCAGCAAAGCATCCGCCGCCGCAAATTCGGGTCGGTGGTGCAGGTGGGCATCTACGAGAACATGCCCGAGGAGGTCCGCGACCTGTTACTGGACAACCTCGAAGTGCGGCCATCCGATTTCTACGTGACGGGCAGTCCGCTCGGGTTGAGCAGCCTATGGCAGTTATATGACGCCGTCGAGCGGCACGATCTCAAGTTCCCGCCCTACCGACCCTCCGTCCCCAAGCCGTTTCGACAGGTGGGTCTCACAGGCGACATCTTCGACGTCATCCGTCAGGGCAATATTCTGATCCATCATCCCTATCAGTCCTTCACCCCCGTGGTGGATTTCCTCAACGCCGCTGCGCGTGACCCGCAGGTATTGGCTATCAAACAGACCCTCTATCGTGTCGGCAGCAACGCGCCTGTGGTGGATGCATTGCTCGAAGCCTCGGAGCGCGGCAAGCAGGTGGCGGTGCTGGTCGAGTTGAAGGCCCGCTTCGACGAAGAAAGCAACATCGGCTGGGCGCAAAAACTGGAGCAGGCGGGCGTCCATGTGGTGTATGGTCTGCTGGGACTCAAGACCCACAGCAAGATCGCCATGGTGATTCGTAAGGAAGGCGAGGGCATCCGCCGCTACGTCCACTTGGCGACGGGCAACTACAACATGGTCACCTCGCGCATTTACGAGGACCTGGGCCTGTTCACCTGCGACGAAGCCATCGGCGCCGACTCGACCGACCTGTTCAACTACCTGACGGGGTACTCCACCCAACAGGATTATCGCAAGCTGCTGGTGGCTCCCGTCAACCTGCGACAGCACCTCGAAGCCATGATCCTGCGCGAGACCGAACACGCCCGTCAGGGACAAAAGGCCCATCTCATCCTCAAGACCAACTCACTCGTCGACCCGCAGATCATCCAATTGTTGTATCAGGCCTCACAGGCAGGTGTGCGCGTGGACCTGTTGGTGCGTGGTATCTGTTGCCTCAGGCCAGGCATCAAGGGCCTGAGCGAGAACATCCGCGTGTTGAGCGTGGTCGGGCGCTACCTCGAACACAGCCGCGTCTACTACTTCCTCAACCAGGGCGCGGAGGAGATCTACATCGGCAGCGCCGACCTGATGCCGCGCAACCTCAACAATCGGGTCGAGGTCGTCTTCCCCATCGAGAATCAGGACCAGATCCGCTACTTACGTGACGAGGTATTGGGACTCTATCTCAAGGATAATTCCAGCGTCCGTCTGATGAATGCAGATGGCTCCTACAAACGCCTCAAGCCAGACAAGGACGAAAAGGTTCGCAATGTTCAGCATTTTCTGATGGAACGACATGAAAGGTAATATGAATCGACAGTCCACCCCCTTGCGGAAGGTCGCCACCCTCCTATTGACACTGGTCATCATTGCAGCCTGTGGCGGGACCGCCGTCACTCCCGTCGATAATAGCACCGTGGCAACCATGGTGGCAAACACGCTGCAGGCCTATCAGGCCCAAGCCACTCCTACTTCAGCCTCTACAATCACCCCCATGCCCACACTGACCGTCCAGCCGCCCGCCACCCTGACCAGCACGCCGCCCGTCCCATCCGTGCGGATCGAGTTCCTAAAGGGAACCACGCAGATGGTCCTCACGGGGCAGATCCAGGCGGGACAGACCCTCAGCTACGCCCTCTGGGTCTCTGCCGAACAGCCGATGGTTATCCAGGTTGATTCGGCCAACCAGGACGCAAAACTGTCCATCCGCGGGGCCAACGGGATCGTGCTTCTGCCCGCTTCCTCGAATCAGTCTTATTGGCAGGGTCTGGCTCCCAGCAGCCAGGATTACTTCATCGACCTCCAGGGCGGTTCTTCCACCGTGGGATTCAGTCTGAGTCTGACCATCATGGCGCGCATCCGATTTGCGTTGGGAGAAACCCGCACCGTTCTCAAAGGCCTGACCGAGGGCGGGTTCGCCGTCTCGTACGTGGTCCACGCCAATCAGGGCCAGAAGATGGACGTCACCCTGAGCGTCCCGCCTGACTCGGCGGCTCTGAGCATTTGGGGCCTTGACGACGGCCAGCCCTACGCCCGTGCCCAATCTGGCATCACCGACTTCAGCCTCGACCTGCCCACCAGCCAGGATTATGTGGTTGCGGTCGTGCCATTCGGAGGCACAACGGTCGAATATAACTTGACAGTTCGCGTCAAGTAGCGAAAGCTCCAACAGCGGACTCTAAGAGTCCGCTGTTTTTTTTGCTTGCCAGAATAGAACATTTATTCTATAATGGAATTCATGGACGCAATCGACCGCCTGAAATTGCTTTCCTCACAGATGACCTTCGAGCCCGATGCGGAACGAGGAGAAAGTGCCACGCGTCCCGTCTGCTTCAGCTCCAAGGAACAGAATCAGGCCTTCGTCCATCCCGCCCAATTGCCCAACGGGCAGAAGATCATGCTGCTCAAGACCCTGCTTTCCTCGGCCTGTGAGCGCGATTGCTTTTATTGCCCCTTCCGCGCGGGGCGCGACTTCCGCCGCGCCACTTTCAAGCCCGACGAATTCGCCAATCTGTTCAGCAAGCTAACCCAGTCGGGTGCAGCCGAGGGTGTCTTCCTCAGTTCTGGGCTGGCAAACGGCGGCGTCACCACTCAGGATAAGTTACTCGACACCGCCGAAATCCTGCGCAAGAAGCATGGCTTCCGTGGCTACATCCACCTCAAGCTCATGCCAGGCGCGGACAAGGACCAGGTCTTCCGCGCCATGCAACTGGCTGACCGCGTCTCAATCAACCTCGAAGCGCCCAATACGAATCGGCTCTCGCGGCTTGCGCCGCACAAGGTCTTCATGGAAGAATTACTGCGACCCTTGCGGTGGGTCGAAGAGATTCGCCGCAGCCAACCCGCCCATCTCGGCTGGAAGGGTCGCTGGCCTTCGACCGTCACGCAGTTCGTCGCGGGCGGCGCCGACGAGTCGGACCTCGAACTCCTCACCACCACACAATGGCTGCATCAGAACGTGCGTTTGAAACGCGCCTACTTCTCGGCCTTCCACCCCATCCCAGATACTCCGCTCGAAAACAAAGCCGCCGTCGATCCGTTGCGGGAGCATCGGTTGTATCAAGCCTCCTTCCTGTTGCGCGATTACGGATTCGACCTGGAAGACTTGCCCTTCACGAACAACGAAAACCTGCCCTTGCAAACGGACCCCAAGCTGGCCTGGGCGCGCGCCAACCTGGAGCAG
>CALFXA010000023.1 GCA_937928015.1 uncultured Anaerolineales bacterium | reverse complement strand
GGATGCCTGGCTGATCGGGATCATCTTCGTCTTGTCGCTCGGATCGCTGATCGTCTCGCTGATCTACTTCCTGCAAGACCTGGACCAGTCGCTGGTGGCCTTCAAACTGGACATCGGCGAGTAGACCTCGAAAGGAGCAACCCTTGAACAAATTGCCCCGTCCCGTTTTCTGGACCTCGCTGCTGGTCGCCGTTTTGTTGGCGGGAGTCCTCGCCGCGTGCAGTTCCGCTCCGAAGGCGGACCAGGCCCAGGTCCCGCAAGATTCTTGCGGCCCGATCGAGCCGACCGACGCCGACATCAAGAAGGTCCTCAGCTTCGGCGAAGGGGTATTCAATTCCGCCGACTGGGTCAAGAGCTACACGGTGGCCCCGTACAAGGTCACGCTTACGCGCCACAATGACGCGGTCCAGGCCATCGTCTATTCGGAGTATCTCATCTTCACCTGCGGCTACTCCCAGACCGACCTTGGCAATTATTTCAACGATGAAGGCTTCAACATCATTTTCTCCGATTACGAGAGTCACACGCTGGCGAAGTTCTGCGAGCAAAGCGGAACCTCGCTCTATGAATATGACCTGGTGGACTCGGATAATAATTACAAGGCGCGCTACTGGGTGAAGCAGGAGGACGAGAAGCACATCTTTGTGTATATGCTGGTCTTCCCGCAGTCAAACCCGGACATGCTGAACACGTTCAGCAAACAACTCTTTCCCCTGCTGACCGCCTGCCCGTAGCATGAACCTTCTGCTGACCCTGCTCTTTCCCCTGTTGGGATACCTGTCTGGCTCGCTGCCCTTTGCCATCTGGATCACGCGCCTGGTCAAAGGCGTGGACGTGCGTGACTCAGGCTCGGGTCACGCCACCACCACCAACACCATCCGCCAGACGGGCTTTGGTTGGGGTGCGCTGGTATTGGTGCTGGACATCGCCAAGGGTTTCCTGCCCGTCTGGCTGGCTTCGCAAGTAGGGCGGGATGCTATCCCACCTTACATCATTCCGCTTACCGCAGCCCTGGCCGTGGCGGGACATTGTTGGCCGCTCTTCGCCCAGTTCCGCGGCGGGATGGGCCTGGCTACGGCGGGCGGGGCGCTGCTGGCGCTCTCTCCGCTGGCGTTCGTCTTATGCCTCGGCCTGCTGATCCTGCTTACTCTGACGGTCCGTCACGGCGCGCGGGCCAGTGTGTTCACTGGGGTGTTGATCGCGCCGATGCTGTGGTTGTTCAATCAGCGCGGACTCGTCTTCTGGGCCGCCGTCGGCGTTGGCCTGGTGATCGCCTTCCGCTTCCTGATCGATTGGAATCGCCAGTATCGCGAATTGTGGCTCGACCGTGAAAAAACTAAAAAGGATGGAACCGCATGATCCGACTGCCCGGCCTGATCGACCCGCACGTCCACCTGCGCGAACCCGGCGCCACCCACAAAGAGGATTACGACTCGGGCACGTCTGCGGCGCTGGTAGGCGGCGTGACGTTGGTGCTGGCCATGCCCAACACCAGGCCGCCCATCTTCGACGCCTCCACCCTCGACCTCGTGCTGGATTCCGCCAAAGCAAAGGCGCGCTGCGACTACGCCCAATTCCTCGGCGCGGGCCCCGACAACGGCAACTGGGCCGAGCATCCGTCGCTGCCCGGGCGTTCAGCGGGCCTCAAAATGTACCTCGACTCGACCTTCGGCCAACTGCGCCTCGACGATATGTCCTTGTGGATGCCGCACTTCCAGAACTGGCCCAAGTCGCTGCCCATCGTGGCGCATTCCGAGAGTCGCAGCATGGCGGCGGCGGTCCTGTTCGCCGCGATTTATGACCGTCCCGTCCACATTGCGCATATCTCGTTGAAGGAAGAGGTGCTGCTCATCAAGGCCGCCAAGGAACGCGGCATTCAGGTCACGTGCGAGGTCTGTCCGCATCACCTGTTCCTCACCAAAGAGGACATCCCCGCCATCAGCCACGGGCATCCGGGCCGAGGCGAGGTCCGCCCAAGGCTGGCAACGCAGGCGGATGTCGACGCGCTGTGGGCCAACCTGGATGTGATCGATTGCTTTGCCACTGACCACGCACCGCACACCATCGAGGAAAAAGACTCCGACAACCCGCCGCCTGGATTCCCCGGCCTGGAGACGATCCTGCCCCTGTTGCTGACCGCTGTCAGCGAAGGCCGTCTCACCCTCGACGACGTGCTGACACGCATGGTCACCAACCCGCGGCGCATCTTCCATCTGCCCGAACAGCCCGAGACCTGGGTCGAAGTGGACGAGGACGCCGCTTACGAGATCAAGGCCTCCGAGAGTTTCACCCGCTGCGGCTGGACTCCCTTCGAAGGTTGGAAGGTCAAGGGCAGAGTCCGCAAGGTGACCCTGCGCGGGCGGACCGCCTTTGAGGATGGAAAGATTCGGGTCGAGCCAGGCTATGGGAGAAATATTCGCGGTTAAAAATTGCTGATTTATATTTATCAGGGATTCCGATCCCGTCATCTGTATATATCAGGATATAACCATCTGAATCTTCATACCCGGATATTGTTATCCTGGTAATTTTCTCTCCATATCTGAGAGAATTGTCTATCAGGTTATGAAACACCTTTTCAAACAGAGGATCAGCATAGATAGAAAGCCCGGCAATATCCAGGTGAAGATCGATTCTACCCAGATCTAATGAGCGGATAGATAGTTGAATGACCGAATGTACATCCTGCCATGTCGGTGAGTGTACCCCGATTTCCTGGTAATCACGAGTGAACGATATCTGCCGTTCAATATTGTGAGCAAAGGTGTCTGCTTTTTCAATATATATCCTGACATCAGGAGGAAGTTCATCACCAAGAGCCAGGTCAAGTGAGAAGAACAGTCCTTGTAACTGATTCGCCACATCATGGCGGGTAATGCCTGACATCAGTTGTAACTTTTTGTTTGCAAGTGTTATGGCATCCTTTGCCTTATTTCTCTCGGTTATATCTGTACTCACAACCA
>CALFXA010000022.1 GCA_937928015.1 uncultured Anaerolineales bacterium | reverse complement strand
CGACCACCGAGATCTACACTCTTTCCCTACACGACGCTCTTCCGATCTCGTTTCCAGGTCGGGGAGATCCAACAGGTATTTCTCCTGCGGACCAGGCGGAAGCCTGCGAATGTCCTGCAAAGCGGTGACTTGTTTCACGCCGAGTGGAGAGGTGGTTCTGTATATCCAACTCTCGTTCCTTCCATCCGCAAGGATGGTGTGGTTTTCGTCCACCAGGATGATATAAGAGGCTATATCGGTTACGTTATCCTGTACAATCAGATTTTGCAAAACGACTGCATCGAACTCAACTACCAGCACGCCCAGCAGGGTGCCGTCTTCATCCGAAATCGGGGCGCTGAAATACAATTCCGCCGCGCCTGTCTGCGGGTCGAACAGCACGTCCGAGATGTAGGCCTGTTGGTGCAGGATGACGTTCTGATAGTATGGAGCGTTCGACTCATCCGTGGCGACGTGCCCCTGTTCCTCGCTGCTATCGAATAGACTCTTCCCGTGAGCGTCGAGGACCAGGTACGTCTTGATCTCTCTTTGCGCCGAACCCAGCGCCAGCAGCGTACCCTGCAATTCTTCGGCGGACCCTTCGCCCTTGAGGAAACTGACCAAACTAGGCAGCGAAGCGTCTGCCTGCACGTTGTCCAGCGTGCTTTGGAGGAAACTTTCCACTTGCTGTGATGCCTGTTGCGCCGCACCCTGCAGGCTCTGTCTGGATTTCTGGATGAGAATATCCTGTGTGCTCAACAGGGCGGGGATGCCGACCATCAATACAGGCACGACCAGGGTGATTAGATAAGTTGTATTGAGCTGGGTGTGCAACGACTTGAACTCGATCTGGCTGCTGGTGAGATGAATCCCGAAGAACAGCACTGCCGCGCCTATCACGATAATGACGCCTTGCTGAATCTGCGACTCGATTGGCAGGCGTTCGGTAAAGTGCAGTCCGTATTCGAGGACGAGCGTGACGATACTGGACATTCCACCGAGTACCAAGGCAACTTGCGTACCACGCCTGGACAATGCTTGCAGGGCAAAAAGGGCCGTAAAGACTATCGCTCCCAGGGCAAAAGTGACACCCAACCCCGAAACAAAGATCGTAGCAACCGCAAAGGTCAAGTTGATGCTGACGATAAATATCCAGGCTGTCTGCGAGATATTTTTGAACCGCCACAGTAAAAGAGCACCCATCAGAAAAGCCAGCCCCAGAGCGGCGTTGTTGATGAGTAGTCCGTAATATTGCCAGGTGTTATGGCTCTGTCGCATCAGGCTTAAGTAGAAGACCTCGACCAGGATCACGGCAATTACGCCCGTCACACCGAAGGTCAACAGGGTGCGGTATTGGACGGTTTGCTTGTCGGCCCGTCTTGGAGCTTGAGTGAGTTCAGAGGGTTGCATAGGATTCTCTCAGTAAAGACATCACTTGCGGGCGGGTTGCGGCTTCTCGCCATCGGTTCCAGCCGACGAAACGGGCTGTACCTGGACCAGCACTTCGGTGCCGCCGCCCAGAGCCTGGCTCAACTCCTGCGCGGTGGTCTGCAGGATGGATTCAAGGCGGATGGAGGAACCAATCTTGCCCGCCAGATCGGCTGAGAGGCGTTCCAGTTCGGCGCGGCGGGTCGATTCCTCGAACAGGCGGGCATTCTCCAAGGCGAGGGCCATGCGGTCGCTGACAGCCTGCACCAGGCCGATTTCGTCGGTACTCCACTCATGCTCCCGCTGACTTGACTGGACATTGATGATGCCGATCACTTGATTGCGGAGTTTGACCGGCATAGCCAGAGTAACGCTCTCACCGCCATCGCGCGCAGGATTGAGAACAACTTCACCGCGCTCCAAAGCAGCGCGGGCCTCATCCGGGTAATCCCAGACCTCCAGTCGGGTTCCGCCATGGAGGGTCTGTCGATAACCCAGGCTCTGATTGCGGCGGGCGAAGCCTGCCCATTCCTGGATGATGTACTGGCGATACACGGACTGCACCTCGGCCAGGGCCGTCTCGGTCTGGCCGAACAGGCGGGCGTTGTCGATGGCAATGGCCACTTGGTCAGCCAGAACGGTGAGAGTGCTCAAGTTCTCGATTGTGAACACGCCTGCATCGATGCTTTGCATGTCCAACACGCCGATGGTTTGTCCACGCGCATTGAGGGGCAGGGCGATCTCGGAGCGGGTATCGGGCAGATCGGGATTGTTGAAGAAAACGGCATCCGCGCCCACGTCGAGGGCGATGCGGGGTTGACCTGTCTGGGCCACGTAGCCCACGATGCCGGTCTGTCCCACCGCCAGACGGTGTTCGCGTTTCAACATCTGTTTGCCGCCTTCACTACTGGCGGCCTGAAGAATGGCGAACTGTCGGCTGGAGTCGAGCAGGAAGATGCCCGTGTGGTAATAGCCGAACTTTTCAGTGATGAGGTTGGCAATGAGCGGAAGCAGGGAGTCGAGTTTTTGCTCGCTGGAGATGATGCGTGCCACGTCGCTGATGACTTCGAGGTCGTGAGCGCGAGCCTCGCTTTGACGGCGGGCGGCGTCAAGCTCGCTGGTACGCTCGGTCACGCGCAATTCGAGGCTTTGCAGAGTCTGCTTGATCTGATCCGACATGCGGTTGAATGTGACTGCCAACTGACCAATTTCATCGTTCGTGCTGATGACAGCCTGGGCGTTCAGGTCGCCTGCCGCCAGTTTTTCGGCGGTACCGGTCAAACCGAGCAGCGGCCTCGAAATGATTTGAGACGCCACCAGGGCCGCCAATGCTGCAAGTAACAGCAGACCCACGGAGATCAATACGATGTTGCGGTTTTGCTGACGGATGGGTTCATACAGCAAGGCTTCTGACTGCCGCGCAAGAGCGATCCATTTTTGCGCGCTGAGACGTGTACCCGTGGTCACTGCGTTGCCGCCCAGGGTGGGCGCATTGACCGTATAGAACGGGACCGCATCAAGGTTCTGGAGGCCGGCCACATCTGCAGCGGAGGAGAAGATGGCATCGTCGGCTGTGCCCGACAAGAGGCGTCCCTTGGATTGAAGGATGGCCATATCCATCGGCCCGTAATTAAAAAGGGATTTGTAGAGATGGTTGCGTTCACCTGTGTAAGCCACGCGCACAAACGTCTCTTCATCGACCAGGGCCAGTAATTCTCCCTCGTGCTCGCTGCCCTGAAGCATAGGTTGCAGGATGGTTTGGAAGATAGCCAGGTTGTATTCGGTGCGGATTACGCCGATGATATTGCCTTCAATGCTTCGAACAGGCGCACTGAAGTGGATATTGGCTTTATTGTCCGCTTCGAAGGTCAGGTTCGAAACGTAAGGCAGGCCGGTGGCGATGGGCGTTGTGAAGTAGTCAAGGTTGCCTTCATTGCGGCCAATCTGCGTCTGGTCCGTGTCGAGGATGTCGCGGCCACTCAGGTCCAGCAAGGCATAAGAATATATGAAAAGCGGATCCTTGTGGACATAGGCATTAAGCGTGCGAAGGGCATTCGCCTCTTGCGGGCTTCCCTCGCGTTGAGTAGGAGGCAGGTTGATGAACTCGGCAATGCTGGGCTGCTGAGACTCTACACGGAGCACATTGAGCTGGTTATTGATGTAAGTGTCGATCTGGGTGGCCGCGGTCCGAGAAAGTTCCGCGAGGTTTTGTTGTCCCTGATGTTCGAGCTCGATCTGTCTGAAGTAGGTATTGTACATTCCTAGGCTGGCCAGCGGGACAAAGGCCACAAAGATAAAAGCGATCAGAATCTTGGCGCGCAAGTTATAGGTTCTGTAGCGCCAGAGGACGATGACGGCGTAGATGGTTACCAGCCCCGCCGATATGGGCAGGTTCCCCGTCGACGAGGATTGAATGCCAAAGCCCACCGGCAGGAATTGATCCACCACCACCACCACCAGGGCGAGAGCGACCGCGACAACGCTGGCGCGTAATGCTCCTGCCGTTGTGAGGGTGGCCGAGGTAATCGTGGTGACCATGATAATGCTGGCCAATGCAGGGGCAATAGCCTGACCTGGAGCCAGGTAGGGCAACAGGACGGTCAATAGCATCATCCCGCTAATCAGGATCACGATGCCGGCGCTGGCCTGGTTCCGATAGCTCAACCAAAAACTGGCCAGGGCCGCCAGAACCAGCAGGCTCGTCAGATAAGGGATGGTGTAGTTATTGGTCTGTTCGCGTTGGATGACGACAAGGACGAAGATCGTGATGGTCGTCATAACGACGACTGTGATCACGCTGATCCAAAGTGCATTCCTCCTGCGGCGGGCAGAGTCTTGCCCGGGTTCAGGCGCGTTCATCAGTGGAGTTGAGGGTGTCTTGGATTGTCTCATGACAGGGCCTACCGCAGGTATCTTCCATCGAACATAAGGGTAAGGTCAGGGCGCTGGGTCAGGGTGCCGATACGCACAAGGAAATTGACGTTGAGTGAGGCGATATTTTGAAGGGTAGATGCGCGGCCGTTGAGGCCAGTCGCGAACAGCGTCTGATTATCGGCCTGCCCCAATAATTTCACAGACGAAGCCAATTCCACACTGCTGAGCGGAACGCCGAGATAATTGGCAATGATCTGACGGGCGGCCTGCGGATTTTGCTGGCGGAACCTTACGGCTTCAAACCAAGCTTTGAGGAAGGCGCGAATATCCTCGGGACGGCTTTCCACGACATCCTTGCGGAAAACAATGACGCTCGGATAGAGCATCGTGCCGACGACCGAATTGACCAGCACGTGATTCCCCTTCTGTTCGGAGATACTCGTGTATGGCTCCCAGGTGAGACCCGCATCGATTTCCTTGCCCAGCGCGTCGGGAACCTCTGAAGGGTCATAGTCCAATATGGATACGTCTGATGGTTTCAATCCGCCGACCTGCAGCATTTGTGTGACAAAGAACTCGCCGGAGGATCCCAGGGGAACTCCCAATTTCTTTCCTTTGAGATCATAGATACTCTTGATCGAAGGAGTGACCACGATCGTATTCGGACCGCCGTCGTCATAAGCGGCTGGAATAATGACGTCAGTATGGACCGAAACGTTCAGAACATCGCCGACGTTGAGTAAAGCGCCGTCGATCTGACCCGAAGCCAGGTCAGGCAGACTTTTATAGTACGCCTTGTAATACACAGGTTCCACGTTCACGCCGTACTTTTCGAACAGTCCGCGCTCCTGGGCAATGATCAGGGTGTAATCGCCCCACCACTGGGTAAATTCGACGCGTAGGGGTTCGCGGTCTACCTGGGTGGTTTGGGCCGCGCTGCAAGAAGCAAGCATCGACAGGATGCAGATGGAGGCAGCAAATTTCCACCAGAAACGGGTCATTATGCTTCTCCTTGCGTATCGGACATTTCCACCGCCTCTAGTTCGGGAGGCTGAATCTGCACGGTGACATCCGACCCGCCCAGGGCGAGGCTCAACTCTTCGGCTGCTGTCTGGATGATGGACTCCATGCGGATGGAGGAACTCAACCTGCCGGCGATCTCGGCTGTGACACGTTCGATGTCGGCGCGGTGTTGAGTGGCACGCAACAGCGTGGATGTTTCGAGCGCTAGCGACAGACGATCAGCCACCGCTTCGGCGATATCCACGTCATCGTGGTTCATGGATTTATCCTGCGGAACGCGCATATTGATGACGCCGATGACCTGTCCACGCAGGCGGATGGGTATGGTCAGCGTATTGGCCTGCTGGACGGTCTTATTGCTGTTCAGGGCCTGCACGATGTGTTCGCCCTTGAGGGGCTTCTCCAACGGGCGAATGCCCGCGGTTGAAGTGTGGTAACCTGTGACAGCGGCAGAGGGACGCAGGATTTTCCATGCCTGGGCGATATATCCGCTGGTGGCGCGCTGGGCCTCTTCGAGCAGGGCATGCGCCTCCACAAACGAGTTGGCATTCTGGATGGCGATGGCCACCTGGTCGGCCAGCGTGGTAAGCGCCTCCACATCTTCCTGTTTAAAGGCGTTCGGCTCGGTGCTTTGCACGTCCAGCACGCCGATCAATTCGCGGCCCACTCGCAACGGCAGGGCCATTTCGGAGCGGGTATTGGGCAGGTCTGGATTGTTGAAAAAGACCACATCCTCGCCTGCATTCATGGCGACACGAGGATTGCCCGTGCCTGCCACGTATCCCACGATGCCTATTTGTCCGACCTTGAGCCTGTGTCCGCGTGCGAGCATTTTCTGCCCGCCCTCGGTGTTGGCCGCTTTCAAGACGGCATACTCGTGGATATCATCCAGCAGGAAAATGCCTGTGTGATAAAAGCCGAAGTGTTGACTGATGACGTGTGTGATACGCGGCAGGAGTGCATCCAACTCTTGAACGGACGCGATGACCCGCGCCACCTGGGTGATGGCCTCGAACTGAACTGCACGGCGCTCGCTCTTGAGGCGGGCAGACTCCAGGTCGGCGGTGCGTTCCTGAATGCGCTCCTCCAAATGAATACGGTCCTGTTCCAATTCTTGCAGGGCCAGATTGGTCTGGCGGGCCTCCTGTGAGATCTCGCTTTCCAGACGCTGCAAGCCGAGGACGATGATGCCGCTGAAAACCAGGAACATACCCGCAGTGCTGAACCAATTCATCATGTTCAGGTTGCCCGGCACGATCACTGGCGTAGGGGCATGTCCGCTCAGGTACACGATTCCGCCCAAGACAATGGCCGCCAGCGAAAGGGCGGCGGCAGCCCAGCCTGTGCGGGGTGAAAGCATCAGGGTGGCGATTACGACGGTGGCGAAAAAGAACAGGGTTGCATCGCCGAGAATCCCGTAATAGGAAAGCTCATTGAGGGCCACACCAAACACGGCCACCAGCAACACCGACACACGGCCCGTGTATGGGAAAGGCAGGACGGTGATGGCCAGCGCCAGCAGGTAACCCAGGGCAAAGATGACCGTGGTGATGGGGTTTTGCGCGGCGAGAATGCCCGTGACCAACGGAATGAGGCCGAATAGCAGTCCGATACCCAGCATGGGGCGGATGAAACTCGTGCGCCAGTTGCGCGCCGCCGAATCAGCGGCTGGGCGCTCTGGGTGCAGGAGGCTGGTCAATGTGGGATCGCTGTTCTTGTTCATTGCTGATCCTTGCCTTGGAACTGGATCGCTACTTCCGCGTCGGGCAGGGTCTGGCTGAGTTCCTGGACGGTGGTTTGGAGGATCTTTTCGATGTCCACCAGGCCGCCGATGCGCGCCGAGATCTCGCCGATGGTGCGTTCCTTGGCGGCCAGTCTTTGCGTCTCTTCGAGCAGACGGGCGTTTTCCAATGCCAGGCTGGCCTGGGTGGCAGCGTTCTCCGCAATGGACAATTCGTCCCTATTCCATTCGTAGGCGGGGTCATCTTTCTCGATGCCCACGGTACCGATCAATTGCCCTTGCAACGCAAGCGGGACGAGCAGGGTGCTGCCCTTTTCGCCGCGCAGAATGATGGTCTTGCCTTCGGACAGTTGTTTGATCTGGTCTGTTGGTATGTCCTGTCTGACAGGGGATACGTTCAGACCATCGTATTCGAACTCGGACGATTTCTCTTGCGAGATCTGCTTCCAGACATTGCGGACCTGTCTTTGATAGAGGAGGCCGAGTTCGCGCAGATTTTCCCGCGCATGCTCCGCCAGACGGGCATTGTTGATGGCGATGGACAACTGGTCGGCTACGGTTTGCATGATATTGACGTCGTTGTCGTCGAAGGCCGATTCCTGCTTGGACTGCACATCGAGGGCGCCGATGATTTCGCCGCCATAAGTGAGGGGCAGCGCCATCTCGGAGCGGGTCTCTGGCAGCAGCGGGTTGCGGAAATGGGTCACGTCTGAGCCTACATTGAGGGCCACGCGTGAGCGTCCCGTCTGAGTGACGAAGCCGACGATGCCCACCTCGCCGATTTTGAGGCGATGGTTCAGGGCCAGTAGCTGGCGGCCTGCATCCCCTGTGGCGGCGCGCAAGACGGCGTATTCGCGTCGATCATCCACGAGGAAGATGCCCGCATGGTAGAAACCGAATTCGTCGCGGATCAGGTTGGCCGCATTGGTCAGAAGCTGATCCATGTGCTGCTCGGATGTGATTTCACGGGCAATGCGTGAGGCTGTTTCCAGCTCGTGGCTGCGTCGGTCCAGGTCCTGGGTGCGTTCCATGACGTTATGTTCCAGGTTTCCGATCACGCTGCGTAATTGTTGGGTCATGTGATTGAAGGCGGTGCCCAACTGGCCGATCTCGTCATCTTCGTTTACGATCTCGATATTTTGATTCAGGTCGCCGTTGGAGATGGAAAGGGCCGAGCGGGTCAAGTCGTCGAGCGGACGCAGGACGCGGCTGGTGGTAAGGAACAGCACCAGAGCGCCGAGGGCCATTGCCACGCCCACCGCAATTATGCCGAATAAAATACGCGAGGTCTGTTGTGCAATGGAGGGTCCCAGGTCAGTGAAGACTTCCACGGTGCCGACGGTTTTTCCCGAGAAATCCACCAGAGGGAACCCGTAGATGCGGTAATTCCTGTTGTCCGTGGTTTGGGTCAACACGCCGGTCTTATTGCCCTTGATCAGGTTGTCATAGTAATCGGAACCCGCGTAGGGCAGGGAGGGATCGGTCGCGGCCAGCACGAACAGATCCAGGGTGGGACCAGGCTCGAAGTTGGTGAAATCTTGCAAGGTGGCAAGCTCAAGCGCTTGGCGTGTGAGCAGGATCCGCCACTCATGGCCGTATTCCGTTTTGAGGGCATTCAGGAAGGTATCGTCCACGTTCGAGCCGAACTCCACCGAACCGATGGGCTGATCCTGGTAGAAGACGGGGACCACGCCTCGGAGCCCCAGTCCGCCGCGGCCCACCTCCAGGCCCACGACGGGTAGCTTTGTCTCGTTGACCTGGACCACCGTTTTGCAGAAGGTGGAGAGATCGTCGCCGAAGCTTCCAGGGTCGTGCAGGCGCAGGAAAGAAATGGCGGGCGGAATGTGATACTGATACTGCGGCAGGTCGAACTGCTGGTTGAGAACCTGGTAGTTTTTCAAAGTCAAGTTGGCCAGGGCCTGGCGGTCACGACGGGCGAAGGCGTCCTGAATACTTGGGTCGTTTGCGGCCTCAAGAGCCAGGCCAAGGGCCAGGTTGCCCTGGCTCTCCACTTTGGTGTTGAAGGCTGTTTCGAGTTGCGCATCATCGATACGTTCGCGTTCGCGGTTGGTCGCCTGGTTGGTCAGGTAGCTGTAAACGAACAGACCAGCGATGGCTACGATGAAAGCCGCCAGGGTGGGGAAGAGAATCCTCTGCGAGAGTTTCATGACTGTCCCTCGCCTGTCTCTTCAACGTCAGCTTCGGGGACGTTGATGGTGATGAATGTGCGGCTGGCATTGAAGGCTTTACCCAGCTCGCGAATGGTGTTTTGCAGAATGCCGTCCATGGCGGTGGAACTGCGGATTTGATTGACGATGTTGGCCGTCTGCCGCTCGGTGGCCGCGCGAAGTTGGGCCTCCTGGTACAGGCGGGCGCTTTCGAGCGTGCCGCTCACCTGGTCCGCCAGGGTGCTTACCACGTTGATTTCTTCCGCCGACCAGGGCGGGGAATTCCTGGGTTTGCTTAATCGCACCGAACCGATGTTTTGTCCGCGCACTTTCAACGGCACCAGAAGAGTCAATCCTTCATCGGAAGTGACTGGGCGCTCGAGCGTGGGTTGATCCTTGGCGTTGCCGCGCGTGATGCGGACGAAGTTACCCTGCGATGTGCTCATGAAACCGAGCGTGTCGGTCAGCTTTTGCATTTTTTGCCAGGCAGCCTGGCTGACGTCGCCGTACGCGCGGCGGACGGTTTCGAGAGCGCTTTGATTTTCCTCGAACAGACGGGCATTCTCGATGGCCACAGCCACCTGGTCGGCCAGCACCTGCAGCACATTGACGTCATCCTGGGTGAAGGCGTTGGCCTCCGTGCTTTGCACGTCCAGCGCGCCCAGGAGATGTCCACCCGCCACCAGGGGCAGGGCCATTTCAGAACGGGTGTCAGGGAGATCGGGGTTGTCGAAGAAGGTGGCATCCGTACCCACGTCCAACGCGATGCGCGGATTGCTCGTGCCCGTAACGTAACCTACGATGCCCACCTCACCGACCTTCAGACGGTGACCACGGGTGAGCATGCGCTGTCCGCCTGTGCTGTTGGCGGCACGTAACACGGCATATTCCTTGTGATCGTCCAGCAGGAAAATGCCTGTGTGATAGAAGCCGAAACGTTCGCTGATGAGCTGGGTTACCTGCGCAAGCAGGGGATTCAAGTCGCGCAATTTGGCGGCCACGCTCCCGATTTCAGCGGCGGTCTGGATCTGCACAGCGCGCCGTTCCAGATCGCGGGTGCGGTCGGCCACGCGGCTTTCCAATTGACCCACCATGCTGCTTAGCTCGTCTGCCATGTTGTTGAAAACCTGCCCCAATTGACCGATTTCATCCTCGCGGTTGAGGGTCACGCGTGCCGACAGGTTGCCGCGGCTGATTTCACTGGCGGTTGCAGTCACAAGGGTCAACGGTCTGGCCAGGGCGCGGGCGATGATCACGCCGAGGACGCTCCCGAAAACCGTGACAGTCGCACCCATCACGATGGTAGCCAGCCGCATGCTCTCGATCAACTCATAAAGGGCAAAGGGAGCAGTGGAGAGGATGCCCTCCGCGGTCAACGTATTGCGGATGATGGTGATGCTCATCGAGCCGAGCAGGAGCGCCACGATCAGGGTGATGGTGGCGATGGCATTGGCGATCTTGGACCCAAGACCGATACTGCGCGCCTGGAATACGAGCAGCAGGATTTGGAAAATGAACGCAAACCCTGCGAGGAAGCCTGCCGCGCGAATGATGTCGGTAGGCGTAGCCAGGCGCGTGTATAGGTTGCCGGCAAATGCATCGAAGACCACAATCAGGCTGCCGGAGATGTAGCCGACGAGCAGGGCGATGTCGGCTTTGTTGAGCGGCAGGGTCAGCGTGCTGATGATCGAAACCAGGATGGCTGCCAGGATGCCGAAGGGCAGGCCGAGGTCTTGTCTCAGTCCGGCGCGGACGGCCGCGACGGCGATGATTGCAATCAGCAGCATCCATGCCGACTGTTCCACCTGACCGTGGAGCGCGCGAATCAGGCTGATGATGGAAACGATCATCACACCGAGGATGGCGGTCATCTCCAGGGTCGTCGTCAGATTGAGGGACTGAAGGTTCGAGACGAGCGGGGAAATGTTGAGGAATGCGATGGCCAGAATTCCAATGGCGGAGAAAACCGCATTGCGTTGTTCGCGGCTCATGGCAGGGAAGTAGATTTCAGGAGTGCTCATGTCAGTCCTGACCCTTTTGCGCGCCTGGGCGCTTTCCGTTCGAGTGCTCGTTCACCTCAGGGGATAACGGCGTGTTGAAGCGCACTTCGGCCTCCGTCAACCCAAAGGCGTTGCGGAGTTCATCGGCGGCGGTCTGGAGCACGGTCTCCATGTCCAGGGTCTGGCGGATGCGATTGGACACGCTGGCGATCATCTGGTCGCGGGCGGCGTTCTTTTGAGTCTCTTCCAGCAGGCGGGAAGTGTCGAGGGCGAGAGCCACCTGGGCGGCGATTTCCGCCGCCAATTCCTGTTCGCGCTGGTTCCAAGTTGGGGAACTCTGCTTGCGGCGCAGGTTGATCACGCCGATCTCCTGTCCACGTAATTCGATGGGCACGCGCAGGGTCCAGCCGCTCTCCGTGGGCTGAGACTCGGCAGGACGCACATCGGTCAACGGGCGGACTCCCAGATGGGTGTACTGGTAGGCTGGGGCGCGGCGCCTGAGGTAATTTACCCAGGCATCGCGAGTTTGCAGGGCGGTGAGGGCCTGGAACTGGCCGATGATGGCTTCGCTCTCGGTGAAGAGGCGGGTGTTCTCGATGGCGATGGCCAGTTGGTCGGCCACTGTACGCATGATCTCAACATCATCCTCGCTGAAGGCGTTGGTCTTTTCAGACTGGATATCCAGGGCGCCGATCACATGTCCGCGTATGATGAGAGGCAGGGCCATCTCAGAGTGGGTGAGCGGCAGGTGCGGATTGTCGAAGAAGACGGCATCCGCGCCTGTGTCGAGAGCCACACGTGGACGGGCGCGTGCGGTGACGTAGCCCACGATGCCTGTCTGCCCGACGGCCAGACGGTGGCCGAGTTTCAACATTTCCCTGCCACCCTCCGAGGAAGCAGCCTGGAGCACGGCATACTGTTCCTTGTCATCCATAAGGAAGATGCCGACATGGTAAAACCCGAATTGTTCGGCGATATTCGACACCACGCTGTTCAGCAACACCTGCAGGTCGCGGACCTCGGCAATTCTACGGGCCACCGACGAGGCGGCTTCGAGTTGGATGGTCTTTTCTGTGATCTCGGTGGTGCGTTCTTCCACACGTTTTTCGAGCAGGACACGTTCTTTTTCCAGGGTTTGCAGAACGTTGACCGTGCGTTCCTGGGCGTTCAAGAACTCTTTTTGCAAGAGAGCCAATCCCAGTATCAGGATTGCGTCCACAAAGATGATCGAGGCAATGGCAACAATCCAGGTGTCAATGCTCTCTACGAGCAGAGTGGGCCGCGCCGGCATGTACTGGCCCGTGAGGACCAGCCAGGCGGCGAACAGAGAGGTTAAGATGGTAACAAGGGCAGAAAAAATGGCGGTGCGCGGCGGAAACAACATTCCAACAATGACCGCAAACGTCACGAAGAAGGTGCGCGCGCTCCCGGAGATGCCAGTTTCGAGGAGACCGCTGACCCCCAGCAGAAAGAAAATCGATGCGAACACCCAGGCTTTCAGCCAATAGGGAAGGCGAACGAGTGCAACCAGGAGGATGATCACATAAGCGGTTGTGAAACCGATCAGAAAGCCCCCCCCTTTATAGATAAAAAATACCGCGATGAGGGCAACTGCGCCAAAAATGATGGTTCCTTGCAATAACACGCGCAAGAAATTTTCCCGCCATGTTTGCAGGGAGAAGATCGGTGCGGAAGAATTGGGTGCGTTCATGGCTATGGTTAGTCTGCCTTCAATTCGATGGTAACTTCGTCTGTATCCAAGGCGCGGCCCATTTCCCTGGCGGCGGTCTGCATGATGCCGTCGATGGTGCTGGAAGACCAGATCTTGCCGGTGATCTCGGCCACCATGCGCTCACGGCGGGCAGTGGATTGACTGTCTTCCACAAGTCGGGCATTTTCCAGCGCAAGCGCGGCCTGGGAGGCAATGGCCTCGATCATGCTCCGCTCCTCGGGAGTCCAGTCATTGTCGCTTGTCAGGTCGATCTGACCGATGATCTGGTCACGCAACGACAGGGGAATTTCGATCTGCCGCATTGCCTCGTGCGGTTCCAACTCGCCGTTTTCGTAGGACAAGTTTGGCTGCTCGTCGGTGACGCGCTTCCAGGTGTCGAGCAGGTACTGTTGTTGGATGGCGCGCATATCCCGCAGGTTTTGTTGTGCTTCCTGGAACAGGCGCGCATTCTCGAGGGCAATGGCGATCTGGTTGGCCATGGTCTGGAGGGTCTCGATATCCTCCGGGTTGAAGGCGCTCTCCTTTGTGGACTGGGCATCCAACGCCCCAAGGACGCGGTCACCCACGATGAGCGGGAGCGCGATCTCGGAACGGGTGTATGGGAGCAGAGGATTGTCGAAGCGGACATGGTTCCCGACGGTGTCCATCACCACCTGCGGCCGGCGTTCACGGATGGCGGTTCCCACCATGTTCTTGCCGTCCACTTCCAGACGGTGCTTGTTCTCGCGTAGCACACGGCCCGCGTCGCCGGTGGCGTTCCGCAGTTCGGCCCAGTGTTCGGAGGGGTCCAACAGGAACAGGGATACGTAGTAATAACCGAATTCTTCGGCGATCAAGTTCACGAGGCGTTCGGTCAACTCCTCTGCGTCGAGGATGGCGCTGATGGCGCGGCTGACCTGCACGGTGGCCCGCAACTGAGCGGTGCGTTCCTTGACCTGGGTTTCGAGCGTATCTTGAAGGACGTTCAATCGTCTGGCCATGTGGTTGAAGTAAATGGAAACCTCGCCGATTTCGTCGGAGGCGATCACATCTACGCGCTTGGTCAGGTCACCTTGTTCCAGCGCCTGCATGGCCTGGATCAGGTTGCGCATCGGGGTTAGCAGGGTGCGCAGGATGAGAACCGAGAGGATCAGGCCCAAGGCCAGGTTGATGATACTGGCCGCAATCGCCTCGAAACGGAAGTTGTTCACCACCTCCGTGCCGCTGGCCCCACCGCTGGTGGCTTGAATCACATGGTGGTAGCCAATTGGTCCCATCACCAGGATGCCAATGATAATCAGGGTTACCGCCGAACCGATGATCTTGTTCGAGAGGCCAAAACTGCTCACATATTTCAACTGGACTTCAATTGCGTCGGGGAGCAAAACCTTGCGGACCGGGCGCATGAGATAATCCAGGATGTGAGAAGCGAGGGCGGATCCACCAAAGGCGGCCACCAGCCCACCCATGATCCCGTATTGGAATTGCTCGGCTGTGATGCCGTGATAGAAATACAGGAATCCCAACAAGGGGATGGTTTCGCCGATTAAGGCGACCAGGAAGGTGGTCAGAATGAAACGCAAAGGCAGCGAGTTGACCTCCCGCCACGCGGCGCTTTCCGTCTTGTCTCCGCTGGGGAGGGGTTTTCCCTGACTCCACAGGTCCAGTCGCTGGAAGGCGTTCTGGCTGGTGTAATAGGCCCAACTCGCCATAATGACGTTTCCAATTGGGACCAAAATCCAGGTGATGCGGATGACCATCGCGATCTGGTCCGCCGAGAATCGGGCATTGTTTTGCACAAAGTAGGTGGCCACAGCGGTGCTGAGGAAGGCGATCAGCTGCACTGTCAGCACGGCAGCAGGCAGGTACCAGCCGCCCATCCGTTTCAATGCGTTTTGCAGGAAGCGGGTAAGGTCGAACTTCATTTCGATCCCTCCCAGTTGTTGTCATTCTGTGGAGCGGCGGGATTGACGGTGACGCGCGCGTGGCGCGCTCCGACGACCTTCATCAACTCGTTACCGGTGGTCTCCAGAATGGTGCGGATGTCGGTGGAGCGGCGGATCTTGCTGGTCACTTCGAAGAGCTGGCGTTCGCGCTCGGCCTGGGTGCGGATCTGCTCCAGCAGGCGGGCGTTCGCGATAACGGCTGCCAGGCTGCCGCCCAGCGTACCGAGCATTTCCTCGTCGCCCTCGCTGTAGGCAGCCTGCTGCTCGCTTTCCACGTTCAGCACGCCCAGGAGCTCGTTGCGGTAAATCAGCGGGACGGCCAGTTCGGAACGCGTATTGGAACTGATCTGGATGTAACGCGGCTCCTCCGTGATGTCATCCACGCGCAAAGGACGGCGATGTGCCGCCACCCAGCCTGTCACGCCGCTTCCCAGCGGGATTCGAATCTGGGCGACCTCTTCCGAGTAGCCGACCGAAGCTTTGACCTGTAATTCCTTGCGGTCGCGGTCGAGCAGGAGGATTGTCACGCGGTCGCCGCCCAGGGTGACCTGGAGACCGTTCACCGCGCTGGTGAGGGCCTCTTCCAGTGTGGTCCCGGAGGCCGCCGTGGTGGTGATGTGGTGCAGCAGGCGGTGTTGGGAGAGGTGTTCTTGCGTTTCTGAGAACAACTCGCTGTTGGCGACAGCCACTGCCATCTGGTCGGCCAGGATTTGCAGGGTGCGCAGGTTATCGTCGTTGAAGGCAAATACCTGCGTGCTTTGCACATCCAGCACGCCCAGGATACGGTCGCTGACCTTGAGCGGGATGGCGGCCTCGCTCCTTGTATCGGGCAGGAGTGGATTGGCGTAATAGGTGGGGTCCTTGGCGGCGTCGTGGATGACCAACATCTCGCCACGCCCGGAGACGTACCCCACGATGGATTTGGAGCCGACGCCGAGCTTGTGCCCGGCGCGTTTCAGTTGAGCACCCGCCTCGCCGGTCGCTTCGCGGATGACCGCATATTCCCCGGACAAATCGAGTAGGAAGACCGAGGCATGATAGAAATTGAAGCGTTCGCGAATCAGGTTGACAGCCTTGGCCAGCAGTTCGTCCACGTTGAAGGAACGGCTGACCTCGCGGGCGATCTCAGCCGCGGTTTCAAGCTGGACGGCGCGCTCGCGGCTGTCTTCCAGCAAGCGGACGTTGTAGATTACGCCCGCGACCTGGGCCGAAAGGGCCGAGATAAATCTCAGGTTGTTCTCGGTGAAAGCGCCTTCGTTTTCGGTATCCTGCACGATCAAGGCGCCGATGGCCTCGCCGTTGAGGATCATGGGCGCGCCCATCCACGACTTGGCCGGGCGGCCGGTGATCTTCGCGCCCATGGCCGCCGCGCGTTTTTCGGTGTTCTCTACCAGAAGAAGCGGCTTCTGGGAGTGGATCAGGATCGAGGTCAGGCCTTCGCCCAATGGGAACGGATCGACTTGAGTGATGCGTCCATCGTCGTAGGCGTACGGGACACGGATCGTGTTGGATTTCGATTCGTACAACGCCACGATAAAACTGTGGTCGCCGATGATGTTCTGGACCTGCTTGTGCAAGGTGGTGAACAGGTCACCGGTGTCGGTGGCGGTGGACACGATTTGGCCGATGGAGGTCAGCGCGTTCAACTCACGCATGCGTTCTTCGGTGGTGTCTGCGGCCTGGATTTTTTCGAGCGTAATCGAGGTCAGGTCGGCTAGGCTGATATAAGGCTGCAAAGCCGAACGATTCAGTTTGACGGTGCGCGAACCGATCATCAGCAGGGCATCCAGATTCTCGCCGCGCAAGATCGGTAGGAAGGCCACGGACTGGAATCCCAGCGCGACTGGGATGGCGGTCAGCGCATTGGTGGTGGGGCTGGCCGTCAGGTCATAAATGGATTCGCCCGCCAGTTGGCGGACCGTTTCCGCGGGAGTCAGCTTGATGTCGCGCGGCACCGTGTTGACGGATGGATTGCGCGTGTCGTTGATGAAGTCCAGTTCGAGCTGGTTGTTGCGCGGGCGGAAGATGCCTGTCGCGTAGGGGGCATCCTTGAGCGCCGCGCTGACGATTCCCAACGCCTCCGACTCGCTTTGCGCCTGGGCGATCTGGCGGCTGGAGCGGTATATGCGCTCAAGTTCCTGAAAGTTGATCTGGGTCGACTCAACCAGGCTGGCGTTTTGGATGGCGGCTGCGATCTGGTTGGCCAGCGTCTGCAACACCAGGACGGCCTCTGAATCGAAGGCATTCGGTTCGGTGCTTTGGACATCCAGCACACCGTGGACCAGATCTCCTGAGGAGATCGGGATGGCGACTTCGGCACGCGTGTTGACCAGCAGGGTGTTCTTGAAGTGGAGGGGATCCTCGACCGTGTCGGAGGCGACGCGTGGCTGGTTGTTGGCCGATACCCAGCCCACGAGGGAAGCCGAACCGACCTCAAGGCTGTGTCCGCGCTCGAGCAGTTCACGCGCCACCGGGCTGTAGGCCGCACGGATGATCGCGTTCTTGCCTGCGCGGTCGAGCATGAAAATGGACGAGTGATAGTATCCAAAACGCTCGACGATCAGGCGCGTGGTGGTGTTCATCAGGTCGGGCAGGTCGGTGGCGGCGGTGATGCCCTTGGCTACCTCGCCTGCTGTGCGGATCTGGCGTGTGCGTTCCTCGACCTTTTGTTCGAGTGAACGTGTCAGACCGCTCAATTCGTCGGCCATCTGGTTGAACGAATGGGCCAACTGACCGATCTCATCCTGCCGCCTGACTTCGGCGCGCTGGTCGAGGTCGCCTTCGGCGAAGCGGCGTGTGACCCCCGTCAACAGGATGATGGGGTTGATCAGGCGGCTGATGCCGCCGCTGATGGCGATGGCCGCCAGAACCATCGCGCCCGCGAAGATGCCGGCTGTGAACGGCGCCAGGCTGTTGACCTGGTTGAGTACTATTTCTCTCCGAATTTCAAGCACAATGCCGGCATTCATGCCGGGCAGCCATTTCGCTTGTGCAATGACGGCGTGGTCGTCGCTGGTATCGAAAGTAAGCGAGGCAGGGGGAGGCGATTCCTCGGTTTGGCCCATCAGTCGCTTGAATGCTGCGTCGAGCGAGGCTTTTTGCTCCTGAGAGGGTGTAATGCGGAGCAAATCCCCCGTGTAGGGGTCGGCTCCGATCAGCACCCCGTCTGTGGTGACGAAGTATGCCGAGGCTGACGGACTGAGCCGTACCAACGGGTCGAGGATGCGCGACAGACTTTGCGGTTCAGTCACGCCCACCAAGGCCCCCAGCACAGAACCCGACTCGGTTCGATAAGGCTGGATGGTGAGCATGACCAACTGGTTCGGATAATAAGGGCGGAAATCGTAAACTGTGATCGTGACGGGCTGTCCCGCGTGGAGGCTGTCATACGCAGCCGTCTCCGCAATGGACGTGCTTTCCCACTCTGGACGAGTCGCCATCTGGATTGTGCCGTTCGGGCGCACCAGGAAGACCTGGTCGAAGGTGGGGTTGGCCTCGTCCGCGTTCATGGTATGGATCTGGTCCAGAACTTTTCCCCGCAACGAGTTGAAAGTTGTGCTCTTGCGGTTCGAGTGTAGGGCCTGTTGGAGGAGGGAGGCCAGGTCCTCACGATTGGTCAGCCGCTCCAGGCGGATGTTCTTGGTCTTGATCTGCAGGATGACATCATCCGTTTGACCGTTCAGCAGGGTCTGCATCTGCGTCACGGCCTGTTGTTGCAGCAGGTTCCAGGAACGCAAATAGGCGCTCACGGCCATGACCAGCAGCGGGATCAGCGTCAAGGCGACCAGCCACTGAACGAGCGTGCGCCTCAGACTGCCTCTAAATTCACCTGTGTTCGTGTTCTGCACGGAGCGACCATCGAAGGATGACATGGTTTATGTGAATTCCCAAACTTGCTCCCCGCTTAGGATGCGTCGGATTTGATCGGGAAAACGATCGGGGTCGAGCGGCTTGCCCAAAAAGCCGTCAAAGCCCGAAGCGCGGGCTTTGTTCATCTGTTCCTGGCTGGCTTCGGCCGTCACCGCGATGATCGGGATGGCCTTGAGGCGTTCCGAGGCGCGGATCTTCTTCAGCGCCCCGTACCCGTCTTCGTAGGGCAGGCGGATGTCCATCAGGATCAGGTCCAGGCGGGGCAGGGTGTCGGCATACTCCACCACCTCGTATCCCGAAGTCTTCCACTCACAGTGAATGCCAAGGTACCCCAGCATGCGGGCGATCAACACGAAGTTGGACACGTTGTCCTCGACGACCAACACGGTCGTGTCCTTGGGTATGCCTGGCTTGCGGACAGGCTGGGCTTCCATCGAGGCTGGATTAACCATTGGTGTTCCTCATAAAACGTTCGATCTGATGGGGCAGATTGTCGATGTCGATTGGTTTCTGGATGTAGCCGTCGCAACCCGCTTCGAGAGATTTCTCGCGGTCGCCGCGCATGACGTTGGCAGTCACCGCCACGATGGGCACGCGGGTGTGAGCGGGCATGGCGCGAATCTTGGCGGTCAGGGTGTAGCCGTCCATGTCGGGCATGTTGATGTCCATCAGGATCAAGTCGGGCTCGCCTTGTTCGAGCAACTTCAAGGCCGCCGCGGCGTTGGGTGCTTCCATCAACTGGTACCCCTCCGCCTCCAGTACACGGCGGACCAAGCTGCGATTGTCGGAGTTATCTTCGACGTAGAGAATGGTCTTCTTATTAGACATTTCGAGTCTCCATATTCGATTCTACATGCGCGCCAAAACCCACTACATAACAGCAACCTTACAAATCAATTAACAAAAAAGTCGAGGAGGGAATCTCCTCGACTGAGAGCGGGTGATGGGACTCGAACCCACGATATCTTGCTTGGGAAGCAAGCGTTCTACCACTGAACTACACCCGCAAGTGCGAACGGGGATTATAGCCAGCCGTCGGGGTGGTGTCAAGTCAATGGATGGAACGCAGTTCACGTTTTTGCCACCGTCATTCATTTTTTATTCTGGACCCGCTCACTGTTCCCGTTTCAGCAGCTTGTGCGCCAGCCCGATCAGGGTCTCACCTGCCTGGCCCTGGGGTGCGGCGGATTCCAGGCTTTGCAGGGCCTTGTCGGTCCACTGCTGGGCCTGGGACTGGGCGTATTCATATCCGCCCGCATTGACCAGCCATTGAGCCACCTGGGCTACTTCCTCGGGCTGGATCGGCCCCTGTTTCCACCGTTCGGCGAAGCGTCCGCCCTGGCTGAGACCATACAATACAGGCAGAGAATTCTTGCCCTCCACTAGATCGCTGGCCGCGGACTTGCCCGTCACGGCTTCGTCGCCCCAGATGCCGAGGATATCGTCCTGTACCTGGAAGGCCAGCCCAAGGTCATAGCCAAAGGCGCGATAGGACTCCTGCCGCGTTTCGTCTGCGCCGCCGAGCAGTGCGCCGATGTGACAGCAGGCCGCCAGCAGGGCGGCCGTCTTGCCGCCGACCATCGGCCAATAATCGTCCACGTTCAGGTCGTGACGCTCTTCATACGACATGTCGAGGAACTGACCGCGGGTCAGGTCGAGGCAGGTGTCGTGCAGAATGGAGGAGGCGCGTGCCACGCGTTCGGCGGGGTGGGATTCGAGCAGGTCGATCAGGGCCTGGTTCGAGAGGACGAAGAGCGCGTCGCCCACGTTGATCGCCATCGGCGCGCCCCAGCGCACCCACGCGGTGGGACGTCCACGCCGCTTGGGGGAGTTGTCCTGAATGTCGTCGTGGACCAGGCTGAAGTTGTGGACCAACTCCACGGCGGCGGCGGCGGGCAGGGCGGTCTTCCAGTCTGCGCCGCAGGCGGCGGCGGAGAGCAGCACCATCAGCGGACGGATGCGTTTGCCCGTGGCTTCGGGACCCGCACCTTCGCCCGTCCAGCCCATGTGATAGGTGAGCATCTCGTGGAAGGCGCGGGTGCGCGACTGGTCGAGGCGCGCGGTCTGTCGCTGGAGTTCGCTTTCGATGGAGGGGAGCAGGTCAGAGATCATGGATGCCTTTTGACAATGGGCGCTTCGACTGCGGGTCTCGATGCGCTCGCAAAGAACGCTCGCGTCTCAACCCCCCGCTCAGCGCGAATTATAAAATTCCCAATCCCTGGAGTTCACGCTCCAGTTGCTCGGGCGATTGATATTGAATAGTGACGATGTTCAGCGCGCGCGCGGCGACCACGTTGGCGGGGTTATCGTCGATGAAGATGCACTCCTCGGGTTTGCGGCCGATCTTATCGAGCATGTGCTGGAAGATGGCAGGGTCAGGCTTGACCAGCTTGATCTCGCCCGAGAGCAGGTAATCGTCCAGCAGGTCGAAGAAGTGATGCTTCTCGCGCGTGATGGGGAAGGTCTCCATCGACCAGTTGCTCAAGCCGTAGACGGGCCAGCCCGCTGCCTTGACGCGCTTCAGAATCTCGATGACGGGCGTAATCGGCTCGCCGATGGATTCTTCCCAATGTTCGTGATAGGCGCGGATCAGGTCCGCGTGTTGCGGGAATTTGGCTGCGAGGTCGGCCACGCCTTCGGCGAACGGACGGCCCTTGTCTTGCAGCAGGTTCCACTCCATGAAGTCGATTTCTTCGAGGAAGCGCTCCATACTTTCGGCGTCGTCGAAGTAGCGTCGGTACAGGTTGCGCGGGTCCCACTCGATCAGGACCCCGCCAAAGTCAAAGATGACAGCAGTGATGTTCATGGCCTTTCCAGAATGGATGCGAGGATGTCAGGCTGGTTCGAGGGTAAATACCGTGATCTCGGGCCTGCAATTGAAGCGCGCGTTGACGGTGGTCACGCCGACGCCGCGATTCGTGTAGAGCAACATATCCCCGATATTATACAGGCCGCTCGGGTATTTTTGTCCCATTTCTGGCAGGATGGGCGGACCAATCAGCGGGATGTTGATTTGCCCGCCGTGGGTGTGGCCCGAGATCTGCAGGTCGAAGCGGCCCGCCGCCGCGCTGGTATCTGCGAAATCGGGTTCGTGAGCGAGCAGGACCGCGGCGCCGTCCGCTGGCAGGGACGCGAGCACCTGGTCGAGACGGTTCATCTTGTAGATGATGTCGTCCACGGCGGCGATGTGGAATTTGGCATCGCCCCGCGTGAAGGTCTGGACCGAATTGCGCATGACCGTGACCCCCGCCTCGGTCAGCGCCTGCTCGACCCACTGCGCGTTGATGCGATGATCGTGATTGCCGAGGATGGCAACGGTCGGACAATACGCGGCCAGTGTGGGGAAAGAATTGCGGACGATGTCGAGGCTACCTGCGTAGGTGGCCCACTCGTTCGGCCTGCCGTAGGGACGGTATTCGACGTAATCACCCGTCAGGGCAATGAAATCGGGCTTCTGCCCCAGGGTCAACTGGATGATACGGTCCAGCCGCTCACGGTCGATCCATTGCCCCAAATGAAAATCGCTGACCTGGGCCAGCCTGACGCCGCGAAAGGCGGGGTCGAGACGGGGCAGTTTCAGGGTGAGGTTCTTGATCTCGATCCAGTTCATCTCCACCTCGGTGCTGTACCCGTACCCAAGAACTCCAAGCGCGGCGGTTGGAATGACAAAGGAGCGGATGATTTTGAAGAAGTCTCTGCGGGAAAGTTTTCTGTTCATGCGATAAAGATAGGGCGGCTCGATGTTTCTTGGACAACTTGATTCGCGATTTGATTACCTGGCTGGCAATAATGACAGACAGGTAATTCCATCAGCAAAATTACAAAAGGGTTCTTCTAATACTCGCTTGCAAATTTCTCGTGGACCCACAGGAACTCGTTGCGTTTGTTCAGCACGCGGACGAGGCCACCGAAGCCAGGGTCTTTGGCCTTGAGCAGGGCGTGGAGTTCGCGCAGGGTGGCGTTTTCAGCGCGAGAGCCAACACCATGTTGGAGGTAGGTTTCCGCATCTGCTGCGCCCATCACTTCGCCGAGCGCTTTTCCTTCGCCAGTGATAGCGTCAATGACATTTTTGCCGAGGCCAAGTTGATCTTGCATAGTTTTTGTGAGGGTATCATTTGCAACTTTGAGTGTGGATGATGCAACGGGTAAGACCAGACTCAGTGTTCCAGTGAGGAATTTTAGATAAGGTATAGATCGCTTGAACCATTCACGGTCAAATTCAAGGTCGTAAACGCCTTTCTTCATATTTCCATCGTTGAGCACGGGGAGTGGGAGGCGCGAGTGTTCACACCATAGCACCAAGCGGAATTTTTCGCGTACCCAAGTTTGCGGATTGAATTTGTCCCCGCCTACGGGAAAGAAACTGAAGAGGCGTGGACCTTCCTTGGCCTCGTCGGTGAAGAGTTGGATGAGGTCGGCATATTGTTTGTCCACCTGGCTCAAAATACGCTTGGTGTTGTCGTTGACTTCATCCAGTTTATCTTTGACTTGTGCAAATTCTTTCATCAGTGATTCAAGCGAAATGGCTTTTGTTGCGTCTGGAGCATTGGATAGTAATTGTTCGATGCTTTGCCACTCGTTGCAAATGGGACAAGGTTGTTCATGACGATTACGTTTTTTATTTTCAATCAGTTTGCTGACTTCAAAGAGACCTTTGCAGTTGGGTGTTACTATGCACGGGACGGTGACATCACACCGCAGCCCTTCCCAGAAACTTTCGACGAGATACTTTACTTCTTCGGTCAACATGCCGAGAAAACGCTCAGGAAATGCGGCGCGGACGGTGATATGCACGTCGTTGCCGATGTGACGCAATAAGGCACGACCGTTGTAGTCCGCGTCCAGGACAAGTCCACGCTGCCAATGGACGCTATCATCCCAGTGGGCGCGTCCCAGCGAAAATTTATGCAAGCGGACGATGAGTTGGTAGAACAATCCTTCGGCGTTGGCAGATTGACCGTTACCCGCATCAACGATGCGGCAGATTTGAGTTTGCTGAATGTCGCCTTGTGCAGGTGTGGTAGCCCATGCCTTATTGAACTTGTCCTCTTTGGGAGTGGTGTCGGGGACGAGTTGGGCGATGAGGCTGACGGGGTTGGAGTCTTCATCTTTGGAGAGACCCGCCACTCGATAGGAAAGATCGAAGCGTTCCATCAGGCGCAGGAAGATGCGATGGAGATCATCTGAATAGCGAGTATCCGCTGGGCGGGCGGGATCATCCCATAATTTGCTCAAACGGGAGAATTTCACCAGGCCTTGGTTTTTACGAGTCTCTTCATCGTCCAATACAAAACTCATGGCGGTGGCGAGCCAGTCGGGACGCAGGATGACGATATCGCGCAGTTGAGGGTCATTTTCGTAATGCGTGAGGTGGCCGAGGCGGTGCGAGATGGTGATGAAGAGGCGGGCGATTTCATCGTCCATGTTGTGGGCGCAACAGATGTCGAGAACGTCTTGCAGCGGCAAATATGGCACACCTTTTTCCTGCAAGGCTTGACGGACATCGGCAAAACTCTTGGGCACGGAGCGACCGACTTCGGGCAGGCTGGCGGCGACTTGGGCAATGGCGCGTTTGAGTTCGTCAATGCCTTTGCGCTGACCCTGCGCGTCGGGCTTGCTGTCCACGAAGAAGAAGTCCACGACGGAATCCTTGCCGAAGAGGTCCCACAGTTCCTGACGGTCAATATCGGGCTGGCGCTGTTGCGGTCCGCCGTGTGTAGCGACGACGAGAATCTTGGCGCTCGGTTCGCGGCGCTTGACGAGTTGAATCCATTCCTTGACGAAGCCTTGCTGGGGTCCTTCGCGCGGCTTCCAGACGACGAGATAGACGGCGGGCGCACTGAAGAACAACTGGTGCGTGGGACGGTAGACGCGCTGACCGCCGAAATCCCAGGCGTTGAGTGTGATGGGAGAGCGGGTATTGGTGGTAACGTTGAAGGATTGAATTTCTATCCCGTGAGTAGAGTCATGTGTCTGGAAGGGTTTGTTGAGTAAAGAGTCTAGTAAGCAGGATTTTCCTACCTCACCTTCTCCAACGAGAATAAGTTTAGCTTCATCAAGAACGATTTGGGCTTCGGATTTGGCACGCAGGTAGGTTTTTACGCCCTCAATACCATGTTTATACGCCTCAAAAAGTTCAGGATTAAGGGGATTGCCATCAAGTACTAATCTTTCTAAAGGGCCAATTTTGACATAGGAAAGAGGTAAATCAGTTAATTGGTTTTTTGCTAAAAGAAGATGTTTTAGCTTTTTAAGATTTACTAAGGATGCTGGAATGTCATTTAGAAAATTTTCACTGAAATCCAATAGTTCGCAGTTTGATAAATTTTCTAGCCATTCAGGAGCTTTCTCTAACTTGCATGCACTAGCTTGTAAAACTATCAGTTTATTTAAAGAGCCAATCCAATTGGGTAATTCTTTCAAGAATATTCCAGATCCACCAAAGCCTAAGCAAAGTTGTTCTAAATTTTTTAGCCTCCCGAGCCAATCAGGTAATTCCTCTAATGGATTAGTATCTAGTGTTAAAACTGTGAGAGCGCTTAGCCCCCCTAACCACTCTGGTAAAACTCTAATCATGTTTTCATGAAGAAGAAGCTTAGAAAGGATTGGAAGATTCTGGATTTGCCTTGGTAACTTGATAATCTTGTTGTTTCCCAACCCTAAATGGAGCAATTCTTTGAGATTGCTAAATGACTCGGGCAGTTCACTTAATCTATTTCCGTAAAAATTTATATTTTGTAGTAGAGCAAGCTTCTCAATCCATTCTGGGATTTCTGTTACTTGATTATCGGTATAGTTAAGCTTCCTCAATTTTGTTAGTTTTTCTAGTGGGCTTGGAAAAATCGTTAGCTGGTTTTTGGAGAGATTTAATGACTGTAGTTGAGATAAATTCTCAAACCAATCTGGCAGCGTCTCTAAATTATTTCCAAGGAGATTTAGCGACTGAAGGTGAGTAAGTTGTAGCAACGACTCGGGCAATAAAGATAATTGGTTATTTGAGAGGTTTAATTCTTGTAATTGCGTGAGATCGCCTAAAGTGTCCAGGATTCCCGTGTAACCGATATGACTTAAGTCAAGTTTTGTTGCACCTGACTTCAGGGCTTCTTCAATTTTCTTTTCCGCTTGGTAATAATTTTGATCATGCGACATGAGAACCGCCTTTTGCCTTTCCCCTCTAGGGATAAGGGTTTTTGCTGTTGTAACAAGAGTTAGTATGATTCATTTTCTTTTCCTTTTACCCAGTCGACGTCATCTTGTATTAACCATTTTGTTCTTAATTAATTTTTATCACATTTCCTTCAACTTTCCAACTTTCAACTTCTCCAACTTCCCCGCCCCGCACGCAAACATCGTGACCTCGATCTGGCGTTTGGTCAGGTTCATCATCTCGACCACGTTCTCGGTCGAGACGGCGGCGGCCTTGAGGAACGGTCCCGCCATGCCGCCCAGGGTCGCGCCGAGGGCGATGCATTTGGCGATGTCGAGGCCGTCCTTGAGTCCGCCCGAGGCGAAGATGGGCATGTCGGGTGTGGCGCGGCGGACGTTGAGGATCGACTCGGCGGTGGGGGTGCCCCAGCCGACGAAGGTGGCCGCCAGCCGACGGGTGAATTCATCGGGTGCGCGGTGCATCTCCACCTGTGACCAGCTCGTGCCGCCCGCGCCCGCCACGTCGATGGCGGAGACGCCACACTCGGCCAGCAGTTTCGCCGTCCGCTCGGAGATGCCCCAGCCGACTTCCTTGGCGATGACGGGGATGGGCAATTTGGCGCAGACCTCTTCGATCTTTTTGGCGATGCCCGCCCAGTTCGTGTCGCCCGCATCCTGCACGGCCTCCTGCAATGGGTTGAGATGCAGGTAGAGTGCGTCGGCCTGGATCATGTCCACAGCGCGGCGGCATTCGTCCACGCCATAGCCGTAGTTGAATTGGACCGCGCCCAGGTTGGCGAAGAGCAGGATGTCGGGCGCGACTTTCCGCACCTGGAAGGTGTCGGCCTGTTCGGGATGTTCCAACGCGGCGCGCTGCGACCCGACCCCCATCGCCACGCGGACCTCCTGGGCGGCCTCCGCCAAATGCAGGTTGATCGTGCCTGCATCGGACGTGCCGCCCGTCATTGAGCTGACCAGGATCGGGGCGGAGAGCCGCCGTCCAAACAGGACCAGGCTGGGGTCCACATGGGCGAGGTCCACTTCGGGCAAGGCCTCGTGGACGAAGCGGTAGTTCTCGAGTCCCGTGGTCAACGCGGAGCGGACATCCTGCTCCAGGTTGATCTTGATGTGGTCGGCTTTTCTCTGGTCGATGGGCGCAACTTTTGACATAAGGTAGTGTTCCTGTCTTTGAACATCCCCTAAAGGGACGAGTGCTGGCTTGACAGTGCAAGTGAAAAGATTACAATAAGCCAGCCTATCTTGTACATACCAATTTGGAGGATCAAATGTCTGACACGTATGAAGAAGTCAAGAAGATCGTTGTGGATCTGCTTGGCGTGGATGAAGCCAAGGTGACGGCCGATGCCCGTTTCCGCGAGGAGCTCGAAGCCGATTCGCTCGACCTGGTGGAGCTCATCATGGCCTTCGAGGACAAGTTTGGCGCCGAGATCTCGGACGAAGACGCCCAGAAGATCACCACCGTGGGCGAGGCTGTCTCTTACATCGACGGCCACAAGTAAATCTGTTGCGATTATAACCGTGGAGCCGCCCATTGAAGGCGGCTCCATGCGTTTAAGAGAGGGGTTTGAGAGTCGGTTGCCCCCTCCCAACCTCCCCCATTTTCGATGAGCGAAAATGGGGAGGAGTGATGAATAAAAAAACTCCCCAGTTTCGCAGAAACTGGGGAGGGTAGGGAGGCTATTTCAACAGCGAGGGGATTTCCTCGGGGTGCTTGGCCACGCGCACGCCCGCGGCTTCGAGCGCGCGGACCTTGTCGGCTGCGGTGCCTGCGCCGCCTTCGATGATGGCGCCCGCATGTCCCATGCGTTTGCCTGGAGGGGCAGTCTGGCCTGCGATGAAGGAGACCACGGGTTTGGTCATCTTGGAGGAGATGAACTCGGCCGCCTTTTCCTCATCGGTGCCGCCGATCTCGCCGATCATCACGACCTTCTCGGTCTTGGGATCGTGCTCGAACATATCCAGCACGTCGATGAAGTTGGTGCCGTTGACGGGGTCCCCGCCGATGCCCACGCAGGTGGACGATCCCATGCCGACCTGCTTGAGCGCGTACAGCACTTCATAGGTCAACGTGCCCGAGCGCGAGACCACGCCCACGTTGCCAGGGATGGCGATGTTGCCCGGGATGATGCCGACCTTGGCCTCGCCGGGGGTCAGCAGGCCAGGACAGTTCGGGCCGATCAGGCGCACGTTTTTCTGGTCGAGGTAGTTGCGCACGCGCATCATGTCCTGCACGGCCACGCCTTCGGTGATGCAGATGACCAGCGGGATGCCCGCATCCGCCGCCTCGAACATGGCGTCGGGGGCGAAGCGCGCGGGGACGAAGATGATCGAGGCGTTGGCGCCCGTGGCTTCGACGGCCAGCTTGACCGAGTCGAATACGGGGACCTTATCCAGCACCCATTCGCCGCCCTTGCCGGGCGTCACGCCCGCAACGACGTTGGTGCCGTAATTGACCATCTGGGTGGTGTGGAAGAGGCCTTCCGAGCCTGTGATGCCCTGCACCAGCAGGCGGGTATTCTTGTCGACTAAGATGCTCATGGATTAGGCTCCCTTCGCGGCGGCGACGGCCTTCTTGGCGGCGTCGGCGAGAGTTTCAGCGGTGATCATTTTGGCGTCGGCCAGCAACTGGCGGCCTTCCTCGGCGTTGGTACCCACCAGACGGACAACCATCGGGACCTTGGGCTTGACCTCGGCCATCGCGGCCAGGATGCCCTTGGCGACCTCATCGCAACGGGTGATGCCGCCAAAGATGTTGAACAGCACGGCCTTGACCGCGGGGTCGGACAGGATGATGCGCATGGCCGCGGCCACTTTTTCCGCGCCCGCGCCGCCGCCGATATCCAGGAAGTTGGCGGGCTCGCCGCCGAAGAGTTTGACGATGTCCATGCTGGTCATGGCCAGGCCTGCGCCGTTGACCATGCAGCCGATGTTGCCGTCCAGTTTGATGAAGGACAGGCCGTACTTGCGGGCTTCGGTCTCAGCGGGGGCTTCCTCGTCGATGTCGCGCATCTCGCTCAAGTCCGAGTGACGGAAGAGGGCGTTGTCGTCGATCATCATCTTGCCGTCTAGGGCCACCAGGCGTTTGTCCTTGGTGATGACCAGCGGGTTGATCTCGGCCAGGGTGGCGTCGGTGCTGCTGTAAGCCTTCCACAGGCCATTGGCGATGATGCCGAAATCTTTCCAATATTCGCGCGGCAGGTCCATCGAGGCGGCGATGTCGCGGGCTTGATAGTCGCGCAGACCCAGCAGCGGGTCGATGTGGACCTTGATGATCTTTTCGGGATGGGTGGCGGCCACTTCTTCGATGTCGACGCCGCCCGCGGCGGAGGCCATGATGACGGGTTTCTTGGCGGCGCGGTCGTTGGTGATGGCGAAGTAGATTTCCTGGTCGATGGCGGCGGCTTCGTCCACCAATACCTTGCGGACGGGGAGTCCCTTGATCTCCATGCCCAGGATTTGGGTGGCGAGTTGTTCGGCTTCCTGCGGGTCCTTGGCGAGTTTCACTCCGCCCGCCTTGCCGCGTCCGCCGACGAGCACCTGCGATTTAATGACAACGCGGCCACCGAGCTCTTCTGCGATCTGTCTTGCTTCGCTTGCGGTTGCCGCGACCCGTCCCTTGGGGATGGGAATTCCGAACTTAGAAAAGATTTGTTTCGATTGGTATTCGTGAAGTTTCATCGCATCCTCTGTGTCAGGCGTGTGCCCGGGGTACGTACAGCGCGATTATACCACTGGGATTTTTTGTCTTTTTGATCATCCAACGGACAACAAAAACGGGAGCGACCTAAAGGTCGCTCCCGTTTTTAATCCAATCTGTTACTACTGCGGGACCGTGAAGCGCAGGATGCGCTGGAAGGCGGAGTCGGTGACCCAGACGTGACCCTCGGGGTCCACGGCGATGCCCGAAGGCAGGCCGAAACCTGTGGAGGTATCTCCGTAGTCGCCCCAGACCTTGAGCAGTTCACCGTCGCCCGAGAACTCCATCACGCGGAAGCCTTCGGGGTCGGTGATGAAGACGTGGCCCTGTTGGTCCACGGCGATGAAGGGCTTGTTGTCGAGCGACTGGCTGAACCAGCCGTACACGTCCCATTGCTTTTCGGGGTAGAAGCTCATCCCGTCCTCGGAGGTCAGGAAGGTCTGCACGCGCTGGTTCCACGTATCGGAGACGTAGATGCGGTCCTGGGCGTCCACGGCCACGCCGACGGGTTCGTCGAACATGCCAGGCTCCAGGCCGCCCGAGCCGATCTGGGTGATGGGCGTGCCGTCCGATTCATAGACGACGATACGTTTGTTGCCCGTGTCGGCCACATAGACGCGTCCCCGGCTGTCCACGGCGATGCCGCGCGGACCGTAGAGCTTGAGCAGGGTATCGCCTTGTCCGAACTCACCCCAGGAGGTGAGCGGGATGCCCGCCGACGAGAACTTCTGGATGCGGTGATTCCACGTGTCGGAGACATACACCGATCCGTCGGGGCCGACTGCCACACCCCACGGTTCGCTGAACTTGCCCAGCGGCGCGGGCGGACCCTGGGACGGGTCGGGGCTTTGCTCGAAGGAACCCCACTCGTTCAGGGTGACGCCCTCCGCGTTCAGGTGCAGGATGCGGTGATTGAGCGAGTCAGCCACGTAGAAGGTGCCATCCTTGGCGAAGGCCAGGGAGCGCGGCGCGTTCACCATGACGGGATTCTCCTGGGCGGCGTCCAGCACCAGGTCTGCGGGCAGGGTGATTGCCTTGCCCTCGGTGGGATCCTGTTCAGACTGCTGTGCCACGGGGCCGACGCCATAATTCCACATCTGGGCGGCCACGTCCTTGCGGATGTACATGCGCATCTCGTCGGCAGGCTGCCAGGTGGAGAGAGTCAGGTCGCTGCGACCCAGGGCCTGGGCGTAGGTGGTGTAATCGCGGTCGAGCCAGATCTTGACGAGGCCCGCGCGGATCTGCGGGTCGAGCAGGGCGGAGCAGACACGTGAGTAGTCGTTTTTCGTGAACCAGCGCAGGAATCCGAGCGGACCCTTGCAGGAGTAGCTGTCGTCAAATGGGATGCTGGGGTCGGGGCGCGGATTGACCAGGCCGAAGTAATCCTGCATCGGCCACCACATGCGGATGTAATCCAGACGATAGAAGTTGGTGCCGAGAGCGGGCTCGATCTTGTCGAAGTTCTTCTGGTCCACGATCACCACCACGGAATCGCGCAACGAGCGGGTGGGGGCATCGAAGGAACGCTGGTTGGTGTAGTCGCGCAGATACCAAACGAACGGCCAGGAGACGCCAGTGTCGGGTGCGGAGGCGTCGTAGGCGATGGCCAGGTTGTATCCGCCCGCAGTACGCTCGGAAATTTCCTTGGCCTGGGCCATGACCTGCTTGATGCCTGTCGCGCCGTGAGCGTAGACGAGGAACTCGTTGGCGTCATCGTAGTTGATGTACGAGGCGCGGAAGGAGGCGCGCATGGTCAGCGCCGCCAGCAGGGCAAAGAAGGTTAACGCGAAGACCCGCTTGACCTGGTTGGCGTTCCACTTCATCAGCAGGAAGGCCGCTCCCACGCCGCTGGCGATTGCCACCAGGGCAGGCAGCAGGAAGGCGCTGGTGGCTTCGAGCTGGGCCAACTCCTTGCCCTGGAAGGGCGGATTGATATTCCAGGATAGGACGGCGTTGAAGAAACTGGCCACGAAGACCACCACGACGCCGAGCGAAACCCACACGTGTTTCTCGCGCAGGCTTTCCCAGTCAAGGGTTTCGAAGAGATGACCGAGACCCCAACCCGTAATCAGGATCATGGGCCAGGCCATGTGGACGGTCAGCCAGGGCATGCGTTCGCCCGCATAGGAGAAGGCGGCCACGCTGATGATGCTCCACCAGACCAGCAGGCTGAACATGTTGGTGAAATTGTCGGTGGGAGTGGGTTCGTCGATTTCTTCGTCGATACCCGCGGCAGGCACGCGGACGGTGACCAAGTCATTCTCGTCGAGCGGCGCATCACAGGCCATGCAGGAAGCCGACTGGACGGGGTTGCTGGTCCCGCAATAGCCGCAGCGCAGGAAGGTCGCTTCGGTAGGAGTCTGCTCGGTGAGGAGGCCGCCTGGCTCGGGGAGTTCGACTTCCTCATTCTGCCTGGCACGTCTGATCCACAGGCGCGCGCCCAGGAAGATCGCCAATAGCAGGCCGAGGGCGGGCAGGAATTCATAGATGGGAATCTGCACGAGCAGATAGTAGTACCAGGGTTGGCTGCCGCGCTGCACGCCCTGTTGGACGATCCAGTACCCGAGCGAGCCAATCGTGCCCGTGAAGAAACCGTCGCTGTTGGTAAAGAAGGTGGTGTATAGTACGACGAACGGCACCCAGAAGGCGAGCGCCAGTTTCCACCATAGGCGGCGATTCCAGAGCAGGCCGATGAAAACGGAACCGCCGAAAGTAGCCAGGAGCAGGAGCGCCACCACGATCACGTCACGAGTGGTCAATGCCTGGACCGAGGCCGCGTCGGTGGGGATGGTCACGCCCAGCAACTTCTTCAGGACCTCGATCAGGAAGGCCGTCAGCAGGGGCAGGACCAGGGTTCCTGAAAGAATCAACAGGTCGAAGGAGCGTTCCTTGAGGATACGTTTCCAGCCGAAGCCGCGGATGAGATAGAAGGCGGCTGCGACGAAGGCCGCAACGGCGAACACCGCCAGGATGATGGGAATCGAGACGGGGGATGATCCCTCCGCTGCCAGCGGGGTCGGGACCGTCTGGCCGGGTGCGGCGGGAGCGGCAGTTTCCATCCCCGAGAGCGTCCCGCTCTGGTGGGTGTACACCTGCGCGAAGACGGTCAACCCGCCCAGCACCAGTCCGATGATCAGGGTGACGACAAAGGCACGGTAATCGGAGGGGTTGTGAGTCCACGGGCGGTGGGTGACACGGGCGATGAAATAGATCGCCAGGTAGAGCAGAATCTGCGCCACATAGATATAGGAAGTCTCTTTGGAGGTGAAGTGCAGACAGAGTGCAGCCGCGAAGAAATACAGGTATTTGGGCTTGGCGGTTTCGAGATAGCGCAGGGTGGCGTACAACATCGCCACGCCCGAGAAGGCCACGAAGGACTCGTTGCGGACGTAGCGCGAGTAGTACAGCATGTAGGGCGAGATGACCATCAGGAAGCCCGCGATGATGGCGCCCGCCTTGCCGAGGTAATCGCGCCAGTACCAGATCATCCAGACCGTGGCGATACCGAACAGCGCCGCGGGGATGCGAGCCGTGAAGTCGCTCACGCCGAACAGGAAGTAACTCAGCGCGATGATGTGGAACTGGAACGGCCCGTGCATCATCGGGCTGTGCTGGTAACCCTGTCCGCGATAGAGCAGCCAGGAGAAATAGGTGTGCAGGCTTTCATCGTGACTCATCACGCGCGGTTCGAGCATGTAGAAACGCGTGGCGATGGCCAGCAGGATGACCAGCCCAAACAACAGCACCTCGTTGGTGATGGCGGGCAGGGCGGGATGAATGGAACGTTCAAGCCAGGGACGTTTTTCGTTGGTCATAAATTCTCTTATTGAAGGGTTGAATTGGTGACTTATACTTCACTCTTGGGGTTCTGACAAGTTGCCGAATCGGCTACCTACGGCGTGCTCATCGTGTATTCCGCCTGTGGAGTGATCGTGACCGTGGAGGAGGGAGTCTGCGAACCGACCAGCGGGGTGACATAACACATCGGGATCGACAATTCGGCGGGCAGGGGCTCCGCTGTCAAGTGGTTGTAGGTCATCAGGATGTCTTTGGAGATGGAGAATTGCCGTGCGACAGCGTCCAACGTGTCACCCGCCTGGACCTGGTAGCGGATCGACTCGCACTCGGGCAAGGTCAGCAGCGTGGATGTGATTGACGCGGACGGGGTGGGCACGAGCAGGGCGGTGGCCGTCAGCGCCTGGGTGGGATGAGTCCCGCCGCCCACTCCGCGCGGAAGACCTAATGTAAAGATGATCGTCAGCAGAACGACCAGTAGAACAGGGGCCGCAACCCAGCGGTTGACAAATGTCGTGGCTGGCTGGCTGGCCTTGACCCGTTGCAAGACCTCCTCCAGCGAGAGCGGTGCATGGGACGCAGGCAAATGGGCTTGCAGGCTTTTTCGCAGAGTCCCTTCCAGGCTCACCAGTTCGGCTTCATAACGGCGGCATTCGTCGCAGCCCGCGAGATGACCCTCCAGCGCGGCACGCTGCTCGGGGGACAGGGCCAGGTCCGCGGCGGAGTCCAGCCAGGCGCGGGCCTGCAAGTGACTGATGGGGTTCATGGGGTCATTCTCCAGCAAGTTTCCTCAAATCGACTCGCAATCGTTCACGGGCGATGTGCAGGCGCGAATGGATCGTGCCTTCGTTCACGCTGAGCATCTCGGCAATCTCTGCCACCGACAGGCCGTTGTAGTAACGTAGAACGAGCGGAATGCGGTGTTTGTCGTCCATGGATGAGACGGCCTGCCAGATGAAGCGTTCCTTTTCGTTCTGGATAACGACCTCTTCGGGCAGGGGTCGTTGCGCATCCATGTGGAGGAGGGAGGTCAGTGTCTGCTTGAGGCGCTCCAGACTCCTGTGCTTGCGCAATCGGCTGCGGCTGAGATTGAGGGCAATGGTGAACAGCCAGGCCTTGAAGGAGGTCTGATCCCGATAGGAGCGTAGAGACCTCAATGCCGCGATGAAAGTCTCCTGGGCGATCTCCCGCGCCTCGACGGGGTCGTCCAGCACCGACAGAGCCAACCTGAAGACACCATCCTCGAACTGCCGAACCAGGGCCTCAATGCACGCTTCATCGCCAGCCAGGCAGCCAGCGAGCAATGCGGACGATGGTTCGGTGCCTGTGGTGCTCATCGTTTCTTAAATTAAAACGCGGACCGAGCAGAAAATCTTCATTTTTCCCCAGGGAAAAGATCTGATTTGCGTATAGCCAATTAATTCATTCATGCTATTACAGGGAAACTGGGAACAAATTTATGTCTTGCGCGCCTTCTTGCCCAGAATCGCCATTTCATGTTTGAGGGTCTCTGCCCAACCCACGCGCAGCGGGCGCGGATCGAAACCCAGTTCGCGGCGGGCCTTGGCATTGTCGCCGATGTAGGTCACGCCCGCGATGATGCGCAAGCCTTCGGAGGTGTAGCTCTCGGGCAGGAAGCGGTCGAACGGCCTGGCCAGCACCGACAAAACCTTGGATAACTGCGGCGGGACAGGCAACGGGGCGCGGATGCCCGTGATCTCCTGGGCCAGGCGATAGGCGTCGTACAGGCCGTATGGTTCGCCCGTCAGGAAATAGGTCTCGCCGACCTTGCCCTTTTCCATGGCGAGCAAATGTCCGCGAGCCACATCCTCGACGTGCGCCCAGCACAGGGCTGTCTTGCGGGGGAGGAGGGGCAGCCTGCCTTGCAGATAGTCCAACATGCTGATGCGGACGCTGCTCGTGTCGCCAGGTCCGTACACCAGGCCCGGGCTGACGATGACCAGCGGCAATCCTTCGGCGATTTTCTGAAGCGCGATCTCGTGCGCGGCCGCCTTGGTGCGGTCATATTCACTGATGTGTTCGCCCGTGAAGCGATAACTCTCATCCACGAGTTGACCGTGGGTATCCGAGTTGACGGCCACGGTGCTGGTGTACACGCCCTTGGCGATATTGAGTTCCTTCATCAATTCCAGGACGTTGCGCGTGCCCTGCACGTTGATGCGCTTGCCGCCGCTCTTGTCGTACGAACCGACCTTGTACCAACCCGCGATGTGAAAGACGCCATCCACGCCCTGCATGGCCGCGCGCATAGATTCCTTGTCTGTGACGTCACCTTTGAAAATCTGAACGCCCTTTTCCTCCAGGCCCCGGGCCCTGGATGGATTCCGCACGATGGCATGCACATGATGTTCCGCCAGCAGCAACTGCCTGACGACTTCGCTCCCGATGAACCCTGTTGCGCCTGTGACGAGATATTTCATAATGAAATCTCCTGTGGATGGGGAGTATATCATGGCTGGATTTTCTCTCCATCGGTAGAAAATCCAGCCATATCTCTTGACGCCGCCTCGAAATCGGAGTATCCTTGCTCTACCGACCGTTCGGTAGGGAGACCCCATGACCAGAGACGACATTCTCGACGCCGCCGCGCAAGTATTCCGCCAAAAGGGCTTCAACGGCGCTTCGATGCAGGATATTGCCGAAGCCGTCAACTTGCAAAAAGCCAGCCTGTATCATCATGTTTCCTCCAAGCAGGAGATCCTGCTGGCCCTACTCGACCGCGCCCTGGGGATGCTGACCGAACATATCGCGGGCATTGCCGCCCAAGACCTGCCCGCCGACCAGAAACTGCGGCAGATGATCCGTGCCTACCTAGTCGCTCTCTCCGATAATTCCGACCTGTCCTCGGTGCTGCTGTTCGAGCATCGTTCACTGGATAAAAAGTCCCATGCCCGCCACGTGCCCCAACGCGACAAGTTCGAGGCCTTGTGGCGGGATGCGATTAACGAGGGGGTGCAAGCGGATGTGTTCGCCTGCACGGACACGGGTCTGGCCATCCGCGCGCTGATGGGGATGATGAACTGGACCCTGACCTGGTACCGTTCCGACGGCGGCAAACCCATCGAGGTCATCGCCGATGAATATGCCGACCTGATGTTCAATGGATTGTTGAGGTAGTTAACGCTCTGGGCAGCGTGGGGCGCTTTGACTGCTCCTCGCATGCGCTCGTCGTTCCGCTCAGCGCGAAAAGTAGACAAAGGAGAAGACGCATGTATTCGTTCGAACCCAATGAGGAACAACAGATGCTGGTCGATGCGGTGGGGAAATATGCCGCGAACGACTTGCGGCCTGCCGCGCATGAAGCGGAGGAGAGCCGCGAACTGCCGAAGAAGCTCATCGGCAAGGGATGGGAGATCGGCTTGTTGCAGGCGTCCACACCCGAGGCGTACGGCGGCTTCGGGGAACGCTCGGCGGTGACGGGGGCGCTGGCCGTCGAGGAGATGGCCTTCGGCGATCTGGCAGGCGCCTATGCGGTGATGACGCCGTCGCTGTTTGCCACGCCAATTCTGCTGGCAGGTTCGGAGGAGCAGAAGAAGCAGTATCTCCCCGAGGTGGTCGGCGGGGATTGGCGTCCGTACACGGCGGCGTTGATCGAGTTTGCCTTCGACTTCGACGCCAACGCCCTGCGCACCAGCGCAACGCTCGATGGCGGGGAATACGTCCTCAACGGCGAGAAAGCCTACGTCCCGTTCGCGAAGGGTGCCGAGGCGATTTTGGTCTACGCCAACCTGGATGGGCAGACACAGGGCTTCATCGTCCCGAAAGACGCGGCGGGACTTACCGTCAGCGAGGAGCGGGAAAAGCTGCTGGGGCTGAACGCGCTCCCGTTATATCGGGTCAAACTGGACGGGGTGAAGGTTCCCGTTTCCAATCGCCTCGGCGGAGAGGCGGGCCACGACTTCGAGCCGATCCTGGCTTCGATGCGCGTGGCTTCGGCTTCGGCGGCTTTGGGAGTGGCAAGGGCTTCTCTTGAATACGCCACCAACTATGCCAAGGAACGTCAGGCCTTCGGCGTGAAGATCGCGCAGAAGCAGGCCGTGGCTTTCATGCTGGCCGAGATGGCGACCGAGATCGAGGCCATCCGCCTGCTGACCTGGGAAGCCGCCTGGAAGCTGGATACGGGCAAAGCCGACGCCGCAACGGAGGCGTACCTGGCTGCTACGGGTGCAGCGGACATGGCCATGATGGTCACCGACCGCGGCGTGCAGGTCCTCGGCGGACACGGCTACATCCGCGAACACCCCGTCGAAATGTTCATGCGCAACGGGCGCGGATTCGCCATGTTGACTGGACTGGCGATTGTCTAAGAGAGGAGACACACATGACCATCGAATTTGAAGCCCCCAAACCTGTTGTTCAAATGCAGACCGTGTTGCAGACGGTCGCGGAAAATATGATGCGGCCCGTCTCGCGCGAGTTCGATGAGAATGAACATTCCATCCCGTGGAGTTACATCGAGTTCATGCATACCGCCATGAAGAGCATGGGTGGCGGCAACGGCCTGACCCCGCGCGAGGACAAGCCCAAGGAAGGCGCGGAGAAGCGCCCGCCGATTGGGTATCAACTGCTGGCGGCGCAGATCGAGATGCTGGCCTGGGGCGACGTGGGCTTTTATCTGATCACGCCTGGCGGCGGCCTGGGTGGAGCGGCGGTGCAGGCCGCCGGAACGCCCGAGCAGCGCGCCAAATTCCTGGCCCGTTTCGCCGAGGAGAAACCGACCTACGCCGCCATGTGCATGACGGAAGCAGGCGCGGGCTCGGATACATCCGCCATCCGCACGAAGGCCGTGCTGGATGAATCCACGAACGAGTGGGTCATCAATGGCGAGAAAATCTTCGTCACGGGCGGCGACAAATCCTTCAACGCGTATGAGCAGCTTGGCAAAGGCTTCATCGTGGTGTGGGCCAGTATCGACCCGACGGCGGGACGCGCGGGGATGCGCGCCTTCGTGGTGGAGTCTGGTACGCCTGGCGTGAAAGTCACCAAATTGGAACACAAAATGGGCATCCGTGCCAGCGACACGGCGGCCATCTCGCTGGTCGATGCACGCGTGCCGTTCGATCACATCCTCGGCTCGCCGACGGTGGAGAAGACCACCACGGGCTTCAAGGGCGCGATGGCCACATTCGACGCGACCCGACCGCTGGTGGCGGCTTCGGGCATCGGCGTGGCACGTGCAGCGCTGGAATTCCTCAAGGAGAAACTGGCCGAGAACGGAGTCCAGATCCGCTACGGGCTGCCGCGCAACAAGCTGACCTCGGTCGAGCGCGACGTGATCGATATGGAGATCATGGTCAAGTCCGCCTGGCTGATGGTGCTTAAGGCGGTGTGGATGGCCGACAACAAGAAACCCAACGCACTCGAGTCCTCGATGAGCAAGGTCCGCGCGGGTGACGTGACCACCAAGGTGACTCAGAAGGCTGTGGAAATCCTCGGCCCGCTGGGCTACAGCCGCGAGTTCCTGCTCGAAAAATGGTTCCGCGATGCCAAGATCACTGACATCTACGAAGGCACAGGTCAGATCAACCGCCTGGTGGTGGCGCGGCAAATTCTTGGATATAGCGGTTCAGAGTTAAGGTAAGGAGAAGCCATGACCTACCAAATTCACAAAGCCGTCGTGATCGGCTCGGGCACGATGGGTGCAGCCATTGCGGCGCACCTGGCGAACGTCGGTGTGCCCGTCACGCTGCTGGACATCGTCCCGCAGGGCGCGCCCGAGGGCGACAAGGCGGCGCGCAACAAGATCGTCAATGAGGGCTGGGATCGCTGCGTCAAGGCCAAGCCCGCCAATTTGATGTCGGCGGATTTGAAGACGCTGGTCAAGCTCGGCAACCTGGAGGATGATTTCGACGCCGTGGCCGAGGCGGACTGGATCTGCGAGGCCATCATCGAAAACCTCAAGATCAAGCAGGACTTGATGACGCGCATCGACGCGGTCCGCAAGCCGCAGGCCATCGTCAGCACCAACACCTCGGGCATCCCCGTCCAGGCCATCGCGGAGGGGCGCTCGAAAGAGTTCAAGAAACACTTCCTCGGCACGCACTTCTTCAATCCGCCGCGCTACTTGAAACTGCTGGAGATCATCCCCACGGCGGATACCTCGAAGGAAGTGACCGCTTTCATGAGTGAGTTTGGCGAGAGGCGGATGGGCAAGGGCATCGTGTTGTGCAAGGACACGCCCAACTTCATCGGCAATCGCATCGCCTTCGGTACGGGTGCGTTCGCGATGGACTTCATCCTCAAGAACGATTACAGCGTGGACGAGGTGGACGCCATCACGGGTCCGCTGATGGGCCGACCCAAGACGGCCACCTTCCGCCTGATCGACCTGGTCGGGTTGGATGTGTGGGACCACGTGGGCCGCAACCTGGGCCCGTTGATTCCGCATGACAAACTGGGACAGGAATATCTCAAGGCCGAGGCGCCTAACAAACTGATGGCGACCATGCTCGAACGCAAGTGGCTGGGCAACAAGACCAAGGTCGGCTTCTACAAGGAAGTCCGCGGCGAGGACGGCAAGAAGGAATTCTGGTCGCTGGATTTCAAGACGTTGGAGCATACCCCGTCCACGAAGGTGCGCTTCGACTCGCTCAAGGCGGCTAAAGAGGCTGAGGGGTTGGGAGCCAAGCTCCAGGTCCTGCTGGGGGCGGAGGATAAGGCGGCCAGGCTGGCCCAGGCGCTGACCTATCAGTCGTTCCAGTACGCCTCGTCAATCATCCCCGAAGTGGCCGATAGCGGCAAGCCCATCGACGACGCCATGCGCTGGGGCTTCGGCCACGATGCGGGTCCGTTCGAGATCTGGGACATGCTGGGCGTGCGCGAGACGGTCAAGAAGATGAAGGCCGCGGGGTATCCTGCCGCGAAGTGGGTGGATGCGATGCTCAAGGCGGGCTTCGAGACTTTCTACCAGTACAAGGGCGCCAACAAGGTCGGCGTGTACGATGTGGCTAAGGGCAAGTACGTGCGCTTCAAACATGACGCGGGCATGGTGATCCTGAGCGACCTGAAAGGAACGAAGAAAGTCATCACCGAAAACGCGGGCGCGACGATGTACGACATCGGCGACGGTGTGGCGTTGGTCGAGTTCCACACCAAGATGAACGCCCTCGACGACGACATCTTCACCGTGATGAGTGAAGCGCTCGACCGCGTGGAGCGCGACTTCGACGGCCTGGTGATTGGCAACGAAGCCGACAATTTCAGCGCGGGCGCGAACCTGTTCATGGTGGTGGTGGCGGCTCAGCAGGGCATGTGGGACACGCTGGATGGCGCGATCCGCAAGCTGCAAAATACCAACATGCGTATGCGCTACTTCCCCAAGCCTGTGGTGGTGGCCCCTGCGGGGCTGGCCCTGGGCGGCGGCTGTGAAGTGACCATGCACGCTTCACGCGCCGTGGCCGCGGCCGAGACTTACATCGGCCTGGTGGAACTGGGTGCGGGCGTCATCCCTGCGGGCGCGGGTACGAAGGAGATCATGCGCCGCGTCGTGAATCCAGCGATGAAGACCGACGGCGCGGAAGTCTTCCCCTTCCTGCAACGAGCCTTCCTGCAAATTGGTCAGGCCAAGGTGGCGACCTCCGCTGAAGAGGCGCGCGGGATGGGCATCCTCGGGCCGCAGGACCGCATTGTCATCAATCGCGGACACCTGCTGACCGAGGCCAAGCGCGAGGTGTTGCACATGGCTGCGGCGGGATACCATCCGCCTGCGCCTGAACCGATCTACGCCGCGGGCCGCGACATGTACGGCGCAATGAAGATTGGCGCGTGGTCGTTCAAGGAAGGCAATTACATCACCGAGTACGACGCGCATATCGCTACCAAACTGGCCTATATCATGGCGGGCGGCGACCTAAGCAAACCGCAATGGGTCAGTGAGCAGTACATCCTCGACCTTGAACGCGAAGCCTTCCTCTCGCTGTGCGGCGAGGAAAAGACCCAGGCGCGCATGTGGTCGCTGTTGCAAACGGGCAAACCTCTGCGAAATTAAAAAGAGCAGTACACAGATTTGACGGATTACGTGGAGTTGCACGGATTTTCTTTATAAAAAAATAATCTGTGTAATCCGTGTACTAAAAGGAGAAACAAGATGACGAAAGAAGCTGTTATCGTATCTGCTGTTCGAACTCCCGTGGGCAAGGCCAAGCGTGGCGGACTGGCGACCGTCCGCCCCGATGAAATGGCCGCCACGGTAATCCAGGAATTGCTCAAGCGCACGCCCAATCTCGACCCCGCCCAAATCGAGGACGTGGTCTTCGGCTGCGCGTTCCCCGAGGGCGAGCAGGGCATGAACATGGCGCGCATGATCGCCTTGCGCGCGGGCCTGCCCGAGACCGTCCCCGCCGAGACCATCAACCGCTATTGTTCCTCGGGTGTGCAGTCCATCGCACACATCGCCTACGCCATCAAGGCGGGCGACATCGAAGTCGGCATCGGCGGCGGGGTGGAGTCTATGTCGATGGTGCCGATGATGGGTTACAAGTTCTCGCCCAATCCGCACTTTGCGCTGGAACTCCCGCATTACTACACCAACATGGGGCTGACCGCCGAGAACGTGGCGGTCAAATACGGGATTAGCCGCGAGGAACAGGACGCCTTCTCGTTGCAAAGCAATCTCAAGGCGGCCAAGGCCGTCGAGAGCGGACTCTTCGACCCTGAGCTGGTCCCGATCGAGGTGGAGATCACCGAACTCGGCCCCGACGAGAAGCCTGTCAAGCGTGCCTTCACCGTCAAACGCGACGAAGGTCCACGCGCTGACTCAACGATGGATGGGCTCGCCAAACTCAAGCCTGCCTTCAAGGAAGGCGGCACCGTCACGGCGGGCAATTCCTCGCAGATGTCGGACGGGGCATCGGCGGTGATGGTCATGTCGGCGGAGAAAGCCGCGGAGCTGGGACTCAAGCCGTTGGCGCGATTCGTCTCCTTCGCGGTGGGCGGAGTCCCGCCCGAGTTGATGGGAGTCGGCCCGATTGCGGCCATCCCCAAGGCGCTCAAGATCGCGGGTCTTTCCCTTAATGACATCGACCTGATAGAATTGAACGAAGCCTTCGCCGCGCAAAGCCTGGCCGTGATGCGCACCCTGGAGATCGACCCTGCCAAGACAAACGTCAACGGTGGCGCGATTGCTCTCGGGCATCCGCTGGGCTGCACGGGCTCCAAGCTGACCACGCAGTTGATCCACGAGATGGATCGCCGCAAGTCGAAGTACGGCATGGTCACCATGTGCATCGGCGGCGGCATGGGCGCCGCGGCGATCTTCGAGAATTTGCAATAATCACAACCAAGGAGAAAACAATGCCCCTCTCAATTTCCGACCTGATGTCCAAGATGCCTGGCGCGTTCCTTCCCGAGAAGGCGCAGGGCGTGAACGCCACCATCCACTTCAAATTCACGGGCGAGAACGCTGGCGAGTGGACCGCCGTCATCAAGGACGGCAAGTGCGACGTGTCGCAGGGTGCGCCCAGCGGTCCCGCCACGATGAGCCTGACCGCCGACTCGGCCGACTACGTCAAGATCTTCACGGGCGAACTGGACGGGATGGCCGCCTTCATGCAGGGCAAGATCAAACTGGGCGGCGACCTGAACCTGGCCATGAAGCTCATGCAGATGTTCAAGATTCGCTAAACTGAACAGAAAAATGCCCCTCGTTTCCGAGGGGCATTTTTGTTTGGACAATTCGCGCCGAGCGCGGTCAAGGCGTCCAGGTTTAAGGAAACACCGAGATTACCGAGACGATGACATATCCGATCAGGCAGGCGCTGATCAGCGCAAACACCGTGGTGAAGACCCCTGCGATCTTTGAGCGGATCCAGCCCGAGGTGCCGATGCCCGCCAAAAAGACGTACACCGCCCCGAACAGGACCAACAGCCCGCTGATGTTGATGCCGTCCAGGCCGCTGGGGACATTGTTTAACTCCGCTGCGGCGGCAAAAGACAGCACTGAGACGATCAGCGCATAAAGAAACATCACGGTCGAGGCGGCAAAGATGACGATGGTGGCGGTGATGACCCTGTCCCTGCGATCTGTGGCCAGCAACTGGATCACGGCTGAGATGCCAAAGCCCGCCAGAATGCCTGCCAGGGTGGCTAAGGCGCCCGCTTCCTGCAAGTAATTGTCAACGCTCATAAAATTCTCCTACCGATATATATAGTCGATCTATTGGACCGATTTTATCATGCCAGGTTTTTGACGAAAAATTTTTGCACGATGGGACGATGCAGATAAAACGCGGCTGCGATCATCGCCAGCCCGACGAACAACAGAAAGGGCGGATTCAGAATGACGCCCGAGACGAGTCCCGCGATCAGCAAATAGGCGTGGGAGATGAATGGCACCCAGAAGACCAGGGACGGGGCGGTGCGGACATTGAAGCGCGGTTTGAGGAAGAAGATGAACAGCAGCGGGGCGGCGATGGCGATGGCCACCGTCAGACCGTGATAGGCGAAGGGGATGATGAACGAGATCAGGAAATTCGTCCCGAGCACGCCTGCCAGGCCAAGGATCAGTCCCAGCGGAGCCGAGAGCCAGGTCCCGACCCAGTCTGTGCGGCGCGAGAGCAGGCGATGGCCCAGCGAGAACCAGAAGACCACCCAGAACCAGGCCCAGAAGTTGGCGAAGGGCACGCCGAAGTATTGGAAGTCCAGGCCGCGGCCCCAGTCCCAAAATCCCAGGCGGATGGCGACCGCATCCAGGGCCAGGTCGATGTTGAGGGCCAGCAGGCCGTCCAGCACGGGGCGCGCCCAAAAGGGCAGATCGCTCGCGTCGGAGAATTCCATCGCGCTGTAGACGATGCAGCCCCAGGCCACACCGATGCAAAGCGGCACATCCAGCACCATGAAAAGGAAACGCCCGTATTCATAGGCGTTGAGTTGGCGGATGGTGGCCAGTTCGAGTAGCACGCCGAAGGCCACGCCGAACAACAGGCGCAGCACGTCCGCGGGACGCCGCATCCACGCGTGGCGCAGACAGAGCGCAAACTGGATGTAGATGATGAGCTCGAAGAGGAGGAAGTAGGCGTTGGGCATAATTTTATCTCCGCCCTGAGCGGAGGCCTGAGCATTGCGAAGGCCGTAGTCGAAGGGCAGGTTTACCAAGATGCGCCCTTCGACTGCGCTCCTCACATGCGTTCGTCGCTCCGCTCAGGGCGAATGTAAGGTAATCCCGAAATATTCCTTCAGCAGGCTGTGGAATTCCTGCTCATCTGTCAGTGGACGTTTGGTACGCTGGCCGTTTTGTGTGAGGATGAGATGGTCCTTGTCGAGTGAGACGCGGCCATCGGGGGTGAGACGCGAGATGATGCGATTCTTGGTGAAGATGGATTCGGGCGAAGTCTGATGATAGACACAGGCCACTTCATACTCGGACGGGAAGCTGTGCGGCGTGAGATCAAAGTAGTATTGGCGCTCGATCTTGCCGTCGAAGCCGCGCTGCCAGAGTTGGTAACCGTCCTTGAACGGTTCCAGCCTGTAGGCGCGCGGACTTTGCTCCTGCCAGTCGGGCTGGTCGATGTCGAGCGGCTGGGTGAAGGTATCGCCCCAGCCCACGTCCACCAGCCAGCGGGTCGGTTCGTTGGGAATCTGCACCATCAACGCCAGGTGATCGAAGTCGATGCCGAAGGAGTCGTCCGCCTCGCGGTAATCGCGCGCGTTGAGATGGGTGACCTGGAAGCCGATCTGTTTCAAAAGCCAGGCGAACAGCCCGTTGAGTTCGTAGCAGAACCCGCCGCGCCCGTGGATGATGAGCTTGTCCCACAGCGCAGACTCGGCCAGCTCGATCCTGCGTCCCAGGCCGATGTCTAGATTCTCGAACGGAATCGCGCGCATGTGGGCAAGCTGCAGGCCTGCCAGGGTAGGGAGGTCCGCCCTGACGGGCTGCGCGTAGGCAATTCGAGTGAGATACTCGCTGACGGTGAGCACGCGGCTTATTCCACCCCGCACATGTAGTTGAGCGAGACCGTGCCTGGGCCCGCGTGCGCGCCGATGACGGGGCTGAGTGGGCAGACCAGCGTCTCGGTGGGAGACATTTGTGTTGTGGCGGATTCCATCAGCCAGGCGGCGTCTCCGGCGGAGTCCGCGTGGGCGACCGCCAGGCGGACGGGGGATTGCGCCCCAACCCGTTCGGCCACCACGTCCACCACACGCTGCATGGCCTTGCGCTTGGTGCGGACCTTCTCCACGGGCTCGATGCGGCCATCCTGCATTTGCAGCACAGGCTTGACGTTGAGCAGGTTGCCGAGCAAGGCCTGCGCGCCGCCGATGCGTCCGCCGCGGCGCAGGAATTCGAGCGTCTCGACCACGAACAGCACGCCGCTGTGGTCGCGGGCATTCTCGGCGGCCTTGCGGCAGTTGACCAGGCTTTCGCCCGCCTGGGCGGCGCGGGCGGCCGTCAGCACGGGCCAGCCCATCGCCATGGTGGTGGTGAGCGAATCGACCACGGCGACGCGCTCCGCGGCACTGGCGAGTTCCTCGCGCGCCTGCACGGCAGACTGGTACGTGCCCGAGAACTTCGAGGAGATGAAGATGCCCAGCACGTCGAAATCCTGGTCGAGCAGGGACTGGAAGGTCCGCTGCATGACGGCTACGGGGATTTGCGAGGTGGTCGGCATGACCTTGGACGTGGACAGGCGGCGGTAGAAATCCTCAGCCTTGAGGTCCACGCCGTCCTGATAGGTCTCCTCGCCCCAGATGATGCCGAGGGGAACGACGTGAATCTGATATTGGTCGAGGAGCGTTTGGGGAAGATATGCGGTGCTATCGGTGAGTATGGCGACTTTAGACATGCGCGCCATTGTACTCCCAAGTGTAGGAGAGCGGTATGCCTGCTCCCTGGTTGTGGTAAGCCGCCCTGTTATATTCAAAAGCCAGCGTAATCGGTGCTGGCTTTTGAATATACAGAATCAACTGGCCATTGCCAATATGCCATCCTGCTATGGTCCATTGATGACGATGTTCTTGGTGTACTCGGTCCCTGCCGAATACGTGTCCATGCCGTCGTTGAGCGAGGCCAGCATGATGATCTTTGAGGTCAGCACTGTCGTATCGGACGTCCATCCGTGCATGACGATGGCGTAATCGAAGCAGGACAATCCATCGGAACTCTTGTAAAAATAGGGCAACGCCTTGTCCAGCGAGATGGGCTGGTCGTTCATGAACAACTCGAAGCGGATGTTTTCCAGGTTCTGGGCCAGGATTTTATCGGTGGTCGTGCACCAACCGTTCGACCACCAGATGAGCGGGCCGTTCGAACTGTTCAGTTTGACATCGTATCGAGAAATTCCGTTATAGGTGTAAGGCGATTTTTCGCCCAAACTGGTGATGCTTTCCACCCCGTTCTTGATCGCGGCCTGGGTCTCATTTGGGGTGCCGAAGGCGGGACCTCCCGAACTGGGGGCGTCCTGGCTGGCCCCTCCCGAGCGGACGACATGATAGGTTCGGGTCAATTCGCCAGCGGGATATTCCTTGAGGCCGTCGCTGATCGACTCTTGGAGAATGGTTTTGGACGTGAGCGTCGTGGTGCCCTCAGGCCAATTGTTGACCAGGATCCGATAGAAGCGACACAGATTTCCAGCGGTGTGCCAGGAGTGTTCGTTGTCGCTTTGGTAGACCTGTTCGAGGTCCACGGGTTGCCCATTAACCGCCATTTCGAATTGGATCTTTTCCAGATTCTGCTGGAGTGTTTCCTCTCCCTGTGCACACCAGCCTGTGGTCCAGACCAACGGCTGCTTATCCGTTGTGAGTTGGATGTCAAATTGACGGGTTTCCCCGAAATACATGTCCACTTCGCTCTGATTCTCGCCAGAGAAGCCATCTGCCAGGTCTTCCAGGTAGGTGACCTGGTAGCTGCTCAGGTCACGCTCGGTGTCGACGGCGCTCTCCAAAACCAGGCCGCTGGGCATGGGCAGGGAGTTGGGGGAGAGCAGGGCCTGGGTTGGGACGGGGATATCCGCTGTGGGAGCGGCTTCTGTTGGAGTTGCGCCAGGGGCGCTGCCCGTGACGGTGACACAGGCAAAGGTGACCAGGGCAAGCACGGAAAAGATCGAGAGAACCTGCGTGGACTTCCTGCGATGAGCGGACATGGGTACCTCGTTGTTTGGGCGTTCGCGCGATTTTACTCCCGATAGGGATGGGTGGACGATAAAAACTGCGCCGAAGTGACGCAGAGTTAATATTAATCATGAATTATCTAAAAAACAGGTAATTTTCGTCGTCTTCAATAAGATTAACGAAATGCTGAAAAGTGCCATAGTAATTTCGTTTACTGAAGATTTCATTGGCATTGGGATTAGATGGCCTAAAGTCTATATATTTTCTAATTTGTTCCGAGAAACAATTTCCGTACCTTTTTTTCATTGCTTCGCAGCTGTCATCGTCGCGGAAAAGTACAGGATCAAAGACAATAATTTTGTTCAAATCAGTATTTGGGCCAATACCAGCTTTGAAAAAATATTGCATGTATATATCTGTGATAGGCAAACTATATCCTACAATGATGACGTTTTTTGCATTCCGTAATGCATCAAGAGCCGCTTTCCATGTCTTTTGTCCGCTGTCTGGAAACGACTTGTTGAAAACAGGCGGCAATATATATGGATTTTCTACTGGCCTGGTTAATGAGATTTTATTATTGTTCTTCTTCGTCGGGAAATTTAATGAGCCGTGTAGTTTCAAGAGGTCAATACTTAAAGGACATTTAGCTTCAAAGTTCTCATTATCAGAAAGCATTTTTCCATAGGCATATCTTCCGTCGCCACCATAAACAGATACCCGATATTCAGCATCTTCTATTGCATAAATTGGATTATTGATAAGTTCATTTTGGTATTTTATTATCAATCCATCATAAGGTAGTATTGATCTGATATCATCGCGCGTCCCATCAAAAGTAGTATTGATCAATACTTGTAAGAGTGATCTTTCAAGTACTAAATCGTAGTTAAATGTAATTATTGTGGGCAAATTATCTTTGAAATTGAACTTCTTGATAATTCTTCGCCAGAATGTCCTATACAGGTCTGGGCCATCACTTTGAAGTTCATTTAGCTTGCCGCTATGTTTAACTGAGCATGTAAGTTCTATTGTTTTCCCAATTCCGTTAATCATCGCATTGAGATTCTCTTTATCTTCGCGTTTCCCGCTCATTGCGTTGAAGGACAGAATTGATAGTATATCTTCTAAATTTCGATCATCAAAAGATGCACGCCCGTGATATTCATTTAGCTTTTTTCTCACACCAATAGCTTTTTCAAAAATTTCTCTGTCTTCATGTGACAGCGACTGTTTTCCATTCATTCCCTTTTGCCCAAATTCCATCATTTTTTCAATGAAATTTGAAAGTACAGGGATACCTGCGCTCACAGATACACCTGCTCCAAAAATGAGTACGTTATTGCTCATTTTGTCCTCCTAACTATTTTTTTAATTTCACGTCCCCAGCCACTGACTTGCCATCTTAGGCAGATTGGCCGCGGGGCCCTGGCGGGCGGTGCATTGCGGCAGGGAGTTGAGGAACATGCGGCCGTATTGCTTGGTCAGCACGCGGCGGTCGAAGATGGCCACGATGCCGCGGTCCGAGGCGGAGCGGATCAGGCGGCCGAATCCCTGGCGGAATTTGAGGATCGACTCGGGCAGGTAGTATTCGTTGAAGGGGTCTTCGTACAGTTCCGAGCGGGCGGCGATCAGCGGGTCGGACGGAACGTCGAAGGGCAGTTTGGTGATGACCACCACTGAGAGCGCGTCGCCTGGCACGTCCACGCCCTCCCAGAAGGAGCGTGTGCCCAACAGCACAGCCCGCTCGGTGGACTTGAACGAATCCAGCAGGGCATTGGGTGAAGCGCCTTCGCCCTGTTCGTAGACGAAGATGTCCTCGCGCGCCAGCGGTCCTGTGATGGCCTGCGAGGTCTTCTTGAGCGCGGCGTAGGACGTGAACAGCACCAGCATCCGTCCGCCCGTGGCCTTGGCCAGTTGGAGGATGCCGCGGTCCAGGGCCTGCTGGTAGCCGTTGACGTTCGGCTCGGGGATGTCGTTGGCGATGTAGAGCAGCGTACTCGACTCGTAGTCGAAGGGTGAACCCAGCGAGAGCACCTCGGCCTCTTCGGCCTGCAGGGTGTTCTTGATGTATTGAAACTCGCCGTTGGCGGTCATCGTAGCGGAGGTCAGCACCACGCAGGCCTTCTCGTGCCAGAGATATTTCTGCACCAACGGACCCACGCGCAGGGGCGCGGCGTTGAGCGAAAGCCTGTCTCCGCGCGGGTTGACCTCGACCCAGTAGACCTGTTCGTTGGTCGGTTTGCTGATCAGCCCGTTGGCGGCGGCCTCCGCTTCGGACATGCGCCTGAGGATGTTGCTCAGGCTGCTCATGGTGTCTTCGAGGTTGTCGAAGCCTTCCGAGTAGAGCGAGGCCACGTCCTTGTATAACTCGCCAATGGACTTGATGAGCTGTACCATGGTGTCGTCGGCTTCGCCCCACATCATCTCCACATCGTCCCAGCCAGGCAGGGTGCGCGCGGCGGGCGTGATGCGCAACTGCCAGGCGTAATTGCTGGGCGGCTGTCCCTCGCGCTGCATGGCGGTGAACTCGCCCAGCACGGTGTAGAACTGGCGCATCAACTGTTCGAGGCGGAAGGATTGGTCGGTGGCATGCTTGACCTTTTGCTGAAGCAGGCCGAAGTCGGAAGGGCGCAGCGACTCGTGGACCTCCGTCAGCAGGCGGCCCAGAATCCCCGCCGAGGAGCCGCCCACTTCGCGGGTCATGCGCTCCACATCCGCTTGTGTCAGGCGGAAGCTGAGCGCGTTGGTGGTGGCCGACTCCATGTGATGGGCCTCGTCCACGATGACGTAACCGTACTCGGGCAGGACCTTGCTGCCCGTGGCGATATCCGAGAGAAGCAGCGCGTGGTTGACGATCAGCACGTGCGCCGATTGGGCGGCCTGTTTGGCGCGATGGAAGGCGCAGGTTCCGTGCATACGGCCCAGGCAGGTATCGGTGGTGCAGTTGTCGTCCTCGGCCGAGATGCGCCGCCAGACCTCGCGCTCGGTGGGACCTGTCAGGTTGAGTTCGTTGCGGTCGCCGCTCTGGTTCTCCAACTGCCAGACCAGGACCTTGCACAGCACGCGCAACTCGTCATCGTTCGCGGGTCCGTGCTGGCGCAGGTATTGCAGGCGGCGCGGGCACAGGTAGTTGTAGCGGCCCTTCAACACGGCGGCGCGCAGGTCGATGCCCAACGCGGCGCGCAGGTCGGGGATGTCTTTCTGGATGAGCTGGTCTTGCAGGTTGATGGTGTTGGTGGAGATGACCACGCGGGTGTTGTTCTGCATGGCGAACAGCGACGCGGGGATGAGGTAGGCGAAGGATTTTCCCACGCCCGTGCCTGCCTCGACCATCAGGTGGATTCCGTTATTGAGCGCGTCGGTCACCGCCTTGAGCATTTCCACCTGCTCGGGGCGGTGCTCGTAGAGTTGGAAATACTGTGAGAAGGGTCCGCCGTATTCGAGGATGGAGGCCACCTCTTCGGGGTCGAGCGCCACAGGCTCTTCGGGGATCAACAGCGGCGGCGCGTCCTTCGAAGCGGGAGCAGGCCGCAGGTCCGCTTTGTGTTTGCTCTTCTTCGGCTGGATGCCTTCTTTAACGCGTGCACGCAAGGCCTGCTGGAAGGCCCAATTGGCATCCCAGGGAATCGGCTCGCCCAGGCGGACGATCTCGGCCAGGGTTTCGAGCGGCAACTCGGCGGCCATCTCCATCAGGCGCACGTAGGCGGCCTGTGTGACGCGCGTGTCGTCGAGGGCACGGTGGGTGGCGGGCAGGGGAATTCCCAACTGCTGACCGAGCGCCCCCAGGTTGTAGCGGCTGGCCGAGGGCATCAGCACGGCGGCCAGTTCGTAGGTGTCGATGACTTCGTTGTAGGCAAGGATGCCCGTCTTTTGCAGGAAACCCAGGTCGAAGCGCACGTTGTGACCGACGACGGGGCAATCGCCGACGAAGGCTTCCAACTCGTGGACGATGTCGGCCAGGCGCGGGGCCTGACGCACCATGGCGTCGTCGATGCCCGTCAGCCCTGTGATGAACTCGGGGATGTGCCGCCCAGGGTTGATCAGCGTGGAGAACTCATCCTCGACGCGATGTCCCTTGAATTTGACCGCCGCGATCTCGATGATGGCGTCGCGCTTTTCGTCGAGGCCCGTGGTTTCAATGTCGATTGCTACAATGGAAGTCATAGTAGAACAAGTGTACCATACGAGGGAGGATTCAGCGATTCAACGATGCAGCGATAAACAAATCAGCGAGTCGGGTTCAAATTACCCTGACTCGCTGATTCACTGATTCGTCGTTTCGTCTTGCCTACCCCAGGATCGCTTTGACCTTCTCGATCTGTTCGGCGCTGAGCGGCTTTTCCTTGGCCTTCTGGCGCATGAAATCCTTGATCTGTTTGATCTTCATGGCGGGGATGGGCGCGTCGGCTGTGTCCAATTCCACGCTCTCCTCGGTGAAGACCAGCAGGGCTGAGATGGGCGGGATCTGCTCCACGTCCATGTGTTTGGCGAATTCCTTTTGCAGCGACTTGATATCGGCGTCAGCCTCGACGTCGGGGCGGCCGATGCCTTCCTGACCGAAGAGCCGCATGTAGCCTTGCAGGAATCCGCCGCCTTTGAGTTTCCAGCGATTCTTCTCATAGGTTATGGTTCCGCCCAGACGATAGGGCAGCAGCACCCAGATTCCCGCGGGACCCACCATGAGATGAGAGGTAGGGGTGGTGTAGTGATAGACGGTGAAATCGCCAGGCAGGCCTTTGAGGCCCGCATCCAGGGTTTCATCGGGGCGGGGGGAACGGCCGAAGCGGTTGCCCATGTAGATGCTGACCTGGGTCAGGATGAAGCCCAGCAGCAGGGCTACAAACGCATAGCTGACCAGGTCCTGTCTTGTAAAGCTGATATACATGCCGAGGCCCAGCACGATCAGGCCGCCGATGCTGGTCCAATTGCCGATCTTTCCATTGCGTTCGATTAATTTATCGTTTTTGATGATCTTCATGGGAGGGTCTACTTCTTCAGGCTTTCTTCGATAGCAGATTTTATGGCGTCGAGCACGTTGGCGTCCACGGCGTTCTTTGCGACGCGTACGGCATTCTTGATGGCGAAGGCATCCGAGCGGCCGTGGCCGATGAAGACCAGTCCGTTGACGCCCAGCAGCGGGGCGGCGCCTTCCTCGCTTGGGTCGAGCAGTTTCTTGATCTGGTTCAGCGCGGGCTTGACCAGCGCGCCGCCGATCAGCGCCAGCGGTCCGCCGTTCTTGATGGCCGACTTGATCTTATCCACGATCAGCTTGGCCACCGCCTCGGAGGTCTTGAGCATCACGTTGCCCACGAAGCCATCGGTGACGGCCACGTCCACTTTGCCGCCGATGACTTCCTTGCCTTCGACGTTGCCGAAGTAGTTCAGTTTCGAGCCTTTGAAGAGCGGCGTGGCTTCCTTGACGAGGTGATTGCCCTTGCCTTCCTCTTCGCCGTTCGAGACCAGGCCCACCTTGGGATTCTTCACGCTGCGCACTTTTTCAGCGTAGATGCTGCCCATGATGCCGAACTGATAAAGATGGATGGCTTCGCAGTCGGGGTTGGCGCCGATGTCGAGCACCACGCACGAGCCCGTGGCGGTCGGGAAGACGGGAGCCAGCGCGGGGCGCTCCACGCCGCGGATGCGTCCCAGGCGGAAGAGGGCCGTGACCATGGCCGCGCCCGTGTTGCCCGCTGTGACGAAGGCATCTGCCTCGCCCTTCTTGACCAGGTCGATGCCGACGGCCATCGAGTTCTGCGCGTCCTTGTGGCGGGCCTTGAAGGCCAGGTCCTCGCCCTTGTCGTTCATGGTCAGCATCTCGGGGGCGTGTACGATGCGGATCGGCAAATTCCCAGGGTTGGCGGCTTCGAGCGCGGGCTTGACCTTGGCCTCGTCGCCGACCAGGATGATCTCCACGCCGTACTCGCGGGCGGCCATCACTGCGCCTTGCACATCGGGCACGGGGAATTCGTCGCTGCCCATGGCGTCTACAACAATTCGAGTCATGATTGCTCCTTATGCGGATAGTGACGACCAACGTCGTCACTATGAAATTTGCTTGACAAGAAAAGCATCCCGATTATAATACGGCCTGCCTGCGCTGGTGCTGGAATTGGCAGACAGGCATGGTTGAGGGCCATGTGGCGCAAGCCGTGGAGGTTCAAGTCCTCTCCAGCGCACAGGTTGACTGCATCCTCAGCAGTAGAAAAATCCCCGTGAGAACGGGGATTTTTTGATTCCAAGTTCTATTACCATGTCGTGCTTCGGCTGCGGTCCTTCTTCGTTACCACTCAGAAGCACCTCCGCTCAGCACGAAAGTCATGCCAATATCAAACTACAGCATGTGACAGCACCTTCGGCCTTGGCGATCTCGGAGACATCCAGGGTAAGGAGGCGCGTCCCGTGCGCCTGGATGCGCGCCTGAGTTTCGGGGAAGGCATCGGGATAGATGCCCGTCCCGCCCACGACCAGGATGTTGGCCGCCGTCGGCTCGGACGGAGCCACCTCAACGATCTGGAACCCGCCGAAGAGAGCGGGGTCCACCCAGGCAGGGTTGACCAGCAGGGTGTTTTCGTCCAGGCGGGTGACGGCGCTCTTGAGGTGCAGGAAGTCCCCGATCCGCACACCGTGGACCTTGTAGCCATATCGAGCCAGCATGGATTGCAGTTGTCGAACCGCCTCGGCATTGCTGCGCGAGGACAGGCCGACGTAGATGGCTTTGTCCAGCACGAGCACGTCGCCGCCGTCGAGGGTGGCGGGTTCGCGCACGAAGAGCAGGTCGCGGTGCGGACGCAGGGCGTCAGCGACGGAAGCGGTCTCAGGCTTGCGGGAGTCGGCTCCAGGGCGGGTGATGACGGCTACTTCGGGCAGGATGAAGGCCGCATCCTCGACGAAGACTGAATCAGGCAGATCGTCTTCGGCGGGTAATTCCACCACATGACATCCCAGGCTCTTCAACGCCCGAACGTAATCCGCATGTTGGGCGCGGGCCTTGCCCACGTCGATGGGTTCACGCTGGATGTGGGTCAACTCACATTCGGCGAAGCGCGCGCTGACCTGGCGGACGATGGCAAGAGGCATCAGTTGCTTCCCGAGCGATAGCGGTCGATCAGGGCGCGGGTGCGCGGGTCTTTGGGATTCTCGAACAGTTCCTCGGGGGTGGCCTGCTCGATGATCTCGCCTTCGGCCATGACCATCACGCGGTCGGCGACCTCTTTGGCGAAGCCCATCTCGTGTGTGACAATCAGCATGGTCATGCCTTCCTGGGCGACCTTCTTCATCACGTTGAGCACCTCGCCGATCAACTCGGGGTCGAGGGCCGAAGTGGGTTCATCGAAGAGCATCACACGCGGCTCCATGGTCAGGGCGCGGGCGATGGCCACGCGCTGCTTCTGTCCACCCGAGAGGCGGTTGGGATACTCGTCCTTCTTCCAGAGCATGTCCACGTTGTTGAGATTCTTCTCGGCCAGTTCGATGGCCTTGGCGCGATCCATCTTCTTGACGATGACGGGTCCCTCGATAACATTTTCGAGCACGCTCATGTGCGGGAAAAGGTTGAAATCCTGGAAGACCATGCCCGTGCGCAGACGCAGATCGTGGATCAACTGGCGGTGTTCCTTGCCCTTTTCGCCGCCCGCCACCACCAGGCCGTCCACTTCGATGGTGCCGTGCGAAGGTTCTTCGAGGAAGTTGATGCAACGCAGGAAGGTGCTCTTGCCCGAGCCGCTGCGCCCGATGATGCAGACCACTTCACGCGGCTGGACTTCGAGCGAGACATTCTTCAGCACATGCAGGCGGCCGAAATATTTGTCGAGATTGGAGACTTTGACGATGGGGGCCATGTTAGCGGTCTCCCTTCGACATGCGGGCTTCGAGCCGATTCTGGAAATAAGTCAGGATCAGGGTCAGGCCCCAGTAGAACACGGCGGCCACGATGAGTGCTTCCAGGTTGTTGAATTGCGCCCGCCCGACCTTGGTGGCGCGCCACATCAACTCATGGACGAAACCCGTGGCTGAAACCAGGGCCGAGTCCTTGGTCATGGAGATGAAGTCGTTCCCCATCGGGGGGATGGCGAAGCGCAGGGCCTGCGGGATGACGATGCGGCGCATGGTCTGGCCTGGATTCATGCCGAGGGCGATGGCGGCCTCGCGCTGTCCCTTGCTGACCGAGGCGATGCCCGCACGGAAAGTCTCACTCATGTACGCGCCGTAATTCAAGCCGAGCGCCAGCACGCCCGCCCAGAGACCTGGCACGGCGGCCCAGGCGGGAATGATCTGGGGCAATGCAAGGAAAAAGAAAAAAATCTGCAAATACAGAGGTGTGCCGCGGATGAGCGAGACGTAAAAAGTGCTCAGAGCATAAAAGGGCGGGAAGGTGGAGAGACGTCCGAGCGCGGCCAGCAGGGCAAGAAGAATGGCGAGCAGAATGGACAGGATCGAAATGCGGATCGTTTCCCCCAGGCCGCCAGCAATGAAGGACAGGTTCCTGGAAATGAAGTCGGTATCCAACGAAATGGTTTTGATACCGAGGAAATTCTGCCCGCTGAAAAAGAAGACAATGATCAGCAGCAGAGCCACCCATGTGATTCCCACGTGCATACGAAAGATGCGAACCTTGCGCAGTTGCGCCTGGTAGAGTAGTTCCGCTTGTGATGTAGGCGCTCCCTGGTCGGCAATGGATGCCATCTTTGCCTCCGTATCCATGAAAAAAATAAAGGAAAGCGGTAAGGATTACCGCTTTCCTTCTGTTAAATTTCCCGATTAGGGATTCGCAACTTTCACCGCGATAACGGCAGGCGTGAAGTAGTACGGGATGCTGAAGTCCAGAATCTTCTGGCGTTCGGTGGTGACGGTCATGGAACCAATGCTGATGTCCCATTTGTTCGCCCAGTTGCCCGCAGTGATGGTATCCCAGGAGGGCGTCGCGAAGCAAGTTTCCACACCAATCGCCTCACCAACGGCCTTGGCGACATCCACATCGAAGCCCTGCATTTCGGCGGTGGTCAGGGCATCGGCGGGACATTTGCTATCGGACGGGCGCTTGCCTTCGGTGTTGAGGAAGGACTGCGGCTCGTAGTTCGGGTCGGTGGAAACCAGGAGGTAGCCGCGCTGCTTGATGGTCGAAAGCAGGTCGCCATCCACGGGGGCAGCTTCAGAGGGCGTGAATGCGGTTCCGCTGGGAGATTGCGTCAGGTCGCTTTTGAACCACTGGTTCGAAAGCGCCGACAGCGAGCCATCGGAGTGCATTTTAGCGAAGGTCATATCCACTGCCGCACGCAGGGAGGCGGTGTCGAGCGTGGAGGACTTGTCGAACGCGGCCGCCAGATCCTCGGAGTAGACGGGTTTGCCCAATTTCTTGACGGACATGCCCGCTGCGATGTTCGCATCCACGACCGTCTCGGAAGTGACGTAGCCCACGAAATCCTGGCGTCCTGCCACCAAAGCCTGGGCGCATTCCTGGTCGGTGTCCAGGGTGACGACCTTTACGTTGGCGGGGACTTTTGAATAGATGGACGACTCGGGCAGGCCGAGACCAGCCATGTCATTGTTAAGCCAGTAGTCATAGGTGGTGGCGGTGCCTGCGCACAGCGCATACCCAGACAAATCCTCCAACGAGTTGAACTCGGGAGTCTTGCTTTGTGATCCGCAGGCGGTCAGGGCGAGTGACAGCACCACGACCAGGCTGATCAGTGTAAACAGTTTTTTCATGTTCTCCTCCAGAGAAGTTGATTCGAGAGATTTAACAATTGCCTGTTGAAACAGATGTCCTTTGGCGAGTGGCAATTCTCTCCTTTCGGCGTTTGGTTCTTTCTATGCTTGAACCAATTCTGCATAAGCATAGACCATTTTGTACATTTGTCAAGATTTTCATTCCTTAAGATTCAACCGCAGCCAGATTCGTTAAGATTGCGCGAACTTCGTAATGCGATTGCGGCCATGCGAGCCGCTTGATCGAAATGGTACAATCAATCATACTCATTCATGGAGGTTTGTATGACCGCTGTATTTCCCAGCCCTGAATGGCTGACAGGCTTGAAAGACAAGTTAAATTCGGATGAACGCTACCGCGAGATCGCCAAAAATTGGGAGGGCGATCTGTTTTTTTTCATCGAGCCCGAGGGGAATCTCAAGGAGCAATTAACCTTCTATCTGGACCTGTGGCGTGGCACCTGCCGCGCCGCCGAGTATGCCTCCGACCCTGCCAAATATCCCAACCCGGTCTTCACCCTGCGCGCCCGCTACAATGACATCACCGCTGTCCTGCTCGGAAAGATGAATCCCATGACCGCCATGATGACCAGCAAGCTCAAGGTCTCGGGCAGCATGGGGTACATGATGCGCAACGTGCCGACCGTGCTGGATTTCGTCCGCTGCGCGAACGAAGTGACCAAGGAAATCGTTTGATGACGGCGGTCAGGGGCTATGCAACCTATTCTTAAATTCGACCTCTCCACGGGCGCGCGCGAGGAGTTTCACATCCCCGAGGCCTGGGAAAAACAGTTCCTGGGCGGAGCGTCGCTGGCGGCGCGCCTGTTGTACGCTTCCCTGACCCCCAGCCTGGACCCGTTCTCGCCCGAGGCGCCGCTGCTCTTCATGACGGGTCCGCTGACGGGCACCTCGGGTCCCACCACGGGACGTTTCGTCATCTGCGGACTTTCGCCCGCCACGAGACTGTGGAGCGAGTCGCATATCGGCGGCTTTTGGGGTCCCGAACTGCGCTCCGCAGGCTACGACGGCCTTTGGTTGACGGGCAAGGCGGATCGCCCCGTCTACCTCTGGATTGAAGACAACAAAGTCGAGGTCCGCGAGGCGGGACACCTGTGGGGCAGGGAAACCTATGAGACGCAGGACCAGGTCAAGGCGGAGATCGGTGTGAAAGGATCACGGGTTTGTGCCATTGGGCCCGCGGGGGAGAAGCAGGTCCTGTTCGCGTCGATCCTCTCCGACCACGGACGTCTGGCGGGCCGCACGGGACTCGGCGCGGTGATGGGCGCGAAGAATCTCAAGGCCGTGGCTGTGCACGGCACGAACAAAATTCCTGTCTTCGATCTGACCCAATACGCGCCGTTGCGCTCTGAAGCCAACCGCACGCTCAAACAGGATAACGAGGCCCATATCCTGCACGAGTTGGGTTCGGCGGGGGCGGCCAATTACGCGGAATATCTCGGGCAGATGCCCGCCAAATATTACAGCCAGGGTGTCTTCCCCGATGTGGACAAGGTCTCGGGTTCGATGATGACCGAGACCATCCTGGCGGGGACGAGCGCCTGTCAGGGCTGCGTCATTGCCTGCGGACGGGTGGTCAAACTGGAAGATGGGAACAAGCGCAAGGGTCCCGAATACGAAACGACCGTGGCGTTCGGCGCGAATCTGTTGAACAATGACCTGGCCGCCGTGGTGCGGCTGGGTGGGCTGTGTGATCGTTACGGCATTGACTCCATCAGCACGGGCAACACGCTCGGGCTGGCGTTCACACTCTTCGAGCAGGGTGTACTTACCACATCTGATACCGACGGCCTCGAATTGGCTTGGGGCGATGTGGCCGTTATCGAGCAGCTCATCCACAAGATCGGACGGCGCGAGGGCATCGGCGACTTGCTGGCGTTGGGCTCGAAACGCTTTGGAGCGCATTTCAAGTCAGAGGAAAAGGCCGTGCAGGTCAACGGCCTGGAAGTTGCCTATCACGATCCGCGCGGGGTGTCGGGCATGGCACTTTCGTATGCCACCTCGCCACGCGGCGCATGTCACAATCAGTCGGATTACTTCTTCGTGGAGTGGGGCCACGTCTATCCCGACCTGGGCATCGACTTTTACGAGCGTCAGGCGGGTGCGGAAAAGGCTGCCAACGTGGCGCGCCATCAGGATTGGCGCACGGTCTTCAATGCGCTGACCATCTGCATCTTCGCCAACGTCGAGCCGCAGATGCAGGTCAAGTTGATCAACGCCGCCTGCGGGTTGGATTGGTCGCTGGAAGATATGATGCAGGCGGGTGAGCGGGCCTGGAATTTGAAGCGCGCCATCAACAACCGCCTCGGTCTGACGCGTGCCAACGACAAGCTTCCCAAGCCGCTGCTGGAGCCGTTGGCGGAAGGCGGTTCGGCGGGCTTCGTCCCCGACCTGCCCGCCATGCTGGACGCCTACTACGCCGTCCGCGGCTGGGATCCCGAGTCGGGCCGCCCGACGAAGGAGCGGTTGCTGTCCCTGGGCCTGGAAGAGATTGCAGCGGACCTGTGGAAATGAAAATAGACGGTCACCATTCGGTGACCGTCTATTTTATCCCTTCACATACGACAACTTCTCGCAGATTAGGCCGTCCCTGAATTTGAAGATGTCCACCCCGCGGACGTGTCCCTGCGTGCCTGTTGAGTTCACCCAGGTGTAGGTCCAGCGCATGACGCAGTGGAATCCCAGCCCGAAGATCTCCTCGATCTCGATGCGGGCCTGCGGCGACTCGCGGAAGAAGTCCCGCCAGAACTGAGTCACGGCTTCTTTCCCCGAGTAGGTGGTCCCATCGGGGGCGGGGGCCGTGTTCTCGAAGATGCAGTCATCGCTCATCCATTGCATCATTCCCACTACGTCGTGACGGTTGAAGGCCTCGTTGAAGGCCAATACGGTGCGAACGCCTGATTCGACTTTGGACATACGGGCGGGACTCATAAGACACCTCTTTCTGGGGGAAGGGCAGACCTGAAAACATTATGCCACAACTCTAAAACGCATATAAAACTTTTACCATTCTTGTGTACAATCTCAGCAAGATTTGATGCTTACTTGGAGGAACCCCATGAAACTGGTCACTGTCGCGCAGATGCGCGAGATCGAAAAGGAAGCCGATGCCAACGGCCTATCCTACGAGGATATGATGGAAAACGCGGGCCGCGAGTTGGCCTATGCGGTGGCCGACCTGCCATATTTTTATGAAGAAGAAGATGTCGAGATTCTGGGCCTGGTCGGACCTGGCAACAATGGCGGCGACACGTTGGTGGCGCTGACCCATCTGGCCGCCGACGGCTGGACCGCGCGCGCCTACTTAATCAAGCGCAAGGCCAAGGGCGACGAGCTGGTCGAGCAATTCCTCGAAATGGGCGGCGAAGTGGTCGAGGCCGCCAAGGACAAGGAGTTTGCCTCCCTGTATGCCTCGCTCGACACCGCGCACGTCCTGCTCGATGGCGTCCTCGGCACAGGCGTCAAACTGCCTTTGAAAGCGGATGTGGCCGAAGCGCTGGAGGCCGTCAGCGCCGCGCTGGACGAGATGGAGGAGCCGCCCTTCGTCATCGCTGTGGACTGTCCCTCGGGTGTGGATTGCGATTCAGGCGAAGCCGCCGATGAGACCATCCCCGCCGACCTGACCGTGACGATGGCCGCCGTCAAAGTGGGGTTGCTCAAATCCCCCGCTGCCGACCTGACGGGCGATCTGGTGGTGGCCGACATCGGCCTGGATGAGAAAGTCAAATCCTGGATGGGCGTCAAGCGCGAGGTGGCTGATGAGGACGCTATTGCAGCCATCCTGCCCGAGCGACCGTCCGAGGCGCACAAGGGCACCTTTGGGACTGCGTTGATCGCGGCAGGTTCGGTCAATTACACGGGCGCGGCGCTTCTGGCGGGCCTTTCCGCCTATCGCGTGGGTGCGGGATTGGTCACGATGGCTGTCCCCGCTCCGTTGCATGGAGCCCTGGCAGGGCAGTTTCCCGAGGCGACCTGGATCTTGCTCCCGCACGAAATGGGCGTGATCTCGGCGGGCGCGGCGGAAGTGTTGGCGAAGAATTTCGAGCGCGCCACCGCCTTGCTGGTCGGTCCTGGCCTCGGCCTGGAAGACACAACCAGGGAATTCATCGAGAACCTGTTGACGGGCAAGGCCGTCTCGAAGAAATCGGCGGCGCGCATCGGCTTCGTGCATGCCGAGGCTGAGAAGAAGGAAGAAAAGAACGGCAGCCTGCCTCCACTGGTCTTCGATGCGGACGGGCTGAAATTGCTGGCGAAAATTCCCGACTGGTCCAAGCTGCTGTCCGCACCCGCCGTGTTGACCCCACACCCGGGCGAGATGTCTGTGCTGACGGGCCTTTCGAAGGAAGAGGTTCAGGCGGACCGCGAGGGCGTAGCCCTGCGCTTTGCACAGGAGTGGGGTCACGTGGTGGTGTTGAAAGGCGCCTTCACGGTGATCGCCTCGCCCGATGGCCGTTCGACGGTCATCCCCGTGGCTACCTCCGCGCTGGCGCGGGCGGGGACGGGTGACGTGCTGGCGGGCCTGATCGTCGGCCTGCGTGCCCAAGGCGTGGACGCCTATGACGCCGCCGTGGCAGGGGCCTGGATCCATGCGCGGGCAGGCTTGGAAGCCGCCGAGGCGCTCGGCACCACAGCCTCGGTCCTGGCGGGCGATGTCCTCGCCGCCGTGTCCGATGTCCTTTCGGAACTTGAATAAATCCCAATGAAATCGAAGAGGCTCTCCGTGCGGAGAGCCTCTTTCGTTCCTGGGTTATTCATTTGGAGGAGACTTGTATCTGCTGACCAACTGATGTAGTTGCGAAAAGCTGATGGGTTTCAATAGGACCAGGTCTGCCTGGGGTTGCAGGCTGTCTGCGAAGGCGGCGTCGGCGGTGGCTAGAATCACGCGGGTATTCTGCAATCTTTTGTCGGCGCGGATGTCTCCAAGAATCACGTTCCCGTCCACCTCGGGCATGTGCAGGTCGAGGATCACCATGTCGGGGAGAGTTGCCGCCACCCGTTTTCGGGCCGTTTCTCCATTGAAGATCGACTCGACCTCATAGCCCGCCTGTTTCAACGCGGTTGTGAATACCAGGTTTTGGTCTTCATTGTCTTCGATTACCAATGCCAGAGGTTTGGTTTCCATTTTGATTCCTTTTATTCTTGCGCAGGCTGGACGGGCAATGTGACCGTGAACGCGCTGCCCTGGCCCAGCTTGCTGTCCACGCGAATGGTACCATTCATGGCCTTGACCAACAATAGGACGATGGATAACCCCAACCCGACTCCGCCATATCGACGGCTGGTGGTTTCATCTGCCTGGCGGAAAGGCTCGAAGATCGTTTGCATGTCTTCCTCGGAGATGCCCGTGCCCGTGTCTTCCACCCTGAGAACCCAATTTGCCTCTCCCTGACCATCGATGCGGATATTCACACTGCCTGTATTCGTGAACTTGATCGCGTTGACCACCAAATTCGACAGGATTTGCTCGGTCCTGGCCTGATCCCCGATCACCGTTTGTGGCACCCTGGCTGTGATCTCCTTGTGCAGGGTGATTCCCTTCTTCAATGCCATCGACAGATAATTTGAATATACAGATTCGACGATGGCACTGGGCGAGAACGTCTCCTTTTTCAAACGCAATTGCCCAGACTCGATCTGGGATTGGTCCAGCAATTCAGAGAAGATGCGACTGAGTGTGATCACATTGTTCAGGATGCGGCTGACCAAATTCTTCTGCTGGTCGTTGAGCGGGCCGTAGACCCCTTCCTGTAACATCTCGGCCATGCCCATCAACGCTCCCAGAGGAGTCCGCAACTCATGGCTGATACGGGCGATGAACTTGGTCTTGAATTCGTTGGCCTCGGTGGCCTGGTCGGCGATCTTCTTGACTTCGGTGATTTCCACTGTATAGCGGCCGACCGCCAACTGCAAGGCCCCGCGGATGCGTTCCTGCTCGGCCAGGATGAGTTCTTCGCGGTCCTGGGCAAAGCCCAAAGCTACAGTTTCCTCATACTGATCCACGATGCTCAGGGCATCCAGCAGCAAGGTGGGATGGGTGTGGGCGATGATGAATTGGCGGGTTGACTTTCCCAGCCGAAGCAGAGTTTGATGGCTGACGCCGATCTGCGACAACCAGATGCCATGCTCTCGCCCTGATACGGATGACCCATCCAGTGCTTTCAGAAGGGCATCCATCTCCTGCTCCGCAATTTGAGCCGCCATGCGCGGTCGAATCCCCGAGCGGTTGGTGAACAACAACTCCTGAATGTCTTTTTGGTAGAGGCTGGCCAATTCATCGCGACCAGACTCTACCTGTTGTTTTACCATCTGTCTCAGATCAGACGTCATGTCTGTCTCGTCCATGCATGCACTCCCCGTCAGGTTATTTAACCAGATATGCGCCGTAGCCGCCACCCATGGGACCAAAGGCCGCCACGTCTTCCTTTCCTAACTCTGAGCGATCCAAGCCATGCCATTTCAACAAGGGAATGAAACCTTGCTCATCTAATTGCCAGGGTTGAATCATTTCCTTGAAGCGGTCGAGACTTCGGTTGTAGGTCTTCTGCCCCATCTGATCATAGATCTTAATTGCCTGGGCTACGGCAGGGTCTTCTCGATTTACGTCGGCACCTTGGGCGTTGAAAGCCAGACAACTGCCTGGGGCGGCCCAATCGTATAAGTAACGCGCCATGTGAATAATGCTTTCATCGTCAATCAGGCTGGTGACGCCCCAATAGACAAAGGCTACCTTTCGCCGTCCATTAATGATTTTTTCTACTTCGGGTCTGGACAGCAACTCCTCTGGCTTGCGGGCGTCTCCCTGGAAGAAATGCGCATTGGGCGAATCTACCAGAATTTCCCTCGTATATTCCACGACGATCGGATCATAATCAGAGTAGATAACGGTTGTGGTCGAGGGAACCTTGTGATGGATATGGTCGTTGGTGGGCAGACCAGAGGCGAAATCGATAATCACATCATAGCCGCGCTTCTGGCCCAGTTCCATGGCGATATCCTGCAATGCCCAACGTTGTAAACGAGCAAACTTGGAGATGAAGGGCATTAATTTTAGAACCTGTTCCGCTGCCTGGCGGTCCACTTCGAAGTTATGGTTTCCGCCGAGGTAATAATCGTAAACGCGCCCTGATGAGGGTCTGCTGGAATCAACAATGTTATCTTGGGACATATTAATTCCTTCCTTGTTTTATGTGTTGTTTATTTACTTGACCAGATACCCGCCGTAGCCGCCGCCCATCGGTTCGAAGGCCTCGATATCTTCCTTACCCAATTCAAGGGCATCTAATCCGTGCCAGTCAAGTAATGAAACGAACCCTCTTCCGTCAGGTTTCCAAGGGGAGAGTATTTCGAGATAGCGCTCGAGTGAGCGGGTGTGGATGACGGCTCCCGATTGTTCGTAAATTTTCTTGATCTTGGCCGCGGCAGGGTTTTCCAGGTCTACATCCGACCCTTGGGCATTGAAGGCCAGACAACTTCCTGGCGCAGACCATTCGTACAGATACTGGACAGCGTGGCTCAGATCTTCGTCGTTCAGGAACATGCTGACACCCCACAGGACAAAGGCCACCTTGCGCCGCCCACCGAGGATCTTTTGAACCTCGGGTTTGTTTAGCAGTTCCTCAGGTTTTCCCGCATCCCCATGAAAGAAATAGGTATCGGGTGTATCCTTGAGAATCTCGCGCGTATATTCCACTACAACAGGATCGTAGTCTGAGTAGATGACGGTCGTGCCCTTGGGGACCTTATAGTGAATGTGGTCATTCGTGGGCAGGCCCGACGCAAAATCGACGACTACGTCGAATTTGCGATTTTCCGTCAATTCGACGGCGATATCCTGTAAGGCCCAGCGCTGCAGGCGGATATATTTTGGGAGAAATGGCAGAAGCTTGATTACCTGGTCGGCCACCTGGCGGTCCACCTCGAAGTTGTGATTTCCCCCGAGGTAATAATCATACATGCGCCCCGCTGAGGGTTTGCTTGCGTCAACAATGCTATCCTTCGACATGTTGATTTCTCCTTTTGTCTTGTCCAATGGATTATTTCGATTATAGTTCTTCCCAAAAATAATCGAACAGAAATTGCAAAATTCTTTTAATGACAGATTTGTAAGGCAGGCTAAATAAATAAAAAGAGCCTGGCATTCAGGAGCCAAGCTCTTTTTATTTTTGATTTCTAACCCTTGAGGAAGGCGTCCAAGGCTTCCTTGCTGATGCGATAGGCGCTGCCGAGCTTCTTGGCCTTGAGATCGCCCGCGGTGATGGCTGCGATGACATCCTCTTCGGAGACACGCATGTAGGCTGCGGCCTCGGCAGGGGTCATCACGTCGGGGACGGAGGCCTTGGCCGCGCTGCCGCTATTGTTGTTGTTGGCGGCTTGCTGCTGCGCCATCGCGCCCGAGGTGGCCTGCTGCATCAGGTTGCCGATGCCCATGCCTGCGCCAATGCCCGCCGTCAGGCCTGCACCGCCGCTGGGATTCTGGGCGGCATCGCGCATCGCGTCCGCAGCCTGGAGCTGGGTATAGGTGGCCATGTCGAGCATGCCCATGTCGCGCAGTTCCTGGGCCGACTTCTCGCTCGGCTTGAGATTGCCGATGTAGAAGGTCTTGAGCACCAGACCGATGGCCTCGAAATCGTCCTGCACCTTGGCGCGGACGGCGGCCCCGATCTCTTCGGTCAGGCCGATCATCTCTGGCACGGAGTTCTTCGCGCCCGTCTCGCCTAGCACGTCCTGCAATTTGGAGAGGAGCATGGTGCGCAGGCGCTCTTCGATGTCGGTGGTGCGATAGGCGTGCTGGGCACCAACGATCTGGGTGACGAACTGTTGCGGGTCCTTCACCTGGAAGGAGTAGGTGCCGAAGCCCTGCAGGAGCGCCACGCCCAGGCCCATGCCAGGGTTGCGGACGATGATGGGTTGCGGGGTGCCCCACTTCTTGTTGGCGAATTCCTTCATCGAGACGAAGTAAACTTCGGCGGGGAAGGGGGTGCGGTCGTTAAAAGCCTTGCCGATCCAGTCGATCAAGAGCGGGATGTTGGCTGTAGCGATGGTATGGCGGCCCGCGCCGAACACATCCAGGGCGTTGCCGTCGCGGAAGAAGACCGCGCGCTGACTCTCACGCACGATGACCTGGGAACCGATACGGAAATCGCCGATGCCCTCCTCGGGGAAGCGGTGAACGATCTCATCGGTCATCTCGTTCGGATATTCAATGACATCAAAAATTCTGGCCATGTTTCTCTCCTTGAGTATCTGAAGAACGGTTAGATTATAGTCTAAGCGACTGCCTCATACAAGAACCGTTTGTCTTATTTTTATACGTCGCCCAGTATAAATCGTTGCAGTCAGCCTTCCACCAGGCGCGTGCCGCAGGCCTGACAAAAGAGTGCGTCAGAGGTGTGTCCGCGCCCACATTTGGGACAGACGCGCGGCAGGTCAACGGGCAGGGCCGCGCCGCAGCCCACGCAGGTCTCGAACTCGGGTTCGTTGGCTACGCCGCAGTACACGCAGACCTTGGGGTTGACGGGGCCGTTCCGCTCGCCCGCCAGGGAGCGGGTCAGGGCGCAGATGTCGTTAATCGCGTTCCAGATCAACGGAGCGACGTTTTCCTGATTCAACTCTCCGATCACATCGGGCAGGGCCGCCAGCAGCGAAAGCGGATTGGTGGCGGCGCGCTCCAGCAATTCACTGGCATCGGCGGTACGGTCCAGCCAGTCGCGGTCGCGGCTCATGGTGACCAGCACGCCGCCCTCGGTGTCCGCAATGTGGATGGTGACAGGGGTACCGTGCTTCGAGCCGACCTGCACCAAGGCCGTCTCGCCGCGCGTTTCGACGCGGGTCTTGTGCTGACGGTCGTTGAAGCGCGCCGCCAGTTGGTCGGCCAGCGCCGCCGCGCGGATGCCGCCGTGGAACATGCGTTGATTGGGCGGGAGCGCCATCAGGAGGCCTTCATCATCTTGCCCGTGCCCTTGTCGCGCAGCATCAGGATCTCAGCCATGATGCTGACCGCGATCTCTTCGGGCGTCTCGGCGTTTAGTTCCAGCCCCATCGGCGAGTGGACGCGGGCGATCTTCTCGTCGTCCATGCCGTTTTCCTTGAGCGCCTTGACCGTGGTGGCCCAGCGGCGCTTCGAGCCGATCACGCCGATGTAGGCCGCAGGCGACTCGAGCAGGCTGGGCAGTCCGAGCGCATCCACGTTGGACCCGCGGGTGGTCAGCACGAAAAAGGTTCGACGGTTCACCTGGATGGACTCCGTCAATTTTTCCATCGGAATGGGGTAATACACATCTGCGCCAGGGACAGCCTCGGGCGTGCAAAATTCGGCGCGGTCGTCGCTGACGGCCACGCGGAACCCGAGCCACTTCGCCAGATGGACGACGGCCTTGCCCACATGTCCCGCGCCGACCACCACCACCGTCGGGGCAGGCAGGATCGGTTCCACGAACACCTCCACGGTCCCGCCGCATACGCCCACATCGCCGCGGCTGGGATCCACCATGCTGTATTTGATCATCTGCGCCTGGCCCTCGGCCATGGCGATCAGAGCCTCGTCGAGCACGCGATGTTCCATGTCCCCGCCGCCGATGGTGCCGATGAAATGTCCGTCGGGATAGACGAGCATCTTGCTGCCCACATGGCGCGGCGTGGACCCCTGACTGGTCACCACCGTGCAGAGCGCGGCGGTGCCGTTGTTCTTTTCAATTTCTGCGAGCGCTTGATAAATGGTTGGCATGAATCTTCATCCAGGGTTGATTGGTGGATATTATACCTTTTCGAGCATCCCGCTTTTGCGGTTTTGACCCCGTGGGTTGTATCGCACACGCGTATAATACATCTACATTTTTTGACCCTGCGCGGGACAGAACTCATGATTCATCATCCAAACAAATCGACTCAATCTCTGGATACCACCGACAAGCTGACGGGGCTTCCGTTACGCCGCGCCTTTCTGGAGCAGGCCGCCGAGATGTTCGTGCGCTCGTCCGAATCGCGCCTGGGCGTGGCGGCCATCCTGCTCGACCTCGACCGCATTCGACGGCTCAACCGAACCTACGGCCGTGCCGTGGGCGACGAGGCTCTGCGAACCGTGGCCGACGTCCTGCGCGAGACGATCCGCCCGCAGGACCTGTGCGGGCGCTACCGCAGCGCGAAGTTTGCGGTGCTGCTGCAATGTCCCGCCTTGGCCGACGCCTGTCGCCTGGGGGAACGGGTGCGGGCCAGGGTCCAGGCCCAGCCTCTTTTGGTGGAGGGACAGTCGATTCCGTTATCGATCAGCCTGGGGGTATTCTTCACGCGCGGCATGCTGCCCAGCGTGGACGCACTACTAGTGCGCGCCCACCTGGCCCTGTTACGCGCCAAACGCAACGGCCGCGATTGCTGGGTGTGTGAGGAAGAACCTTAATCCTGTTTCCCCGATTTGTTGCGATATAACTCCATATCCGCGCGCTTGACCAGGGTCTGCATGTTGTCGCCTTCGGTGCAAGTGGCGACCCCAAAGCTCAGACGGAACGGCTGGACCACCTGGGGGTCCAGGCCGGTGCCGATGGTGTTGAGCCGTTGCAGAAGGGAGGACTGTCCGCCCGTGCCCAGGTTTGGACAGATGATCAGGAATTCGTCGCCGCCCCAGCGTCCCGCCAGGTCTCCCCGTCGGAGGATTCTGCTCAGTTCGGTGCCAAAATATTGCAATACCTTGTCGCCAGCATCATGCCCGTAGGTATCGTTGATGCTTTTGAAGCGGTCGATGTCCACCAGGATGACCGAGAAGGGGATATTCTCCCGAATCAAGGAGACGATGGTATCGGTCAATTTGCGCCGATTGTGGATGCCTGTCAACGGATCGGTGTTGGCAAGCCTATCCATCAGCATGGACCGCGTTTCGGCCTCGACAACTTTATCCTTCAAATTGACGATCACCGAAAGGAGGATGATGTACAAGGGATTGGCGATCAGAACCTGAAAGATCACGCTGACATTTTGGCCAAAGTTAACGTTTTTGGGGACGTTGATCAAGAACCATATCCCTATCGCAAGAACGTAGCCATAACTTGCGATGGAGAGGCGTGTGGCGGTCCTGGTCGAGAACATGAGGAATGGGGCGGCGTACAGCATGACCATCCAGAGAAAGAATTTGTTCAGATCGAGGGAGGTCGTTTGCACGCCGAGAAGGACGCTATAGGTAAAGAACCCCAGCAGATATACGACCGTGGCTGTATAAATAACTCGTTCGAAATAGCGTATGAATTTCTCGTTGCGCTTCCAGATCCAGTAGATGGGAATGGTGTAAAAAAAGGAAAGCAGAGGAAGATAAGCACTCGATATCGGATTCGTATCCTGAACGATCCGATCCAGGACCCAGACCCCCAGCGTGATGATGACACCTGCAACCAGGGCCCCCAAGTAGACTCTGACCTTGAGTCTGGTGATGAAGGAAACCTGATTTTCCATGAACGGCTCCATCCTTTCAAATTGTTGGTGAAAGGAACGTGGGCGAAAACGAAAGTCTTAAGAACGAACGGGGGCCAAGCCCCCGTTCGTCATACTTAAGGATGAATTTTGCAGGCAAGGCCTATTTTTCCAGCAGGCCCAGCACGGCGGGCAGCAATTGTTTCTTGCGCGAGACTACACCCGCCGCGTCACGCGTGCCGTCGGGCAGGGGCGGATAGGGCAGGTCGTCGAGGATGGGCGTGGCGTTGGACGAGACCAGCAGGCGGCTGGTGCCCCGCACCACGTCGGTGATGAGCAGCATGGCAAAGTCGAGGCCACGCTTGTCTTTGAGTTCATCGAGGGCGAAGCGCAGCGGATCGAGGTGCTCAGCGATCTGCAACAGGTCGGTGACTTCGGCCTGGGCCACCGCGAACTTGAATCCGCCCGCCTCGAAGGGTTTGATGTCGGTGCTGACGACATCCTTCGGGTCGCGGTTGGAGAGTCCAGCGCCCGCCGAGAGCACGGCTTTCCCATAGGACTCGATGGTCTCGCCCTTGAGCGGACCGTTGCCCACGAAGGCCCAACGCGAGAGGCGGTCGGCGGCGGCCTTGTCGCGCGGAGTGGTGGTGGGGGAGGTGAAGATCAGGGTGTCGGCCAGCAACCCAGCCAGCAGGGTGCCTGCCAGCGCGGGTGGCATGGACAGCCCAGCCTCGGCGGTTTGCTCCGAGACCAGGGTGGAGGTCGAACCGACGATGTCCACGGTGAAGCGGATGGGGGTATGGGTGTGCGGGTTGCCGAGGCGGTGATGGTCGAGGATTTCGAGTAGTTCGGCCTCTTCAAGTGCGGCGATGGCCTGACGCGGCTCGTTATGGTCCACCAGGATGATCTTGAGGCGCGGCGGGTTGAGCACGTCACGCTGACGGGCGATGCCGAGATATTGCCCGTTCTCGTCCACTACCCAGTATTCGTTGTGCTCGTCGCGCAGGATGCGGTTGAGCATGTCGCGGATGTGAGCATTGGCTGCATACTTGGGCAGGGTTGTATCGACGGCATCGGCGCACGGCACGGCCATCATCTCGCGGACAGTGGCATTGCCTGGCCGCGGACCGAGCACTTCGGTGAAATATTTGAACAGGCTCAAGCCGTTGATCAGGCCAAAGGGTTTGCCATCCTCGCTGACCACGGGGGCGATCCCGCCCGTGCGTGAGGCCAGGGTCCAGGCCAGGCCCAATTGCGAGTCGGGGCGGAGGGTGTCAAGGCGATGCATGACCGATTCGAAGCGGGGCGACGCATCCGTCAGCAGGACAGGCGGCTCCAGGCCGAGGGTTTTGAGCACCCAGGCGGTCTGGGCGTTGAGCGCGCCTGCGCGCGCCGCCACGGTATTGACGCCGTCGCGCTCGCGCAACAGCCAGGCATAACCCATCGCCGCGGCAACGGTGTCGGTATCGGGGTTGATGTGTCCTACTACATAAATTTGATCGCTCATGCCATTCTCCAGCCAGTCAGGTTTTGGGCAATTATATCTCGCCCTTTTCCGCCAGCTTGAGGAAAATGTCCACGACATGCGGATCGAATAGTTTCCCCGCCTGTTCCTTGAGGTAGGCCAGCGCCTTTTCCCGCGGCCAGCCGCGATGATACGGACGCTCGGATTGGACCGCATCCCAGACATCCGCCACGGCGAAGACACGCGCCGCCAGCGGGATGGCGCGTCCCTTCAAGCCGCGCGGATAGCCCGACCCATCCCAGCGCTCATGATGACAGTAGGGGATGTCCAGCGCTTTGTGCAGGAAGGGAACGGGCCGCAGGAGTTGATAGGCCGTTTCGGGGTGTTTCACCACGATGGCGCGCTCTTCGTCGGTCAGTGGGCCCTGCTTGCTGAGAATGTTATCGGGGATACCCATCTTGCCGATGTCGTGCAGCAGCGCGCCGCGATGGATGTGCAGGATGTCATCTTCGGGGATGCCGAGCGCGCGCGCCAACTTTAGGGTGGTTTCCGTTACACGACGGGAATGCCCCTCCGTTTCCTTGTCCCGCAATTCGAGCGCGCGCGCCCAGCCTTCGAGGGTGGTCTCGTAGGCCTCGGCCAGTTCGCGGGTGCGGATATCCACGCGCTCTTCCAATACCTGGTTGAGCCTGCGCAGGTCGCTTTCCAGCGCCTTCATGGCGGTGATGTCATGACAGAAGTACACGCGGCCCGTCAGCACGCGATCCTGACCGAACAACGGCCAGACCGTCAGTTCGTAATGGACCAGCCTGTTTTCCACGGGGAAGACCGCCTCGGCGCGCGCGTAGGTCACATCGGTGTACATCTTGATCGGGATGGGGAAATCGGCGAAGACCAGCTTAGCCGACTGGCCGATGACTTGTTCCGCTTTCATGCCCAACAGGTCGAGCATGGCGCGATTGACATCTACGATGGTGGTGCCGCGGTCGAGGATGACTACGGGATCTACCATCTCCTCGAAGACGCGGTCCCGTCCCACCGGGACGACCTGGAAGATGCGGAAGCGGAACAGTCCCCAGGCGATGATCAGGTTCCCGATCCCGATGGTCAGAGGTACAAGATCCGGTTGGGGAATCAGATGTACGTTGAGGATGGGCAGGATGGTCCCAATGACGGGAACGAGGAAGCCCAGGATGATGGTGACGATCTGGGCGCGATAGAGAATGTGCGGGCGAAAGAAGCGCTGGGCCACGATGAAAAGCGCGGCCAGGATGATCCCATAACTGTAGGTGGCATAGAAATAAACGAAGGAAGAGAATTCGTATTTCAATTCCGAGAACGGACCCGTTACGATCAGTTCAGGGCGGACATAAATCCAGTGATAATGGGAATCGGTCAGCAACAGGAATAGCAGTATGGCGGGCACGACCAGCGAGGCATAGAAGAACAACTTCGTTCTCTTCAGTTTGAACTCGGTGTATTGCACAGCGAAAACGGGAAACGCCACCAAGGAGACGGCCCCTGCCGTCCATTGCACTGCGTCCCAAAAAATCTTATACCCCAAATGGGAGTTGACCAGTTCCAGGATAAAGCCAAAAACCAGGAGAGTCTGCCCGCTCACGTACCAGAAGAATGCCCGAGCTCCCAACGCGCGGCGCTGCACGTAGGTGTAGATCAAGACTCCCATGGATAAGGCCAGGGAACCCAGGTAAGGTAACAGGTAGGTCAATTGAGCAGGGGTCATGCGGCGGGGTAAATGAAGACTTCCGAAGTTTGGTCCACTTCGGAAGTCTTTCGATTAATGTTTTTGTAAGTTACTGGGCTGCCTTGAGCGCTTTCCAGACTTTCTCAGGTGTGACGGGATTCTCGTCGATGTTGACACCGACCGCGTCGAGCACGGCATTGCCCACGGCGGGCGCGACACCGTCCATGGGGATCTCGGCCACGGCCTTGACTCCGAACGGGTGGCTCGGCTCGAAGGTCTCGACGAAGATGGTCTCCAACTCGGGCATTTCGTCGGCGCGGAAGAGGTGATAGCGGTCGAAGTCGCGTTCGAGCGCCTGACCCTTTTCATTGTAGCGCATTTCTTCGCAGACGGCGTAGCCGAGGGCCTGCGTCATGCCACCCTCGATCTGACCCGAAGCCGTGAGCGGATTTACGATCACGCCCGAGTCGACGGCCATGACCAGCTTGTCGACGGTGACCTGGCCTGTTTCCGTGTCCACGGTCACTTCGGCGAACTGCGCGCCGAAGGGCGGCGGCGAGACGGGCGAGACGTAGCTGGCCACGCCCATGATCTGCTCCTGGTTGTTCTTGTGCAGCGAGTCGAGCGCAATCTCGGCCATTGTCACGGAGCGGCCGTCGGGGGCAATGGCCTTGCGGTCGGCCAGGCGGACGGTGGCGGCCTCGGACTCGGGCAGGCCCAGCATCATGGTGGCGCGGATGCGGATGCGCTCCGCGGCGGCCTGTGCGGCCTTGGTGGCGGCGGCACCCGAAATGTACGTGGTGGACGAAGCATACGCGCCCACGTCGAAGGGGGTGAAATCGGTGTCGGACGAGTAGCAGATGACGTCCTCGACGGGCACGCCCAACACTTCGGCGGCCATCTGCGAAAGGACGGTGTCGGAACCCGTCCCCAGATCTGTGGCGCCGACTAGCAGGTTGAAGGAGCCGTCGTCGTTGAGCTTGATCGACGCGCCGCCCATGTCGAGGTAGGGGATGGCTGTTCCTTGCATGACCAACGCCACGCCGATACCTTTCCGCTTGTGGGGTGACGTACCTTTCTGCCATTCCTGATTCCCGAACTTGTCGTCCCAGCCGATGGCGGCTTTGCCCTGCACCACGCATTGTTCCAGGCCCACGGTGTGGATGATCTCGGGGCGCGGCTCACGGCCCTCGTTCCATGCGGTGGAGAAGGGATGATACTCATCAGGGTGGATGGTATTCTTCAGGCGGAATTCGATGGGATCAAAACCCATCTCGCGCGCGATCTTTTCGAGGTGACGGTCGAGCGGCCAGTAACCCTGTGGTACGCCATAGCCGCGGAACGCGCCCGCGGGCGGCGTGTTGGTGTAGACCACGTCCGCATAGAAGCGGATGTTGGGCGACTTGCGATACTCGCCATCGCCGACGTACAGCGCCATCGACTTGTGGCCTGTGTTGCCCGTGACGGTCAGCGCATGGCAGCCGTAGGCGCCCGTATCGGACAGGGCATACATCGAGTTGGCGGTGATGGTGCCGTCCTTCTTGACGCCTGTCTTCATTTTGACGCGCATGGGATGGCGCGAGCGCGAGGCAACGAATTCCTCCTCGCGCGTGTATTCGTAGATCACGGGCCGTTTGGTGGCGATGGTCAGATGCCCAGCCACGTCTTCGATCAGCATTTCCTGCTTGCCGCCGAAGCCGCCGCCGATGCGCGGCTTGACCACGCGGATGCGCTTGACGGGCAGTCCCAGCACAGGGGCCAGCATACGGCGCACGTGGAACGGAACCTGCGTGGAGGTGCGGATCACGAGGCGGTCGTCCTCGTCCCAGTAGGTGACGACGACATGCGGCTCGATGTGCGCCTGTTGCACCTTGGGTACCACGTATTCGGCCTCGAAGACGCGGTCGGCCTCGGCAAAGCCTTTTTCCACGTCGCCGATGTCGATGCGGATTTCCGCGGCCAGGTTTTTCTCGGGATGCGAGTCGGCGAAGTTGACGTATTCGGGTTCATCGTGGATGCGGATCGCGCCAGGCTGCATCGACTCGCGCAGGTCCAGGATGGCGGGCAGAATCTCGTACTCGACCTCGATCAAGCTGAGGGCTTTTTCCGCGATCTCGGGCGTTTCCGCCGCGACAAAGGCCACACGGTCGCCAACGAAGCGTACCCTGTGGTCGAGTGAGAACATATCCAGCGGACCAGGGATCGGGTCCGATTGCCCTGCGGTGGAATAGACCACGCGCGGCAGGTCTTGCCAGGTCAGCACGGCGGCCACGCCTTCCAATGCCTTGGCCTTGCTGACGTCGATGCTCTTGATCTCGGCATGCGCGTGCGGTGAGTGCAGCACCTTGGCATACAGCAGACCGCGCTTCTCGAAGTCCGCGGCGAAGGCGGGCTTGCCCTGCACCAACTTGACGGCATCCAGCTTCTTCTCGGGCTTGCCGACCGTCTGCCAGGTCCGTGTCTCGGGAGTGACGACCACCTTCGGGCGCACCTGTACCCCCGTCATGGAGGGCGAGTCACCTGCGGGCGCTTCAGGCTGGGGCGTGCCGAAGTCCCAATGAATGGCATCGCCTTCCATCGGCGCTTCCCCGCGCATCTCGGCCGCCGCCTTCAATACCGCCTGGACGGGTTTGACGTAGCCCGTGCAGCGGCACAACACACCCGAGATGGCCTCGCGTACTTCCGCCTCGCTGGGGTTGGAATTCTTCTCCAGCAGGGTTTTGGCCGCCAGGATCTGCGCGGGAGTGCAGTATCCGCACTGGATGGCACCCGACTCGACGAAAGCCCGTTGTAACGGATGCAGGCCATCGGTCAGCTTCCAGCCCTGCTCGGGGTGCTCGCCCAACGCCTCGATGGTGGCAATCTTGTGACCTTCCGCCTGGGCCGCCAGCAGCGAGCCCGCATTGACGGGACGCCCATCCAGCAGGACCGTGTCCGAACCCGAAAGGCCATCTTCGTCTCCGAACTTGACTCCGTGAAATCCCAGCCCACGCAAAACGGCGAGCAGGGTGGCAGCGGGTGCTGTTTCATAGGGGTAGTCCGTGCCGTTGATGTGCAGGGTGATCTTCATGGGAACTCCTTGGATTGAAATCGGACGCTACCGCCCGACATTATTTTTGCGGATAGTTTGCCGCAAGGCATCGATCGTTCGTCGTTCACCGTTCTTGTCATTATACAGCCACAGGTCCCAGCCATTAGCGGGAGCGCCGTCGAGCAGCGACCGCGCCACCATGTGAATGGACCCCGTCAGCTTGCCGCAGCGGATGTGTCCGTTCGCCAGCACCGTGGCGGATTTGCCGCCCTTGGCGAAATACAATTTCTGACCTGGGGTCAGCAATCCGCTCTCGATGAGCGCCCCAAACGGGACCCGCGCCTGCTTCCGCACCTCGACCTTGAGCGCGTCTTTGGGTGCTTCCGTCACCGCCGCGATGCGCTTCTGCGCGACCTTGATATATTTCTTGTCGCGCTCGATGCCGATGAAGCGGCGGCCTAATTTTTTGGCGACCGCGCCCGTGGTCCCCGAGCCGAAGAACGGATCGAGCACCACGTCCCCAGGGTTGGACGAGGCCAGCAGCACGCGGTAGAGCAGAGACTCGGGCTTCTGCGTAGGGTGTGCCTTGACGCCGTTGGACTTGACCCGTTCCTTGCCCGTGGACAGGGCCAGGTTCCAGTCCGAACGCATTTGCAGGTCGTCGTTCAGCGCCTTCATGGCGTGATGATTGAAGGTGTACTTTGCGCCCTTTTTCTTCTGCGCCCAGAGCAAGGTCTCGTGTGCGTTGGTAAATCTCACCCCGCGGAAATTGGGCATCGGGTTGGCCTTGACCCACACGACGTCGTTCAGAATCCAAAAGCCCAGGTCCTGCAGGATCGCGCCGACGCGATAGATGTTGTGATACGAGCCGATGACCCAGATCGTCCCCGTATCTTTGAGGACCTTATGGCATGCGCGTAGCCACTTGAGGGTAAATTCATCGTACTCATCGAAACTCCCGAACTTGTCCCAGCCATCGTCCACCGCATCGACCTTGCTCAAGTTGGGACGGTACAGGTCGCGCTGCAATTGCAGGTTGTAGGGCGGATCGGCGAACACCAAATCGACCGAGGCCTCGGGGAGGGTCGCGAGGATGTCGGTGCAGTTGCCGTGCAGGATTTGGTCGAGGGGCAGGTTTGAGGTCACAGTTTTTTAGCCACAAAGGATGCGAAGATTACGAAAGGAGAACGTATAAAGGTGTTCAATTATCAACTTTATGGGTCACTTTTATTAATCGAGAATTCAGCGGTTGCGTATGGTTTTCTGGGATTCCTAATGGTCACCAGATATATTCCTTCTGGAAATTCGTAATCAATTTGATATTGAATTGTCTTTTCTGCTGATGCAGTTATGTTGTCTTTATAAATAAGGGCGTTAGAATTTTTGTCGTAAACTTCCAAATCGAATGCTACTGACGGCTTGTTTGTTTTTCCGCAAATATATATTTTTGTATTCAGATCAAATGCGGTTACATACTGCCACTCGTCGTTTATTCTTTTGCACGGGTTAATGTTTGCAACTGTTTCTATATAGTTCGATTGATGAGGATAAAACATCAGGAAAAGGATTGCAAGTACTGCAAATATCTTGAGCAGCGCAATCCAATCTCCTTTATCGAACTTGTTTTCAAACATAGTTTGATCCTATCTACTTACGATACCTCCTCCCCCAAATCCCGCTTTTCAGGATTTGGGGGAGGCAGGAAGGGGATCACAGCACCTTCTTCACTTCCAGGAATTGACCCTTCTCCGCGTTGGCTTTTTGGATGGCCTCCGCCGAGCCGAGGACGACGACCTCGCCGTGTTCGGCCACGCGCTGGAGCACGTCCGCGAATTGTTTGAAATCCTGGGCGGTGGTGCCAAGCACTTCGTCGCGGGTGCGCTGACGGGCCTCGTCGGTGTAGTTGGTGAGGTGGCGCAGCATGGACTGGTAACCCTTGGCATCGGGCAGCAGATAGGCGTCGAAATCGCCGATGGTGCCGATGATGGATTTGGTCAACTCGGAGTCGCTCAGGTCGAGGTCGCGCAGGAATTTGACGGTGTTGTCGTAGTTGTCGAGCGTGGAGAGGATATTCGGGTCACGGTAGGAGAGGTAATCAAAGATGCCCGAGTTCTGGTCGAAGACGCTGAATCCGCCGTAGGCGCCACCCTGCACACGGATCTTGTCCCACAGCCAGGTGGTGCCGAGGTAGTTGCGGATGACGTGGATCGAGCCGTCGGGTTCGTAGCCCTGGGCATAGAGGTTGGTGCCTTTGCCCACGTAGTTGACTTGCGCGGGGATGGTGAGTCCCTCGTTGACGGTGACAGGCTGACGGTCCCAGCGCTGGGGTGTGAACGGGGCGGAGGGCAGCGCCTGGACGAAGTCCGCCACCTGGGGCTGAATCCGCTTCCAGTTGGCTTCATCCAATGTGACGTTGACCAGCATGGCCGAGCGGTTGATGAGCACCTTGCGCAGGGCTTCGAGTTTGGCCAGCACGCCCGCCCAATCTTTTTCCATCTGCTCGGCCAGGCCGCGCAGGAAGAAGAGCTGGTCGAGGCCGCCGATCTGCTCGCTGACCCAGGCCGCTTCGCTGAAACGGGCACTCAAGCGGCCATGCACCACGCCGTGTCCGCCAGGGATGAGGCCCGCCTCGGTGCCCGCCTTTTCTTCGAGTACGATCTGCTTGAAGCGTTCGGGGTTGTCGAGTTGGGCGGTGAGCAGCACATCCTTGAGGATGGCGAACAGTTCGGGCGTCTGCGAGACGACGGCCTTGCCGCGCAGCATGAACCACAGCACCGATTTGTCGCTCTCGCGCTCGGTGGTGGTGATGGTGGAGGACCACACACCGCCCGTGCTGCGCCCGATGCGCTGGGTCAGCTTGACGAAGTCTTCGGTCGCGGTGCCGAGTTCGAGCAGGGCACGGCCGAACAGACCGACGTAGGGCAGCAGGTCTTGCGGGACGCTGTGCAGGTCGAAGCCCAAGTCGAGGTAGGCGATGCCGTTGGTGAACAGGTCGTGATAGAGCACCTGCGCGCCGCTCACCTGCGAAACCTCGATGGGCACGGTCTTGGTTTGTTTGTCGAGGTCGTTCAGCGAGAGCGATGGGATGCTGGCGAGTGCCTCGGGGGTATCGGGTGTTTCCTGGTGATGCTTGAGGGCGGCGAGGTCGGCCATCACCTTTTCGAGGTCGGCCTGGCTCATGGCGGCCCTGGTCTTGGCGAGGCGCTCCTTCTCGATCTCGTCGCGCTGCTTGTTGACGTTCGGGTCGGGCTCCAGGATCACGGTGGCGCGGTGCGGGTTATCCAGCAGATATTTCTGGATCAGGCTCTCGAAGTATTTCTCGCCATTGGCGATGCGGGCCTTGACGGCGCTCAACGGCGCCTCGAAGGCCAATTCGTCGAGCGGGTCGCGGTCGTAGATCCAGGCGGTCAACGCGCCGAGCATCAGCGACAGTCCGCGCGGGAAGCGGCCCGTGTTCTGCTCGCGCAGGTGGAACTCGACCGTGTTGACCGAAGCCGCGATGGTGTCGGCATCAATGCCAGACATGAGCCCCGTCAGCGTTTCGAGGATCAGTTCCTCCACTCTGGCGGTGTTCTCGGCCAGCACGCCCTTCATGCCGACCGAATACTTCATCTGGCGGAAGTCGCTGTCCATGCCGCCGCCCGTCAGGTCTTCGCCCAGGCCCGAGTCCATGAGGGCCTTGCGAAGCGGGGAGGCGGGCGTGCCCGTCAGAATGTGGGAGAGGATCGCCAGGCCGAGGCTGGTCTCGGATTCGGGAATCTCATCCAGCATCCAGTTGAGGTTGATGTAGCTCTTGGGGTCGTCGGTCTCGCCCGAGTCATATTTGTGGACCTCGCGACGCGGCGCGCTGAAACGCGGCTGGAGCGGAATCTCGGACTGGGGGTCCTGCTTGTCGAAATCCTTGAACCAGTCTTCGAGGATGCGCAGGCGCTCGGCTTCGGGGTCGTCGCCGTAGAACCAGATGTAGGCGTTGGACGGGTGGTAATAGGTCTGGTGGAAGTGCTTGAACTCGGCGTAGGTTAGGTCGGGGATGACCAGCGGGTCGCCGCCCGAGTCGAGGCTGTAGAGCATGTCGGGGAAGATCGAGTGCTGGCTGTGCTCATTGAGCAGGCTGTCGGGCGAGGAGTAGTTACCCTTCATCTCATTGAAGACCACGCCCTTGAAGGTCAGCGGCGCGTCGGGAGACTCGATCTCGTAGTGCCAGCCTTCCTGCTGGAGCGTGCGCTCGGGGATAAGCGGATAAAAGACGGCGTCGAGGTAGACGTCGATCAGGTTGTAGAAGTCCTTGAGGTTGGTGCTGGCCACGGGATAGGTGGTCTTGTCTGGATAGGTCATCGCGTTCAGGAAGGTGTTGAGCGAACTCTTGGCCAGTTCGATGAACGGTTCCTTGGCGGGATATTTGCGCGAGCCGCACAGCACGGAATGTTCCATGATATGGGCGATGCCGTTGGACGAGGCAGGCGGCGTGCGGAAGGTGACGCCGAAGGCCTTGTTCTCGTCGCTGTTGGCCACGGAGATCAGCCGCGCGCCCGTCTGCTCGTGGACGTAGAGCCTGGCTTTCGAATTGATCTCGGGGATGTCGCGTTCTTGAAGGAGAGTGAAGGTCATGGGATGGCTCCTGAAGGGTTAATTGATCGGGAAAACGTACACCATAAGGAACGAAAAGATGACAATGAATACACCTGCGCCGAACATAACAAAAGCGAATAACATACCAAAAAACGAGATGTCGAAATTGAGATTTGGGTTGATTTCTGGATATGGGTCGTGGACAAGCAACGTAATGGTTAAGATCGAGAAAAAGATCGATCCTGCGAAACATAAAAAACCGCACGTAACGATAAAAAAGTTAATTTTCGAAATTTGATGCAGGTAATTTGCCAGAAACGTGGAAAGAATAACAATCAACCCGGAATTCAGGGTTGTCATATGTTTTGCCGAATCATAAATTAACTTTTTTGTCTCAAGAAATCTGTTATAGATGGGCACTTCTTCTTTCTTCTCTTTTTCCATCAAGTCTCCGTGTTGCGCGTGTTATTTTAGTTTTCCAAGACGGCGTTCCAGTTAGAGCCATTTGGATGATAAATATACACTCATCACCATTGATGTTGGAAATCCAGTATTTAACCTTGGGAGGCGTACCCACTTGTGATCGCGCTCAAAATTCTTAAACAAGACTGTTGAGGCTTCAGCCTTATTTCAGACCTTCCAAGCATCTCTTGGCCAGCGTGGCAGCGACGTCCATGCGGTAGTCGGCGGAGGCGAAATCGTCGGCGGCCTCGTGGCAAGCATTGCGGGCGGCGGAGTCCACGCCTGCGGATTCGGTGCCGTCCATCGCCAATGACGGAGACTTGCCGAAGCCGCCGATGACCAGGCGGGCGCGGCCCGAGGGCCACAAGGCCAGCGCGGCGCTGACGATGGGCTTGTCCGCGGGGGTGCGGGAGACATACTCAAAGGCAAATTCGGTCTGAGCGGGCAGAGTGATGGCGGTGATGAGTCCCTGCGGGCGGAGGGGCAGAAATTCGCCGATGCCCAAGACCGTGGACGATGGGCCCTGGATCGTGATCTTCGCGTCCAAGGCGAGGAGCGCGGCGGCGAAGGGGGAGCGGCCATCGCCCGCGACCAAGGTCCCTGCCAGGGTGGCGGAGTTGCGCAGGTTGAGCGGGGCTTCGAGTTTGATGGCGGTCTTGAGCGCCTCGGGACAATATTCCGATTCGAGCAACTGCTGCAATGTGACCGTCGCACCGAGTTCGAGAGCCTGCCCTGAGCTTGTCGAAGGGTTGCCCTTGCGGGTGATGGTGTTCAGACCAAGAGCTTGTAAATCCACCACGGAAACGGGATCAGGTGTCGAGCGGGAGAGCAGAGTCCCGCCGCCGAGGGGCAGGGTGTTGGGCTGAGCCAGCAGGGTCAGGGCTTCGTCGAGGGTCTGGGGGCGGTGATAGGTGGTGATCATGGCGTTAGCTCCATTCTGGAGAAGATGTCTGACAATATTATACTCTTGAACAAAAAAGTGCTCTGTAATCACGGAGCACTTTTGGGGATATGACCTTTATCACGGACCCTCGATGACCTGGATCTCGGGCGAGAGGAACTCATCTTTGAGCGCCTGGACGAGAATCTCGAATGTATCGCCATTGTTGGTCCGTCCAGAAAAGCGCCACATGGGTTGTATATAAACGGATTGGGTTTCCGTTGAAAAGGAGGCCCGTGGTTTGGAAATGAGATAGATCAATTCGACTTTTTCTACGATATAAATAGGGGAGCGAAAGTCTAAATTGTTTTTTAGTTTAACCTGTGATACCAGCGGCTGGTTGGCTGTAATAAACAGACTGTCAGCTTGTTCCACATTTCCTGATGAGGTTATAAACCGTTGCTGGTAAACGCGCAAGGCCGGATACTCTCCAAAATATTCACCTGGCACGATGAGAACCTCTGCAACCACCTGGTCTTCTGGCGAGGCGATGGAAGTATCATGTACCAGCAGTGGGTCTCCGCCAGGGCCAAGCTCCACGTATGTTCCATCTGCAGTTTCCAATAAGAATACCCGCTCATTCTGCATGTCCACAAATCTTTGTGTTCCTTTGACGATTTGGAAGTAGACATCTGGAAACGGGATTTCAAAGTGATCCACCTTGACCACGGGACGTCCATAGGAATCAATGGTTTCAAGCGTCCCCCAGATATCTACCAGACGATTTTGGTAATCTTTCAGCTTTTGAAGAGAGTCTCCAGTGAGCAACATATTGGCCTGGTAATATTCATCTTCATTCCCGAGGATGGAATACTCGGTTCGGCTGCCGCCAGATTCGTCTTGATATTGTATGACCTGGACAGTTCCGCGAAGTCCGTGAAAATCCTTTGGAAGGCTAGGGGGAATGATGAGGCCACCTCCCACTATCAGCATTCCAATTTCATTAATATGGTTAACTGCCATCAAAGCGTCGGCGCTGGTATTGAATTTTTGGGCGATGGTGCCAAATGTATCTCCTGGCTGTACCGTGTAAAAAGTTTCCCCTGCCGCTGTGGTGGATATCACCACTGGTGTTGGAAACGGGGTGGGAAGGGGAATGGGAGTGCCGCTAAAGTTAGGTGTATATAAACTGCTGGCGCCAATGTCTACATGGTAGTTTCCAATGTCATCCGCCCCAAGAGGATTATATTGAATCGTCTTCCATTCAAATGTTCCATTGGGGAGCGGGACTCCCGATATGAATACTGAACCTCCTGTTTTGAAAATGTAAGCAGGTATATCGGCCGGCGGGTCAATCAGGGTGTAATCGGTCCTGGAAAGGATATCTGCATGCAGGATCACAAAGCCCTGATCCTGACTCAAGCCAGCATAACGACTTTCCATAAAACCATCTGACAGTTTCCAATTTTCCACAATAAATTGGCGAATCCCATCGATGGTGCGGAATTCTCCAGTGGCAACGACCAATTGCCATTGATCCAGTTCCTCCATGCCTGAGATGTTTCCCGCCAAAAAATATTGATCCAGGGTCAGAATGGGGTCCTCGTCTTTTTTTACTGGAGTGAACACATTTACATTGCCATATAGCGTGACTTGTTGATCATCTGGATATTTTCGATACCAGATAAGCGGCGGGGTGGTCCCGTGCCGTTCCGTGCTTTGCAAGGTTCCTGCCAGACCGTCTTCTAAGATGAATTGAAAGGCCTCCTGCTCTGAGCGGATGGGATAATTTCCCACAACCTCAGTGGAATACAGACCACCAAATATGGTAAGAATATTCCCATCTTCATCCAGATTGAAAAACAAACCATCCGTCTGAAAATTGGTGTCGTGCATTGGTTTGCCACCCAGTAGCGGGACGAGTTTGAAAGTTCCATCCTCTTGAAAGGTACGTTCAACTTGATATTCAAAATCAAGGTCATGTGATTTCATGAACTTGTCAATTGCCGTGTGGGCGACATTATCGTCCAGGTCCCGAACACCCCTTTCAGGGCTATATCCAGCGTAATACTCAAAGAAACCATCTGATCTGGCGTAGAGGTGTGCTTGACCGTCTGTCACCATATATGTTCCAGATATTCGATCATGTGCACTATATACCTCCCCTGTGATACCAAAACGCCTTGCCAATGCTTGCGCCGACTCAGCTGTAAAAGAGCGCTCTAATTGAGTGCGGTATACATTTGCCGTGGCAGGTTTATCGGAAAGGATTGCTCTTAAGGCTAGGTTGCCGCCCAGCCAGCGATATAGCTGCTGCTCACTAGTCACAGGATTTGGGTAAACCGTTGAATTTGTTTCCCTGGTGATTGGTTCTGTCTTGTTTGCAACAGGCGTCAGTGGTTCACAGGCGGTGATGAGTAAATTGAGGATAAGAATCAGCGAAAGTACAGGCAAATAGACTGTTTTTCTCAGATGTGAAGTTAGCATGTTACCTCCATTCTTCTTCACGACGGTTTTGGAAGGCGCTGCGTTCCATTTTTGAAAAGCGAATTCAAGTGTTGGGTGAGAAATTTATAATCTTCCCCGCACAGTGAAAAATTATAACCCCAAAAAGAGGATGTCCCGCGTTGGCGGGACATCCTGAAGTTTTGTTATCCTGGCGACTGAACCGTTTGAATGACGGGCGAGAGGAACTCATCCTTCAGTGCCTGGACGAGGAATTCGAATTCCTCTCCGCTGCTGTAGTGACCGTAGAAGCGCCACATTGGCTGGATATACGCTGGGCTGGAGGAGGCCCCCGTCGCGGGGTAACGCGGGTCGGTGATGTAATAAACCAGCTCGACCTTCTCGATGGTTATGGCGGGTGGCAGGTAGGTACCTGGATCATCCATGACATAGACCTGGTCGGCGGTCACCTGCAATTCGATGGGCTGGCCGCTTCGGTCCAGGGCGGGTGCTTTGCTGAACATGCAGACGGTGGGATAGCTGCCCCAGGTCTGGTTCGGAATAGCCAGCGTCTCGACCTGGATGGTGGATTGGTCGGCGTTGAGGATCGATTCGGCCCCAACTGGACTGTTGCAATCCGAGTTAAGTTCGAGGAAGGTCTGGTTTTCTTCGGTCGTGAAGAGCAGAACCATCTGACCCTCGACTTCCACGGCTTTTTCTGTTCCCTTCAGGATTTGGAAGTTCAAGTCGGGGAAGGGAATTTCGAACCTATCGACCTTGACGACGAGTGTGAATTGATCGGCGCCCATCTCAAGCGCGCCCCATACATCCACGGGACGATTGCGGTAGCCTTTGAGCGCATCCAATCCATCACCTTGCAGCAGCACGTACGGATGGTCAGGGTCGGCGGTGATCAGGGCGTATTCCATGCGCTGGCCGCCATCGGGGGTGTTGTACTGGTTGACCATCAACATGCCGCGCAATCCCTCGACGGTTTTGGGCAAATTGGGCGGTGGCATTTGGATGGTGAGCGTCTGGTCAATCTGCAGGGTGGAGCAGTCCGCGGGCAGGCCGTTGGCTGTAATCAGGTCCTCGACGGGCACATCGAAGTTGGCCGCGATGCTCTGACAGGTGTCGCCTGCCACGACGGTGTACATGTAGCCTGATCCGCCACCGCCGCCCCCACCTCCACCACCACCTCCGCCTCCACCTGTGGACGGAAGGGTCGGGACGGGCGTGGGCAATGGCATGGGCGTGCCCGACAGGTTGAGCTCGTAGAATCCGCTCGTGCCGCCGCCCCCACCTCCGCTGTTGCTGCCTGGCGGGAAATACTGGATCATGGTCCATTCCATGCGGCCATCCACCAGGAAGCCGCTGACGATCAATTGCTCATCGGGCGGCTGTGTGCCGAGGGGAACATCGGCGGGGATGTCGGCAAGCGGGTAGTCCTTCCCGTCCGAAGTCAGGATGGACTGGTCGCCGTCCTTGCGCAATGCACCCATCAGGCTGG